>NZ_AXAB01000024.1:0-156360 GCF_000472645.1 Bradyrhizobium sp. WSM2254 | reverse complement strand
GCTACCCTCCAAGGCTTTGCCCTAGGGAATCACAATTGACGAATTACGCAACAGGCCCACAAGGGGAGAAGGGTAAGCACGGCACGAGGCGCAGCAAGGCGCGCACCAAATTCGTTAATCCAATTTGATTGGTATTTTAGCCAATTCACCAATAACCGTTAGGGTTACTTCCTCGATCTCTAGGCGAATTATTGCCCGCTTTACCACCCGCCTCTAACACGAGGACGGCGGACAACGCACATGCCTCATACAGGCCAATAAGTGCGGCCCGCTCCACGCGGAGGTGGCACGATGCGCAACGAGACGATCGCTATTCACGCGGGCTATGAGCCCGAAGCCACCACGCACGCGGTTGCCGTGCCGATCTACCAGACCGCGGCCTATGCCTTCGACAGCGCCGATCACGGCGCGGCCCTCTTCAATCTTGAGGCCGAGGGTTTCCGTTACAGCCGCATTGCCAATCCGACCAGCGCGGTGCTGGAGAAGCGCATCAGCCAGCTCGAAGGCGGCGTCGGTGCGCTCGCGGTCGCGACTGGCCAGGCGGCGCTGCATTTCGCCTTCGTCAACGTCGCCGATCACGGCGGCAACATCGTGTCCGTGCCGCAGCTCTACGGCACCACGCACACGCTGCTCTCGCACATTCTGCCGCGCCAGGGCATCACAGGCCGCTTCGCCGAGAGCGACAAGCCGGATGCAATCGAGAAGCTGATCGACGAGAACACCCGTGCGGTGTTCGCCGAGACCATCGGCAATCCCGCCGGCAATGTCTGCGACATCGAGGCATTGGCGAAGATCGCGCACGCCCACGGCGTGCCGCTGATCGTCGACAACACGGTCGCAACCCCGATCCTGCTCAAGCCGTTCGACTACGGCGCCGACATCGCCGTGCATTCGCTGACCAAGTTCCTGGGCGGCCACGGCACCACGCTCGGCGGCGCCATCGTCGATTCCGGAAACTTCCCCTGGGCGAAATACGCCGACCGCTTTCCGGCCTATAACAAGCCGGACGCTTCCTATCACGGCCTCGTCTATGCCGAGCGCTTCGGCAGGACCGCCTATATCGAGCGCGCGCGCAGCGTCTATCAGCGCACCATGGGCTCGGTGCTCTCGCCCTTCAATGCCTTCCTGCTGCTCCAGGGTATCGAGACCGTGGCGCTGCGCATGGAGCGCCACGTCGAGAATGCACGCAAGGTCGCCGAATTCCTCCGCACCGACCCGCGCGTCGCCTGGATCAACTACACTGGCTTCCCGGACAGCCCCTACTATCCGCTGGTCCAGAAATATCTCGACGGCAACGCTTCCTCGCTGTTCACCTTCGGCATCAAGGGCGGCATGGAAGCCGGCAAGGCCTTCTACGATGCCCTGAAGCTGATCACGCGCCTCGTCAATATCGGCGATGCCAAGTCGCTGGCCTGCCATCCGGCCTCGACCACGCACCGGCAGATGTCGGCGGAGCAGCAGCGCGTCGCCGGCGTGCTGCCGGAGACGATCCGCCTGTCCATCGGCATCGAGCATGCCGCCGATATCATCGAGGACATCGACCAGGCGTTGGAGAAAGCCTGTCCGTCGTCGCGCCTCCAGGCCGCGGAGTAGGCGACGGCCCCGATGACGATCCTGATCAACAGGGATCATGGGATATCGAGCCCGGCACTGGTGCCGGCTGAGGGCGATCTGGCGCGCGATCATGCCGGCGCCGAGCTCACCATCGGGCTGATCAACAACATGCCCGATCCGGCGCTGAAGGCGACCGAGCGGCAGTTCATGAAGCTGCTCCAGGCCGCCGCGGGCCCGCGCCGCATCCGCTTCCACTGTTTCTCGCTGCCCTCGGTCAAGCGCTCGCCCGAAGCGAAATGGCACGTCGAGAGCGAATATTCAGATCTCGCGGATCTCAAGCGTCAGCGATTCGACGGGCTGATCGTGACCGGCGCCGAGCCGGTCGCGCCCGAGCTCGACCAGGAGCCGTACTGGCGCGACCTCACCGATCTGGTCGACTGGGCCAAGGCCAACACGCGCTCGACGATCTGGTCATGCCTTGCCGCGCATGCCGCAGTCCTGCACCTCGACGGCATTGCGCGGCAACGGTTGCCGGCCAAGTGTCACGGCATCTTCGACTGCGAGGCCGTCACGACCGATCCGCTGACGCATGCCGTGCCTGCGCCGCTCAAGGTTTCGCATTCGCGCCTGAATGAGATTGTCGAGAGCGACCTCGATCAGGCCGGTTATCGGGTGCTGACCCGGTCGGCTCTGGCCGGCGTCGACGTCTTCGTCCGCCAATATGCCAGCCGCTTCGTGTTCTTCCAGGGCCACCCCGAATATGACGCATTGTCGCTTCAGCGCGAATATCTGCGCGACGTCGGCCGCTACCTCGCGCGTGAGCGCGAGAATTATCCGCATTTGCCCGTGAGTTATTTTGACGCAGCGACGGAAGAGAAGCTTGTGCGCTTCGAGAAGCAGGCGAGGCACCAGCGCCATCCGGCGCTGACCAATGACCTGCCGGCGCTGAACTTGCGCGCTGATATCGCCGCCGGCAGCGCGGCGGCGGCCCTATTCCGCAATTGGCTGCAGTATCTCGGTGCGGAAGCCGAGGCCGCGGTCCTTGCGCGCCAGCCCAAGGGCGTTGGTTCCGCGTTAGGATTACCCAAGCGTTAAGCTTGCCTCAACCGGCGCGCGAATGTTTCAGTAGAGAAATACGGAAACACAGAATCACAGGAAACGCAGTCGTGTGGTCGGCACTCCAGGGACGCGTGAGCAATCGGCTCGCCCGGCACTTCCGTGCCGCGCCGCACCGGCTGCCCGCGCATGCGCCGATGGTGAGCTTTACCTTCGACGATGCCCCCGATAGTGCCGCCGGCGAGGGCGCCTCGCTCCTCGAAGCGCATGGCGGCCGCGGCACCTATTACATCGCCGGCAGCCTGATCGACCGGCCGTCGGATCACTGGCATGGGCTGTCGAACGACGCGATCGTGCGGCTTCACCGTGCCGGCCACGAGATTGCATGCCACACCTTTTCGCACCAGTGCGCGGTCGATCTCGACGAGGCCGCCATGACCCGCGAGATCGAACGGAACCGGAGCCATCTCCGCGCCATCGATTCCTCGATCACGCTGGAGAATTTCGCCTATCCGTACGGCCTCGCCTCGGTCTGGCGCAAGCCGCAGCTCGCAAGAACCTTTCGCTCGGCACGCGGCATTCTGCCCGGCGTCAATCGCGACGTCATCGACCTCCAATTCCTGCGCGCCTCGCCGCTGGTCGATTGCGAGATCGATACGGCGGGCGTCGATCGTTATTTCGACGAGGCGGTCGAGAGCGGTGGATGGCTCATCTTCTACGGCCATGACGTCGCGAACGCGCCGAGCCCCTATGGCTGCACGCCGCAGCTGATGCGCCATGCGCTTGAGGCGGCCGGCAAGCGCGACATGCCGATCGTGACCGTTGCGGAGGCATTGCGAAGGATCGGGGCGTAGCGTCTTTCTTCCTTCTCCCCTTGTGGGAGAAGGTGGCGCAAAGCGCCGGATGAGGGGTCTGTTTCAGCGAATCAACCTCTATCGAATCCGTCGAGAGAACCCCTCACCCGTCTCGCCGCTACGCGGCGAGCCACCCTCTCACAAGGGGAGAGGGGAAGACTCGGCCTTGCCGCGCGAACGGCCTTGCCACGCCCGCGCCAGCATGCGACTGGCCTTGTGACGAATCCCACGGCCTCCGACACACCCATGAACGTCCCTTCCATCGCTCCGCTGCCCGCGCCGGCCAACGGCCGCGACGCGCTGTCGGTGCTGCATTCGGTGTTCGGCCTGCCGGGGTTCCGCGGCGCGCAGGGCGAGATCATCCGGCACGTCACCGATGGCGGCAATTGCCTGGTGCTGATGCCGACCGGCGGCGGCAAGTCGCTGTGCTACCAGCTGCCGTCGTTGCTGCGGGAAGGCTGCGGCATCGTGGTCTCGCCATTGATTGCGCTGATGCGCGACCAGGTCGCCGGCCTGCTCGAGGCCGGTGTCAACGCCGCGGCGCTGAACTCGTCGCTGACGCCGCAGGAGGCCTCCGACATCGAGCGGCGCCTGATCGCGGGCGATCTCGACCTGCTCTATGTCGCGCCGGAACGGCTGGTGACGCCGCGCTGCCTGTCGATGCTGGCACAGGCCAAGGTCGCACTGTTCGCCATCGACGAGGCGCATTGCGTCTCGCAATGGGGCCACGACTTCCGCCCCGAATATGTCGGCCTCTCCATCATCGCCGAGCGGTTCCCCGAGGTACCGCGCATCGCGCTGACCGCAACCGCCGACGAGCTGACGCGGAAGGAAATTGTCGAACGGCTCCAGCTTGGGGGCAGTCCGCAATTCGTCTCCAGCTTCGACCGCCCCAACATCCGCTACGAGATCGTCGACAAGCGCAATGCGGTGTCGCAGCTCAAGGAGTTCATCCGGGAGCGCCATGCGGGCGACGCCGGCGTGGTCTACTGCCTGTCGCGCAACCGGGTCGAGGAGGTCGCCGCCGCGCTCGACGATGCCGGCATTGCCGCGCTGCCCTATCACGCCGGGCTCGACAGCAGCGTGCGCTCGCGCAACCAGGATCGCTTCCTCAACGAGGACGGCATCGTCATCGTGGCGACCATCGCCTTCGGCATGGGCATCGACAAACCCGACGTGCGCTTCGTCGCCCATCTCGATCTGCCCAAGAGCATCGAGGCCTATTACCAGGAGACGGGACGCGCCGGCCGCGATGGCAAGCCGTCCGCGGCATGGATGGCCTATGGCCTCTCCGACATCGTGCAGCAGCGCCGCATGATCGACGAGTCCAGCGGCTCCGACGATTTCAAGCGCGTGTCGATCGGCAAGCTCGACGCGCTGGTCGGGCTCGCCGAGACCGCGCAGTGCCGGCGCAGGCGGCTGCTCGCCTATTTCGGCGAGATCGTGCACGGCGAAACCTGCGGCAATTGCGACAATTGCCTGACGCCGCCGAAGATGCGCGACGGCAAGGTGCTGGCGCAAAAACTGCTCTCCTGCGTCTATCGCACCGGCCAGCGTTTCGGCGCAATGCACCTGATCGACGTGCTGATCGGCCGCCTGACCGAGAAGGTCACGCAGTTCGGCCACGACAAGCTGTCGGTATTCGGCATCGGGCGCGAGCTCAACGAAAAGCAGTGGCGCACGGTGCTGCGGCAGCTCGTGGCGATGGGCCATTTGCAGAGCGACAGTGAAGCCTATGGCGCGCTGAAGCTGACGGACTCCGCACGCGGCGTGCTACGCGGCGAGACCGAGGTGTGGCTGCGCGAGGAGGCGCCCGGCGCCCGCATCCGTTCCAGCCGCGCCAAATCCCGCCGCGGCGATCTCGCGCCTGCCGCAAGCGCTCCGCAAGGCGACGTCGATCCAGAGCTGCGCGCGCGGCTGCGCTCCTGGCGCTCGGACGTCGCGCGCGAACGCGGCGTGCCGGCCTATGTGGTGCTGCACGATGCCACCATCGACGGCATCGTGCGGGCCTGGCCGACGACGCTGGACGAGCTCCGCAACGTGCCCGGCATCGGCGACAAGAAGCTCGAGCATTACGGCGACGAGCTGCTGCGGCTGATCAGGACGCGGTAAGGGGGCGAGCATCCCTCCACGTCGTCATCCCGGACAAGCGCAGCGAAGCGGAGCGCAGATCCGGGATCCATACCGCGTGATTTGTCTTGGGGCAGGCGCGACGACGTTCTTCGCCAAACTGCTCCCTGGGGTTATGGGTCCCGGCCTTCGCCGGGACGACAGCTGTAAATGAGGCGCGAGGCGGGCAACCTCAGCCATTCCTGAACGCATACCCGTAGCCGTTGAGCGCGGGCGCGCCGCCGAGATGCGCGTAGAGGACCTTCGCGCCCTTCTCGAAATAGCCCTTCTGCGTCAGGTCGATCAGACCCTGCATCGACTTGCCCTCGTAGACGGGGTCGGTGATCATGGCTTCGAGACGAGCGGTGAGGCGGATCGCTTCCTTGGTCTCTTCCGACGGCACGCCATAGGCGGGATAGGCGTAGTCCTCGATCAGCACGACATCGTCTGCAACGATGTCCTTGCCGAGCTCGACGAGCTTGGCCGTGTTCTGGGCGATCGAGAGCACCTGCGCCTTGGTTTGCGCCGGGGTGAACGACCCGTCGATGCCGATCACCTTTCGCGCGCGGCCGTCGGCGGCGAAGCCGACCAGCATGCCGGCATGGGTCGAGCCGGTGACGGTGCAGACCACGATGTAGTCGAACTTGAAGCCGAGCTCGGCTTCCTGCTTGCGCACTTCCTCGGCGAAGCCGACATAGCCGAGCCCGCCAAATTTGTGCACGGAGGCGCCGGCGGGAATCGCGTAAGGCTTGCCGCCCGCGGCCTTCACCTCCTCGATCGCCTGCTCCCAGCTCTTGCGAATGCCGATGTCGAAGCCGTCGTCGACCAGGCGCACGTCGGCGCCCATGATGCGCGAGAGCATGATGTTGCCGACACGGTCATAGACGGCGTCCTCGTGCGGCACCCAGGCTTCCTGCACCAGGCGGCACTTCATGCCGATCTTGGCGGCGACGGCGGCGATCATGCGGGTGTGGTTGGACTGCACGCCGCCGATCGAGACCAGCGTGTCGGCGTTCGAGGCGATCGCATCCGGGATGATGTATTCGAGCTTGCGCAGCTTATTGCCGCCATAGGCGAGACCGGAATTGCAGTCCTCGCGCTTGGCATAGATCTCGACATTGCCGCCGAGATGCTTCGACAGCCGCTCCAGCTTCTCGATGGGCGTCGGGCCGAAGGTCAGCGGATAGCGCGCGAATTTTTCCAGCATGGTCAGGTCATCCCGATTGGTGTTGAGCTGGCCGCAGCGACTAGCATAGGTGATAAGGAATGTGCTCTCGAATGCTGCGCCCGTATTGCATGTTATCTTGCGGCGATTGGCAAATGAGGTAATATTTCTTTCAGAAAATGCTCCAATCTCGGAAGCTTCTTCCATGTCGTCCCGGCTAGACCGCGTTGACCTTAAGATCTTGAGATTGCTGCAAAATAACGGCCGGCTCAGCAATGCCGAGCTGGCCGAAACCGTCGCAATCAGCCCCGCGACCTGCCATCGCCGCACCCAGCGCCTGTTCGAGGACGGCTTCATCGCCACTGTGCGCGCCATGGTTGCCCCGAAGAAGGTGGCAAAGGGGACCCTGGTCATGGTCGGCGTCGTGCTGGACCGCTCGACGCCGGAAAGCTTTGCCATCTTCGAGCAGGCGATCGCAAAGCTGAAATTCGTGCTCGACTGCCACCTCGTCGCCGGCGACTTCGACTATTTCCTCAAGATCCGCGTCGGCGACATGGAGGACTTCAACCGCATCCATGGCGAGCAGCTCATCGCGCTGCCCGGCGTGCGCCAGACCCGCACCTTCTTCGTGATGAAGGAAGTCGTCGACAACGCGCCGCTGGAGTTTTGAGCGGCTTCACGATGCCTGTTCGACGACGCCGTCCGCGACCTGCTCCCGCTCTGCGTCCTCCGGCCGCATCGCGATCACCGCCATCAGCCCGAGGCCGACGCCGATCATGACATAGAAGATCGGCGCCAGCGGGGAGCCGGTGAGCGCGATCAGCCAGGTCACGAAGAACTGGGCAAAGCCGCCGAACACCAGCACCGCGACGTTGTTGACGATCGCGAGCGCGGTCGAGCGAATGCGGATCGGGAACAGCTCGACCAGCGTGGTGCAGTAGACGCCGAGGAAGAAGGCGCTGAAGAAGCCGATGACGACCTGGGCGACCAGCAGCCTTGCGATCGACGGCTCGGAGATCACCCAGGCATAGAGCGGGTAGAGCGAGACGAAATAGCCGATCAACGAGACCAGCAACAGCGGCCTGCGCGGATAGCGGTCGGAGACGGCGCCCGCGATCGGCACGACGATCACCATCACGATTGCCGCGATCATCTGCACCAGGAAGCTCTGCATCAGCGGCAGCTTCAGCACCTCCTTGGCGTAGGTCACGGTGTAGCCGAAGGTGACGTAGAACGACACGGCGCTCGCCACCACCATGCCCATGCCGATCAGGAAATTGCGGCCGGGATTCTTCAGCGCGGCGATGAAATTGTCCTTGTGCACCGTCGCCATGCTGCGCCGGGAAGCTTCGGGCTCGATGACGCTGGCGCGCATATAGAGCAGGATCGGAACGATCACGAGACCGACGAAGAAGGGAATGCGCCAGGCGCCGGCGGCAAGCTGCTCCTGCGTGAACGCCAGCGTCAGGGTGGCGCCCAGCACTGCGCCGAGCACGTTGGCCATGAGCTGGCCGGCGATCTGCCACGATCCATAGAAGCCGGTGCGGCCGGGAGGCGCCGCTTCGATCAGATAGGCGGTCGAGGTGCCGAACTCGCCGCCGACCGAAAAGCCCTGCAACAGCCGCGCCAGCAGCACGATCAGCGGCGCCGCAATGCCGGCCGTGGCGTAGGTCGGCGTCAACGCCAACAGCGCGACCGACACGGCCATGATGCCCATGCCGAGCGTCATCGCCGCCTTCCGCCCCTTGCGATCGCCGAAATAGCCGAGCACGAGGCCGCCGATCGGCCGCATGAAGAAGCCGGTGCCGAACAGCGCGGTGGTCAGCAGCAGCGCGTTGATCTCACTGCCCGGAATTTTCGGGTCGACCGGGAAGAACAGGTTCTTGATGATCGGTGTCATCAGCGCGAACACCGTGAAGTCGTACCACTCCAGCGCATTGCCGGCGATCGCGGCCGCGATGGCTTTCCTGTTCGTCTGCATCTCTCGCTTGCCTGTCCGGTTGCGCCTATTCGGCGGGTTGATGGGTGACGTCGGCATCCTGCCATTCGTCGCCGGAGAGTTCCGGCGTGGCGAAGGCCTTGAGGTTGGCGAAATGAATCTCGCGATCCTCGACGAACAGGCGACGGACGATGCCGCGCGCAAGCCGGTCGGCGCCCTCGCTGATCGCAGGGATATCGCCGGAGAGCTTTCCGTGGCTCAGCGTCGCCGGATAGTTGAAGCAATGCAGCCGCGCCAACATGGGGCAGGCGCCGGGCTCTTTCTCCAGGAACTGGAAGCTGTCGCCGAGGTCTGGCGAGTTCTCCAGCTCGGCATTGTCCATGCCGTCAGGTGCCGGGAAGCGGTCGCACCAGAAGCGGATATGCGGCGCGAACTCGGCAAGCTCGTCGCGCAACGCGAGGTCGACCTTGAAGCCCGTGCCGAAGATGATGAAATCGGTCGCGTAGCGGCCCTTCGGCGTCGTCACCATGAGATGGTCTCCCGCGACGACGAGATCATCGATCGGGCTTGCGAGATGGAAATGCGCCTGCGGATAGGCGGAGACGCGCAGCACGCTTTGACGCGGCGGCGGCGTCTGCGCCTTCAGCGTGTGATCGAGGAAACGCCATTTCCAGTCATCCGACAGGCCGGCAAAGCCGTGGACGACGCCCTGGCTGCCGATGCCGGTGAACTTGTTGACGCGCGGGATGTCCGCGCGCCGAATGAAGAGGTCGAGCCGCGCTGCGCCCGCCTCCAGCGCCATCGCTGCGTTGTCCATCGCGGATGCGCCCGCGCCGACGACGGCAACACGCCTGCCGCGAAGTCTCTCGAAGTCGATGGGGGCGGACGAATGCGCCCAGAAACGTCGGTCGATGCCGTCGCACAGCGGCGGCACGTAAGCACCGCCGAGGCCGTCGCGCCCCGTCGCCAGCACGACGTGGCGCGCGAGAATTTGCCGCGACGTGCCGCCTTCGCTGATTTCGAGTGTGAACAGTTCATCGGAGCGCGCGTGGATTCGCTCGACCGAAACCCCGTTGCGGACCGGCAGGCCCAGCACCTTGCGGTACCAGATCAGGTAATCCATCCACATCGTGCGCGGCGCGCGGTCAAGCGCCTGCCAGGCCTGCCTGCCATATTGCGCCTCGTAGAAGGCGCGGAAGGTCAGCGCCGGCATGCCCATCGCAGGGCCGGTCAATTCCTTGGGCGAGCGCAGCGTCCGCATCCGGGCGAACGTGACCCAGGGACCTTCCTCGCCGACGCGCGCGCGATCGAGCACGAGCTGGTTGTCGACGCCGAGACGCCTGAGCATGGCGGAGGCGACGAGGCCGGCCATGCCCGCGCCGACGATGACGACGTCGATGACGCTCTCGCCATCGACGACGCGGCGCGGCACCCACGACTTGGCCGGCAGTTCGAGCCAGGCCAGATCCTGCTTCAGGCGCGCTTCAAGCGCCGCGAGGCCCGCCACGTCAGGTGTCATCGTCGTCATGAGGGAGCTTTCTCGAATTCACTGGTTTCATCGCCGGCCTCGGCCAGCGCGGCGGCGCCGCTATGCAGCCTTGCGCCAGGCATCAGCGCGACCGCGGCGCGCAGTGCGTCGTTGAGCGCGGCGACCGTCGGCGTCAGCTCGCGCCCGGTCGGCGCAATCGCGGCGAACAGGAAGGGAATGGACACGTCCAGGGGCCGGGTGACGACACCCTCCACCGGCAGGCTGGAGGTCAGCACCGGCTCGACCACGGCGATGCCGAGCGACTGCTTGGCCATGGCGATCGCCGTCAGCGAAGCGTTGGTGTCGATGACCTCAGCGGGCACGACACCCTCACGCTCCAGCGCCTCCTCCACCCGGCGGCGAAGCCGGTAGGGGTTAGCCATCGTCAGCAGCCGGACGCCAGCAAGATCCTTCAGGCGAATGACCTTCTTCTTCGCCAGCGGATGATCCATCGCGAGGCACGCGACGCAGGGCACCTCGCAGACCCACTGTACGTCGAGCCCGGGATGCTGGATCGGCAGGCTCGCAAGGCCGAAATCGACCGACTGCGACAGCACCGATTGCACGACGTTCTCGGCCGAGAGCGCCTGCACGTGGACCTGGCTTGGCAGCAACTCGCGTTCGAGCGCTGCGAGCGCAGCCGGGACGAAGCCGGCCGCCAGCGCCGGGATTGCCGCCAGGCTGAGCACGGGAAGCGCACCCGCACCGATCGCGTTGGCGCGCTGGCGGATGTGCTTCAAGCCCATCAGCAGCCGCTCGACCTCGGCATGAAACAGCACGCCCTTTGGCGTCGGGCTGATGCGCGGGCCGTTCCGGGTGAACAGGAGATAGCCGACGTCAGCTTCGAGATCCTGGATCTGACGCGTCACGACCGGCTGCGATCGGCCGAGCAGCCGCGCCGCGCCGGTGATGCTGCCGGCCGACATCACGGCGGCGAAGGCCTCGAGAAGGCGGATGTCGATAACGTCCTGGTTCATGGCCATGTCGCCTACATTATGTGGATATAGAATGAACAATATTTCTTGATGTGCAAGAAGTATTATGAGAGGATTCTTGTCATGCCGATGGAGCCAACCCCCTTTCGCCACCACAATCCGGCCGGACCGGCCTACCGGCGCGGCTGGGTCGACGAGGCTGTAGCTGCGATCGAGGCCGACCAATGCCGCACGGCCGACACGCATCTGATCCGGCTGATCGTGCCCGCGCTATCAGGCATCGATATCTATCTGAAGGACGAGTCCACGCATCCGACCGGCAGCCTGAAGCATCGGCTGGCGCGCTCGCTGTTCCTCTACGCGCTCTGCAATGGCCACATCGGTGAAGCCACGCCCGTCGTCGAGGCATCGTCGGGGTCGACCGCGGTGTCGGAAGCCTATTTCGCGCAGATGATCGGCGTGCCCTTCTACGCCGTGATGCCGCGCACGACCTCGGCGGAGAAGATCGCCGCGATCGAGCATTATGGCGGCAACTGCCATCTGATCGACGACGGCCGCGCGCTCTATGCCGAGGCTGCTGCGCTCGCCACCCGCCTGAACGGCCACTACATGGACCAGTTCACCTTCGCCGAGCGCGCCACCGACTGGCGCGGCAACAACAACATTGCCGAATCGATCTTCACGCAATTGCAGGGCGAGCCGCGCCCGCTGCCGGACTGGATCGTGATGGGCGCCGGCACCGGCGGCACCTCGGCCACCATCGGACGCTATTTGCGCTATCGCCAATATCCTACGCGGCTCTGCGTCGCCGATGTCGAGCATTCCGCCTTCTTCGACTGCTTCCGTTCGCAGGACCGCTCCCGCGTTTGCGAGCGGCCCTCGCTGATCGAGGGCGTCGGCAGGCCGCGCTGCGAACCGTCCTTCGTGCCAGGCGTTGTCGACCGCATGATGAAGATCCCGGACGTAGCAACGATTGCGGCGATGAACGTACTGTCGCGCCGGCTGCGTCGATCCGTCGGCGGGTCCACCGGCACCAATTTCCTGGCGCTGTGCCGCATTGCTTCGGAGATGCGTAGCGCCGGCCAAACCGGATCGCTGGTCACGCTGATCTGCGATTCCGGCGAGCGCTATCGGCAGACCTATTATGACCCCGCATGGCTGAAAGCACGCGGCCTCGATCCAACGCCATTCGAGACTGCCCTGTCGTCGTTTTTGGATACGGCGCAGCCGCTGGCGCTCGCCGTCGAGGATGTTGTCAATCCACAGAGCCCGCGGAGTGTTGCTTGACCACGCTGATCGAAACCATTGCCGGCGTGCGCGCGGCGTCACCGCTCGGCCAGACTCTGAACGCCCGCGCCGAGATTTTGCGCCTCAGCGAAGCTGCCCATGACGCGGTGCTGCTGCCGCGCGAACCCGGCGGGCTGAGCCACGGCCTGCGGGCGGCGCTCGCGGCGCGGATGTGCCGGCACGTCGGCGACGAGGCGCTGACCGCGCATTACGAATCCTATCTGGCGCATGCGAGCGATCTCGACCTGGCCGCCCTCGCATGGCCCGGCGGCGTGTGTGGCGATTCCCTGCACGACGCCATGGCCCGCCATGCCGACCTGCTGACGCTGTCGCCGCGCGAGGCGACGCGACAGGACATCGCGGCGCTGAAGACGGCCGGCGTCAGCGAGGCCGATATCGTGCGGTTGTCCGAGCTTGCCGCCTTCGTGAACTACCAGCTGCGGGTCCTGGCCGGCCTCAGGCTCCTGAAAGAGGTCGAAGCCCGATGAGCGAGGTCGTCCACAACTTCACCGCCACGATCCCGACCTGGTCGCCCTATGTCACGCCGGTCGAGCTCGCCTCGGCGACGTCAGAGCAGCTCGCGGCGATGAAGGTCACGCCCTCCAACAAGGGCGTCTCGCCTTACGTGCTGACGCTGGCGCATGACCCGGAATCGCTCGCGGTGCGCTCGCCGCTGTTCAACCTCATCATGTATGGCAAGGACGGCTTGTCCGCGGCCGAACGTGAGCTCGGCGCGCTGAGTGCCTCGGTCGTCAACCGCTGCATCTATTGCGCCGCCGTGCACGCCTCACGCTTCATCAGTTACTCCGGACGCAACGACGTCGTCGAGGAGATCTTCGCCGACGAGCGCGATGCCACGCTGGAGGCGCGCCAGCAGGCACTGTTCAATTTCGCTACAAAGCTCTCGACGACGCCGATCGAAGCCACTGCAGAGGACGCGCGCGCACTCGGCGAGGCCGGGCTGCGCGAGCTCGAGCAGCTCGACCTGGTGCTGTCGGCCGCGATCTTCGGCTGGGCTAACCGGCTGATGCATACGCTGGGCGAGCCGCTGGCGCGCTCGGAGGCGCCGTAACCGACGCCGTCGGGCGGTGACCGGCCCCGGACCGAATGTCACGGCAACTTCACTTGCCATGCACACGCGTGCGGGCGAGCTTCGCGGCGTCTCAACGAGGAGATCCTGCCGTGCGCCTTCCCATTCTCGATCCGAAGGATCTGACCGACGAACAGAAGCCGCTCTATGACGACATGCGAGCCGGCATCAAGGACCATTTCAAAGGCTTTGTGAACATGCGCGACGACGGCGCGCTGCTCGGGCCCTGGAATCCCTGGATCCGCGAGCCGCGCTTCGGCAAGCCGGTGTGGGAGCTGGTCAAGGCGATCGCGTCAAACCCGCTGCTGCCTGCGCCGGTGCGCGAGGTCGCGATCCTCGTCACCGGCTCGCATTTCCGTTCCGGCTACGAGCTCTATGCCCATGTGCTGGTGGCCGAGCAGCGCGGCCTCTCCGACGAGAAGCTCGCGACCATCGTCGCCGGGCAGCGGCCGGTGGATCTCACCAAGCAGGAGGCGGTCGCCTACGATGTTGCATCGGCGCTCGTGAGCGGCGGCGTGCTGCCGGAACTGACCTGGCGTGCCGCGGTCAAGGAATTCGGCGAGCATGGCGCGGCCGAGCTGTCCTATCTCGTCGGCTCTATTGCATGGTCTCGGTCACGCTCAACACCTTCGACGTGCCGGTGCCGGAGTAGCCGGCGCCTTGTTCTGTTCGAGCATGATCTTTTCGGAAAACCGCTGCACACTTTTCCGGATCATGCTCAATTCCGTACGGCGTAGAGCGGCGTGCGCAGTGTCAGCTGGTAGGACGGCTTTGGCATCCACGCGATCTGCGCGGTGATGCCGAACAGGCGGTTGTCGTTGTCGTCCATGCGGTCGAGATCGAGCCGCAGGATCGGTTGGGTGAAGGACTCCGCCAGCGTTCGCCCTGCGATCTGCGCGCCGCCGAACGACTGCACGCCGAGCCGTCCGGTGAACTTCCAATTGCTCGGCCATTGGTAATAACCGCCGGCATAGAGGATCGTGTTTGGCCGGATACTGGCGAGCTGGCTCGCGATATCGGTGTGGGTGTATTGCACGCCGGCAAGCCAGCCCCGCGTTTCGTCCTCGTCGAGCGCGTAGTCGAATTCCAGGATGTTGTTGAACGAAGTCGTCATGCCCTGCTCGTTCGGCACCGACTGCGTCAGGGTCGATTGCAGCGTGATGGTCGGGATTTTTCCGCCGTTCTGCTGATAAAGGTCGGCCTGCACGCCGATGTTCCAGCTTGTGATGTCGAATGCCGACCAGCCGCCGCCGATGTCCGTCGTCGAGCCCGACACGCCGCCATAGAGCGATACGCGATCACTGACATCGACCGTCAGCGGCAGGTCGACGGCAATGGATTTTGCGGCGGGCAGGCCGTTCGGCAGCGTCGTGCCCCTGCTCGCCGCCAGCGCTTGGAACGCGGCCGACAAGGACGTGTTGCCGAAGCCGATCCCGCGCGTGCCAGCGGGTATCGTCGCATAGGTCGTTCGAAGATCGAGATAGAGGTTCGGGACATCAGGCTTTGCGGATTCGTCCTTCTCGTCAGCGGCAAAGGCAGCGCCCACCGACATCGTCAGGCACAACAGTCCCAACGCAGCAGGGCGCAAGGCCTGAAGATCCGATCGGCGGTGATGAGGCACGTGACAATCCGACGCGTGGCGATTTAATGGTGGAACCGTTGTTAGATGGAACGTGATCGTTCGTGGGGTCAAGCGCTATCCGCAAGCGATGGACTGCACGGATGCACGCGGTTACTCTGCCGTGATCGCACCGACACACGCGCCGGCCGGAGTGCAGGCCGGACAATTGAAGGACGACAGCCATGAATACGTCACGCCGCATCCTGCTCACCGGTCTGGCGGGACTCGCCGTGGCCCCGACTGCCGTGGCCGCTGCCGTACCGTCGCCCGAGCCCGACGACGTGACGGTAGCCGAAGAGCGCTTCGCGCGCACGATTGCGGCCGCCCATGCGCCCAATGTCACCTGCGTGCGGCAGGCCGAACGCTATGCGGATGCGCATTGGCCCGAATATGTCGTGGCAGCCAGAGCCGTGCTCGACGCGCGCGTGTGATTCGCGCTTTTACGTCTCCACCGCCCGCCGCACCTGTTCGCCGATCTGCGACAGCACGAGCTGTGCCTGCGGCAGGATCGCGCCCATGGCGTGGAAATTGTGGACCATGCCGTCATGGCAGACATGCTCGACGGCGACGCCTGCGGCGAGCAGCTTGCGCGCATAGGCATTGCCTTCGTCGCGCATCGGGTCGAACTCGGCGGTATGGATGATCGCGGTCGGCAGGCCCGCAAAGCGGGTCGCGCGCAGCGGTGAGATGCGAGGATCGGCGGTATCGATGTTGCTGCCGGGCAGGTAGTCGGCGAGATCGGCCTCGATCGTAATGCGATCGATCAGATGGCCCTCGGCGAACGCCTCGCGCGAAGGCGAGGTCTCCTCGAAATCCAGCACCGGGCAGATCAGGCATTGCGCGACGATGGAGAGGCCGGCGTTCTGCAGCGCCTCCTGGCACACGATCGCGGCGAGCGTAGCGCCGGCGGAATCGCCGCCGACCACGAGCCTCTCGGCGTCGATGCCGAGGGACGACGCTTCACGCGCGACCCATTCGGTGGCGGCGATCGCGTCGTCCACCGCGGCGGGGAATTTGTGCTCCGGCGCGAGGCGGTAGTCGACCGAGACCAGGCGGCAGCCGGTGGCATGCGCAAGCGCCGCCGCGATGCGGTCGTGCGTGGCGATGCTGCCGGCAACCAGGCCGCCGCCGTGAAAGAACACGAAGCCCGGCGCGCGCTCGCTGGCGCTTGCGGGCGAATACAGCCGATAGGGAACCTCTCCGCCGGGGCCGAGCAGTGTGCCGTCGGAGGCGGTCACGTCAGGCGCGTCAGCGCGCGCAAACTGCATCAGCTTCGCCAGCGACTGCCGCCGCGCCTCGACGCTTGGCCGGCTTCGCGCCTGCGGCCCTGCCGCAGCCATCATGGTCAACAAACGCTTCGCGAGCGGATCGAGCGGCATGGACCTTTCCTTCTCCCCTTGTGGGAGAAGGTGGCGCGAAGCGCCGGATGAGGGGTTCTCTCGGCAGATGAGATCGCGGATAGAGACCCCTCACCCGGCTTCGCTAGCGCGAAGCCACCCTCTCCCACAAGGGGAGAGGGTAACTCACCGCTTCCCCGCAGGGAATCATTTAGAATTTGGCCCCAATAGTCGTGCCATATTGCGGCATCACGCCAAGGGGAGGCCGGTCATGGCCGAGATCAAGAAACCCATCGAATATTCGCCGAGCTGGACCTTCTTCGAGGGCAAATGGCACGACGGCAATGTGCCGATCATGGGCCCGCGCACGCATGCGGCCTGGCTCGGCTCGGTCGTGTTCGACGGCGCGCGCGCGTTCGAAGGCGTCGCACCCGATCTCGACCGTCACGTCGCCCGAGCCAATCAATCCGCGGTCAACTTTGGCCTGAAGCCGGTGGTCGATGCCGGCACCTGGCTCACGCTCGCAAACGAAGGCATCGCGCGTTTCGCGGACAATGCCGAGCTTTATGTCCGTCCGATGTACTGGGCGCAGAACGGGGCGGGCGGCGGCGTGCTGTTCGACCCCGAGACCACCAACTGGTGCCTGTGCATTTACGAGGCGCCGATGCCCAAACCCGTCGGCAACGCCATCACGCTGTCGCCGTTCCGCAGGCCGACGGCCGAATGCGCGCCGGTCGAGGCCAAGGCGGCCTGCCTCTATCCCAACAATTCGCGCGCGCTGGCGGAGGCCGCTGCGCGCGGCTTCCAGAACGCGCTGATGCTCGACATGCTCGGCAATGTCGCCGAGTTCGGCAATTCCAACGTGTTCATGGCCAAGGACGGCGTGGTGTTCACGCCGGTGCCGAACGGCACCTTCCTCAACGGCATCACGCGCCAGCGCGTCATCGGCCTGCTTCGCGCCGACGGCGTCACCGTGATCGAGACGACGCTGCGCTATGCCGACTTCCTCGCCGCCGACGAGATCTTTTCAACCGGCAATTTCGCCAAGGTCGCGCCCGTGATTCGCATCGACGAGCGCGAGCTGAAGCCGGGCCCGCTCTACACCAAGGCACGCAAGCTCTATTGGGACTTTGCGCATGCGGTGAAGCTGGCGGCGTAGGGCCGCCTGTCCCGTCATTGCCTCGCTGCGCTCGCAATAATGATGCGGAAGCACAATATCTCCCCAACGTCGTCCCGGCCTAGTGCGCAATTGCGCACGGGGGGCCGGGACCCATAACCACAGGATGTGGTTTGGCGATGACTCGGGGTTACCTGCGTCGTGCCGCAACTCCTCCCTGGGGGTATGGGTCCCGGCCCCCGTGCGCAATTGCGCACTAGGCCGGGACGACAGCGGAGCAAGTGGCAGCATCGGAAGAAATAGCAGGCAGAGCGCTAGGTGCGCCGGCGCAAACGAAGAAGCTACTCTTCCTTCTTCGACATCCGCTCGAGGCGTTCCTGCATTTCCTTCATCTGCTGGCGCAGATCGTCGATGTTGCTGTCCTTGGCCGGCTCGGCGCTCGCATCGGGCTCGGGCTCTGGCGCAGCCGCCGGGCGGACCGCGCCAGGCGCGAACGGCTTGAACATCGAGAAAGTCTGCTGGAACAGCTCCATGTTGCGGCGGACCTGTTCCTCCAGCGGCGCAAAGGGCGTGCCGGACAGCGTGTTGGCGATCTGCTTGCGGAACTTCTCCTGCTCCTGGGTCAGCGTCGCGATCGACTGTTCCAGATATTTCGGTACCACCATCTGCATGCTGTCGCCGTAGAAGCGGATGAGCTGGCGCAGGAAGGTGGTCGGCAGCAGATTCTGGCCGGCCTTGTTCTCCTGCTCGAAGATGATCTGGGCCAGCACGGAGCGGGTGATGTCGTCGCCGGTCTTGGCGTCGTAGACCAGGAAATCTTCGCCATCCTTGACCATGGCGGCGAGGTCTTCCAGCGTCACATAGGTGCTCGTTCCGGTGTTATAGAGCCGGCGGTTCGCGTATTTCTTGATGGTGGTGGGTTGGTCTGATTTCGCCATGGGCTCTCACTTGCAAGACGCTGAGAACGGGAACCCGGCGGGCCAATGCCGCAGGGCGGGAAGAGTACGCAACGCAACAAAATAAGCATTTTCAAAGGGGTCACGCTACCGTTTTGTGCGCCACGGTTAATCGGGCAGCAAAAACGTGCTTGCGAAAGCGCCAAGAACGCTATTTTGAATGCGTCGCGGCATGAATTCGGCCACCCGCCGATTGACATGCCGCAATGACGTTAACAGGATGCCGTCCGAGACTGGCGAGCCGTTTCCCCAGCCCCGTCTGCCCCCATTCAACCCCAGGAGATGCCCATGTCAGACGATGTCGTCATCGTCAGCGCCGCCCGCACCGCGGTCGGAAGCTTCAACGGAGCGTTCGCGACCCTTCCCGCCCATGATCTCGGCGCCGTCGCCATCAAGGCCGCGCTGGAGCGTGGTGGCATCGAGCCCGGGCGGGTCTCCGAAGTCATCATGGGTCAGATCCTGACCGCGGCTCAGGGTCAGAACCCGGCCCGCCAGGCCTCGATCGCCGCCGGCATTCCGGTGGAGAGCCCGGCCTGGGGCGTCAACCAGCTTTGCGGCTCGGGCCTGCGCACGGTCGCGCTCGGCTACCAGGCGCTGCTCAACGGCGATTCCGAGATCGTGGTCGCCGGCGGCCAGGAATCCATGAGCATGGCCCCGCACGCCCAGTATCTGCGCGGCGGCGTCAAGATGGGCGCGCTCGAGTTCGTCGACACCATGATCAAGGACGGCCTGTGGGATGCCTTCAACGGCTACCACATGGGCAACACTGCCGAGAACGTTGCGCGCCAGTGGCAGATCACCCGCGCCCAGCAGGACGAGTTCGCGGTCGCCTCGCAGCAGAAGGCCGAGGCCGCGCAGAAGGCCGGCAAGTTCAACGACGAGATCGTCCCCGTCACCATCAAGACCCGCAAGGGCGACGTGGTCGTCAGCGCCGACGAATATCCGCGTCATGGCGCAACGCTCGATGCGATGGCCAAGCTCCGTCCCGCCTTCGAGAAGGACGGCACGGTCACCGCAGGCTCTGCTTCCGGCATCAATGACGGCGCTGCCGCCGTGGTGCTGATGACCGCGAAGCAGGCTGCCAAGGAAGGCAAGAAGCCGCTCGCGCGCATCGTGTCCTGGGCTCAGGCCGGCGTCGATCCGAAGATCATGGGCTCGGGCCCGATCCCGGCCTCGCGCGCCGCGCTGAAGAAGGCCGGCTGGAACGTCGGCGACCTCGACCTGATCGAGGCCAACGAGGCCTTCGCGGCGCAGGCCTGCGCCGTCAACAAGGACCTCGGCTGGGACACCTCCAAGGTCAACGTCAACGGCGGCGCGATTGCGATCGGCCACCCGGTCGGCGCCTCCGGCGCACGCGTGCTGGTGACGCTGCTGCACGAGATGCAGAAGCGCGATTCCAAGAAGGGCCTTGCCACGCTGTGCATCGGCGGCGGCATGGGTATCGCGATGTGTCTGGCGCGCGACTGAAGATAGCTGACGCGCAGCTTACGTGGATCTTGCGCGTGCGCTGCACACATAAGTGAGTGCGTTGCACGCGACTAAAAAGGCGGCGATTGCAAATCAAATATTCTTCGCAACCGTATTAGCCTCGACTAAAGAGAAACGCCCGGCTCACGCCGGGCGTTTTGTTCTTGATGTCCGTCAAACGTCCCGCATAATCCGCATCTAAAACGATCACTCAGAAACGTCCGAAGAGTCCAAGGGAAGGAATACGATATGGCACGTGTTGCATTGGTGACGGGTGGTACGCGGGGCATCGGAGCTGCGATCAGCAAGGCGCTGAAGGCGGCGGGCTACAAGGTCGCGGCTAGCTATGCCGGCAACGATGCGGCGGCGGAGAAGTTCAAGGCCGAGACCGGCATCGCCGTCTACAAATGGGACGTCAGCAGTTTCGACGCCTGCGCCGAGGGCGTGAAGAAGGTCGAGGCCGAGGTCGGCTCGATCGACGTGCTCGTCAACAATGCCGGCATCACCAAGGACGGCGCCTTCCACAAGATGAGCCTCGAGCAATGGAACGCCGTGATCGGCACCAATCTCGGCTCGCTGTTCAACATGTCGCGCCAGGTGATCGAAGGCATGCGCGGGCGCAAGTTCGGCCGCATCATCAACATCTCCTCGATCAACGGCCAGAAGGGCCAGTTCGGCCAGGTGAACTATTCCGCCGCGAAGGCCGGCGAGATCGGCTTCACCAAGGCCTTGGCGCTGGAGAACGCCAAGGGCGGCGTCACCGTGAACGCGATCTGCCCCGGCTACATCAACACCGAAATGGTGCAGGCGGTGCCGAAGGACGTGCTGGAAAAGTCCATCCTGCCGCTGATCCCGATCGGCCGCCTTGGCGAGCCCGAGGAGATTGCGCGCGCGGTCGTGTTCCTCGCCGCCGACGAGGCCGGCGCCATCACCGGCTCGACGCTGACGGTCAACGGCGGTCAGTACATGGTGTGATGCGATCGCATCACGCAGGCTGATATCGACGACGTCGTCATGCCCGGGCTTGTCCCGGGCATTTGTCCATGCACTGTCATTCCGGGGCGCCGCAATAGCGGCGAACCCGGAATCTCGAGATTTCCGGGTTCGGCTCTTCGAGCCGCCCCGGAATGACGAGGCGATTTAAATGGCTCCCCGCACCGCGACGCTGATCGGATTGACCGCGATCCTGATGTGGTCACTGCTGTCAGTGATGACGGTGGCGACCGGAAAAATCCCGGCGTTCCAGCTCGCCGCGATGACCTTCGCGATCGGCGGCCTCGTCGGCCTCCTCACCTGGATCGGCCGTGGTGAGGCGGCGAAAAGCCTGCGCCAGCCGTTGGTCGTGTGGGTGGTCGGTGTTGGCGGCCTGTTTGGCTATCACGCGCTGTATTTCCTCGCGCTGCGCTTCGCGCCGCCGGCTGAAGCCGGTCTGCTCAACTATCTCTGGCCGCTGCTGATCGTGCTGTTCTCGTCGTTCCTACCGGGCGAGCGGCTGGCCGTGCATCACATCGTCGGCGCCGTGCTCGGCCTCGTCGGCACTGTGCTGCTGTTCGCCGGCAATACCTCCGGCTTCGCGCCGGGGGCGGTGCCGGGGTTGATCGCGGCCTTCATCGCGGCCTTCGTCTGGGCAACCTATTCGGTGCTGTCGCGCCGATTGAAGGCGGTGCCGACCGACGCGGTCGCGGGCTTCTGCCTCGCCACATCAGTGCTCGCCGCACTGATGCACGGTGCGCTCGAAACCACCGTGTGGCCCGAGACCACGGTGCAGTGGCTTTCGGTCGTCGCACTCGGCATTGGCCCCGTCGGTGCCGCGTTCTACGCCTGGGACATCGGGATGAAGCGCGGCGACATCCGCGTGCTCGGCGCCGCCTCCTATGCGACGCCGCTATTGTCGACCGGCTTCCTCATCGCCGCCGGCTTCGCCAAGGCCAGTGCCAACATCGCCATCGCCGCGGTCCTGATCGCCGGCGGCGGCCTGATCGCGGCGAAGGACATGGTGCTCAGGAAACGGTGACTGTCATTCCGGGGCGCACGACGTACGAACTCGGAATCCATTTATCCGCGTCAATGGTGGCGAGATAGATTCCGGGTTCGCCGTTTGCGCGGCGCCCCGGAATGACGGTGTGGAACTATGGCTCCCAGCCCTTCGGCGCGAGCTCGAACTTCGCGAACTCGAAGGCCGGCGCGACGGTGCAGCCGACCAGTGTCCATTCACCGGTTGTCTCGGCCATCTGCCATGCATCGGCCGGCACGATGGCCTGCGGTCGTTCGCCGCTCACGAGATCCGTGCCGAGGCGGACCTCGTGCTGGGAGCAGCCCTCATGCGCGATGCGCAGCATTAGCGGGCTGCCGGCATAATAATGCCAGATCTCGACGGCATCGATGCGATGCCAGTGCGAGCGCTCGCCGCGCGCAAGCAGGAAGTAAATGAGGGTCGAGCGCGAACGTCCGTTGGCGTCCGTGGTCTGGTCGCGAAACGTCTCGCGATAGTGCCCGCCTTCGGGGTGCGGTCGGAGCTCAAGGCGCGCGATGATCTCGGCTGCGGTCGGCATCGATCCCCGTCAGGATTTGCTCTTCAGGACTTCTTCTTCAGGATTTGTTCTTCAAGATTTGTTTTTGCGCTCGCGCAGCTCGCCGAACACCGCGGCGGCATCCGCACCCTTCATGTGTAGCCTGGCTGCGACCGCCGGGTCATCGGCACGCAGGAACACGTTTGCTCGCTTCTCGTCACCAAGCAGTGAGGGGATCGTGGGCTTGTTCTCGGCGCGGAGCCTGGTCACCTCCGCCGCGCGCGCCTGGAGCGCCGCATTGTCGGGATCGACGGTGAGTGCGAACTTGACGTTGGAGGCGGTGTATTCGTGGCCGCAATAGAGCTTGAAATCGTCGGGCAAGGCCCGCAGCTTCAACAGCGAATCCCACATCATCGGGTAGGTGCCCTCGAAGACGCGGCCGCAGCCGATCGAGAACAGCGTGTCAGCGGCGAACACCGTCTTCTCGGTGTCGAACACGTAGGAGATGTGGTCGAGCGTGTGGCCGGGCGTCTCCACGACGCGCGCCAGCAGGTTGCCGATCTTGACCACGTCGGCATTGGCCACGCGCAGGTCGACGTTGGCGATTTTCGTGGTCTGGTCGTGCGGCGCGACGACGCGGCAATTATATTTCTGCTTGAGTTCGGCGACCCCGCCGACATGATCGCCGTGATGATGGGTGATCAGGATGTCGGTGAGCTGCCAGCCCTCGTGCTCCAGCGCCTTCAGGATGGGGCCGGCCTCCGGCGCGTCGATCGACGCCGTCGCCTTGGTTTCCACATCGTGGATCAGGTAACCGAAATTGTCGTTTAAACAGCTGAAAGTACGAATTTCGGCAGCCATGACATCTCCTTCGCGCTCAGCCCCGGCAGACAAATATGGCGTTAACGTTGCGCAGGCAATGCAATATTCGGCGCGCAGCCGCGGCCTTGCGCATGTTACATTGCCGTCATGAGCATCGACGTCGTCGACCTCCGCGAGTTCTATTCCCGTCGCCTCGGGATTGTGGCGCGGAAAATGATCAATCGCGGCATCAGGGAGCGCTGGCCGCGCGCCGAGGGCCAGCGCGTGCTCGGCATCGGCTATCCCACGCCCTATCTCGGGCTGTTCCGCGAGGACGCTGAGCGCTGCCTCGCCTTCATGCCGGCGGCCCAGGGCGTCCTGAAATGGCCTACGGGGCGGCCGGCGCTGGCCTCGCTGGTGGATGAATTCTCGCTGCCGCTTCCCGATTCCGCGGTCGACCGCATCCTGCTGGTCCACGCGCTGGAGATGTCGGACGACCCGGCCGCGCTACTGCGCGAGGTGTGGCGCGTGCTGTCGCCGTCCGGCCGCGTCATTGCTGTGATCCCGAACCGGCGCGGCGTGTGGACGCGCAGCGACAATACGCCGTTCGGCCACGGCCGGCCCTATTCGCGCTCGCAGATCACCGATCTGCTGCGGCAGACCTGGTTCACGCCGACCGCCTGGGGCGAGGCGCTGTTCATGCCGCCCTATGCGGGCGGCTGGGTGCTGAAATCGGCGCAGATGTGGGAGCGCGCCGGGGCGGCACTGTCGCTGCCCTTTGCCGGCGTGCACATCGTCGAGGCCACCAAGCAGGTCTATCGCGCGATCCCCGCCAAGCGCGAGCGGGCGCGGCTGATTCCATCGTTGAAGCCGGTGCTGGTGCCGTCCTCGACGGTGACGCGCAGCTGAAAACAAATCGTCCCGGCGCGGGGGCCGGGACGATGCAGATCAGAAAATCAGAAGAACTTTACTCGCCGGGCGCCAGATCGTCGCTGGACGCGGCCGGAGCGGCTTCGCGCTCGGGGCGCGGGCCATGCGGCCGGCGCCGCCGGCGCGGAAAGCGTTCGCCGCCACCACCACCACCACCGCCCTCGAAGCCGCCCTGACCGCCAACATTCACTTGCGGCTGCGCGCCGGTGATGAAGGAGGGCAGGCGATCGACGCTGCCGGCATCGGCGATGACGGGCTGCGGCTGGTTCGGCGGCATTGGCTGCGGCTGATATTGCGGCGGCTGCGGACGATGGTCGCGTTCGCGGTGCTCGCGCGGCTGCTGGTTGTCGCGCTGGTACGACGGCTGGTTGTCGCGCTGCTGGTGATCACGCTGCTGATGATCGCGCTGGCCGTCGCGGTCGCGCATGAAGGGCTGCTGCTGTTGCGGCTGCGGGACGAAGCCCGGCTCCTGGCCGAAATTCGAGAAATTCTCGCCGTCGTCTTCGCTGTCGTCGCTATTGCTGCTGATGGGCTCGTCGCCGCGCGGCTGCTGGTTCTGGCGGAACTGCTCCTGGGCGGCCGCAATCAAGCGGAAATAATGCTCGGCGTGCTGGTAGTAGTTCTCGGCTGCAACGGGATCGCCCGAGGAGCGCGCGTCGCGCGCGAGCTGGAGATACTTTTCAGCGATATGCGAAGCCGTGCCGCGGATCTTGATATCGGGTCCGTTGGACTCGTAGACCCGGGTCATCGGGTTCTGGCCGCGCCGGTTGTTGTTATTGTTGTTGTTGTTGCGGTTGCGCATCCGCTGCTTGTTCTGACCGTTTCTCATGTCCTGCCTTTAATTCCAGCCCTAAAGGTTGCACGCATTACTGATTGCTAGGAGTGACCTGATGACAGCGGTTCACATCGCTCGCACGCATCGCACGCGAGAAGCGGCTTGAACCCTGCCAATGTTCGTCGACCGTCGCGTTCAACAAAGACGCGTTCCCCACCCGCCAGCATTCATCGCCAGCGAACCCATTCATTTTGCCTGCCAAAACAAGCCCTGGTTTCTTGCGTTAGTCTTCGCGCGCAATATCAGGCTTTCGTTCACTTTGCGGTCGGAAAGCTGCGCACCTCAATGGGCCATCGCGCTTAACAGGACCTGCGGCTTGGAACCTAAAATCAGTGAAGCTCTCGCTCGAGAGCCCGGCTTTCGCCCGTAGGCGTACGGGGCCGACACCGATGTGTTGAGTAGAAGGTAGTCGGTCCCAAGGGATATTCCAAGAGGTTTTTGCAGGCCAATCCGGCTTTTATGGGGGCATTTTTCGGGCCGAAACGGCCCGCGGGATACCCGCCAAATCGGCCTTGGCCGGCCTGTCCACCACTAACGCCGCAGCCGTCATCAGGGTTTCAATATTTCGGGCCTGGCCCTGTCCGGCCTCGACGATCAGCGCTCCGCCGGGCGCGAGACGCTCGGCCGCCTGCGGGATCAGGGCGCGGTAGGCGTCATATCCGTCATTGCCGCCGTCGAGCGCCAGGTGCGGATCGTGCTCGCGCACCTCGACACTCAATTTCGGAATTTCGGCGGAGGGGATATAGGGCGGATTCGACACGATGAGGTCGAACGGACCACTGAGCGCCGCCAGATAGGAGCAGGCGACGAAGGCGGAGCGGTCGGCAAGGCCGAGGGCTGCGGCATTGCCCCTGGCGGTCTCGAGCGCGTTCGGGCTGAGATCGGTGCCGACGCCGAAGGCGCCGGGAATATCGTGCAACAGCGCCAGCAGGATTGCGCCGGATCCGGTGCCGATGTCGGCGATGCGTGGCTGGTGGATTGCCTCCTGCTCGCGGAAAAGTTCGAGCGCACGCTCGACCACCGTTTCGGTGTCGGGGCGCGGGACCAGGGTTGCTTCCGACAGGCGGAACGGCAGGCCCCAGAATTCGCGCGTGCCGAGAATGCGCGCCACCGGCTCGCCCGCGATCCGGCGTTGCGCATGCTGCGCGAGCCGCGAGGCCTCCGCGTCCGTGAGGAGCCGGGCGGCCTGCGCGATCAGGCCGGTGAGATCGAGGCCGAGCGCAGCACCGAGCAGGATGCGGGCGTCGAGCTCGGCCTCGTCGAGCTGCGCCGATCGCAGCTGCGCCGCCAGTGCGCGCCGTGCGCCCTCGATCGATTGTCCGGTGAAGCGGTCGCTCACGCGGGGCGTCACGCCGCCGCGCCTTGCGCGGCGAGCTGTGCGGCCTGGTGCTCGGTGGTCAGCGCGTCGGTCAATTCGCCAAGCGCCTCGCCCGCGATCACCTGCGGCAGCTTGTAGAGCGTCAGATTGATGCGGTGGTCGGTGACGCGCCCTTGCGGGAAATTATAGGTGCGGATGCGCTCGCTGCGGTCGCCGGAGCCGACCTTTTCCTTGCGCTCGGCCGAGCGTGCCGCATCGACGCGTTGCCGCTCGGCGTCGTAGATGCGCGAGCGCAGGATGTTCATGGCCGAGGCGCGGTTCTTGTGCTGCGAGCGGCTGTCCTGCATCATCACCACGATGCCGGTCGGGATGTGGGTGATGCGGATCGCCGATTCGGTCTTGTTGACGTGCTGGCCGCCGGCGCCCTGCGCGCGCATGGTCTCGATGCGCAGATCGTCGTTCTTGATCTCGACGTCGACATCCTCGACCTCGGGCAGCACCGCGACGGTGGCGGCCGAGGTGTGGATGCGCCCTTGCGTCTCGGTGTCGGGCACGCGCTGCACCCGGTGCACGCCGGACTCGAACTTCAGCTTCGAGAACGCGCCGCGGCCCTGCACCTCCGCGATGATTTCCTTGTAGCCGCCGACGGTGCCTTCGCTCGCCGAGATGACCTCGACCTTCCAGCCCTGCAGGCTCGCGAAGCGCTCGTACATCCGGAACAAGTCGCCGGCGAACAGCGAGGCCTCGTCGCCGCCGGTGCCGGCGCGGATTTCCAGCACAACGTTGCGGTCGTCCATGGCGTCCTTGGGCAGCAGCGCGACGCGGATCTTCTGGACGAGATCCTCGATCCTTGGAGTCAGCTCGTCGCGCTCGGCTTCCGCCATGCCGCGCATCTCCGCATCCGTCGCGGGATCGGCGATCAGCGCCTCGGTGTCGGCGAGTTCTTTAACCGCGGACCGGTAAGTCTTGACCGCCTCGATCAGCGGCGTGATCTCGGCGAGCTCGCGCGTGATCTGCACGTAGCGCTCGGAGGCGAGCTGTCCGAGCGATTCGGCCTCGAGCGAAGCGTGATGCGCGAGCAGGACGTCCAGTTTGGCTTCAGGGAGTGACGACATCGGGTAAAGTCTCAAATGGCGGAAGGCGGCGAGGCGGCGGACGCGGGCGACAGGCCCGCTACAAGGCCAGGCCTTCGGCCTCGGCAAATTCCGTCAGCTTCTGCCGGATCGAGACGCTGCCGCTTGGCGCGTCCAGCAACGGGCCGAGCATCGCCTCGGCTTTCTTGGCATCGAGATCGATCACCATCGCTTTGACCGGGCCGAGCGCGGTCGCCGACAGCGACAGCGAGCGATAGCCCATCGCGATCAGCGCCAGCGCGCCGATCGGCTTGGACGCCATCTCGCCGCAGAGCGACAGCGGCTTCTGCGCCGCATGGGACTTGCGGGCAATGTCGCGGAGCGCACGCAGGATCGGCGCCGACATGGTGTCGAAGCGCTCGGAGACCTTGGCATTGCCGCGGTCGACCGCGAACAGGAACTGGAACAGATCGTTGGAGCCGACCGAGATGAAATCGACCTTCTTCAGCAGCTCGTCGAGCTGATACAGCAGCGCCGGCACCTCGACCATGGTGCCGATGTCGATGCGCTCGGGCAGCGTGTGGCCATGCTGGCGCAGATAGGTGAGCTCGCGCTCGACCAGCGCCTTCGCCGAATCGAACTCGGCGACCTCCGAGATCATCGGGAACATGATGCGCAGCGCGCGGCCGCCGCCGGCGCGCAGCAGCGCGCGGATCTGGCCGCGCAGCAGGCCGGGACGGTCGAGTCCGAGCCGGATCGCGCGCCAGCCGAGCGCCGGATTTTCCTCGATCACCGCTTCCATATAGGGCAGCGCCTTGTCGCCGCCGATGTCGAGGGTGCGGAAGGTGACGGGCTTGGGGCCCGCCGCATCCAGCACGGTGCGATAGAGCGCGAGCTGGTCGCTGGTGCGCGGCAGGCTCTGGCCGACCATGAATTGCAGCTCGGTGCGGAACAGGCCGATGCCGGCGCTGCCGGTGTCCTCGATATGCGGCAGGTCGATGGCGAGACCTGCGTTGATCATCAGCTCGACCTTCTGGCCGTCCTTGGTGACGCAGGGCCGGTCGCGCAGCGCGAGGTACTGCGCCTGGCGGCGGGCGCGGAAGCGCACGCGCTCGGCGAAGGCCGCCTCGATCTCCTGCGACGGGCGCACATAGATCGAGCCCGACGTGCCGTCGACGATGATGGCATCGCCGGGATCGGCGATTCCCGGCGCGTTCGGAACCTCGCCGACCGCAGGGATTCCGAGCGCGCGCGCCACGATCGAGACGTGCGAGTTGGCGGTGCCTTCCTCCAGCACGATGCCGCGCAGGCGCTTGCGGTCGTAGTCGAGCAGCGCCGCCGGGCCCATCGCGCGGGCGATGACGATGGCGTTGTCGGGCAATTGCTCGCGTGACGGTGCGTGGTCCTGGCCGACCAGCTGCCGCATCAGGCGGTAGCCGAGGTCCTCGAGGTCATGCAGCCGGTCGCGCAAATAGGGATCGGTCGAGCGCAGCATGCGCGCGCGGGTGTCGGACTGCACGCGCTCGACGGCGGCTTCCGCCGTGAGGCCGGTCGCGACCGCCTCGTGCAGCTTGTGCGACCAGCCCTGGTCGTTGGCGAACATGCGGTAGGCTTCCAGTACCTCGCGGTGCTCGCCGCCCTCGGCGACGTCGCCGCGCTCCAGCATGCGGTCGAGATCGGCGCGCAGCTTGGCGAGCGCGGTGTCGAGCCGCTTGATTTCCTTCGGCAGGTCCTCGGCGATGTAGTCCTTGATGACAACGCGCGGCTCGTGCAGCACGACATGGCCGAGCGCGATGCCTTCCGACAGGATCGCGCCGACTTTCTGCGCCGAATGGCGGGCGGCAGGTTCCAGGCCCGGCTGGGCCAGCGCCGACAGCTCGCCTGAAGCGATCAGCTCGGCCAGCACCATCGCGGTGGTCTGCAGCGCCTCGAGCTCTTCCTCGACATAATTGCGCTTGGCGCGGTTCTGCACCACCAGCACGCCGAGCGTGTTGCCGGCGCGCAGGATCGGCACGCCGAGGAAGGAGTGGTAGATTTCTTCGCCTGTCTCGGGGCGGAACGAGAAGGCCGGATGGCTCTGAGCATCGCTGAGGTTGAGCGGCGTCGCCTCGCTGGCGACGAGACCGACGAGGCCCTCATGGGCGCTGAGCACGGTGTGATGCACAGCCTCACGGTTGAGACCTTCGGTGGCGTAGAGCTCGAGCGTGTTGTCGACGCGCAGCACATAGACCGAGCACACCTCGGCCACCATGTTGGCGGCGATCAGCACCACGATCTTGTCCAGCCGCTCCTGGGCCGAGACCTGCTCCGCCATGGTTTCGCGGAGCCGTCTCAACAAGACGCGGGGACCTCCCGACGCGCTCCGCATGTACCCTCAGTCTCCTCCGTCAGCCGGACCCGAAAGGGGCCCCGGCGGCTCGCCCGAAAATCCAGAAAAACAACGAATTTGCTCATCCGGCGCCGGCCCGGGTCCAAATCTTCTTCAGATTTGGCGCCTGAACCGAATCAGCACCGCCTCAACTGGGGCACAGTATGTGGCAGCCCACCCTGTTCGCCGTATAGCGAATTGGGGCTTGTTTTGCCAAGCAAAACGCCTGCCAGACGCGAAGGTGTGTACACCTTCGCGTTTGCTGCGACCGCTAAGAGAAAATTAGCCTAAGCCTGATCGAGGCCGTAGAGCGTGTGCAGGGTCCGCACCGCAAGCTCGGTATAGGCGGTGTCGATCAGAACCGAGAATTTGATCTCGGAGGTTGTGATGGCCCGGATGTTGATATTCCGTCCGGCGAGGGCCGAGAACGCCTGGGCGGCGACGCCGGCATGGCTGCGCATGCCGCTGCCGATTACCGATATCTTGGCGACGTCGGTGGCGGTATCGAGCCGGGCATAGCCGATCTTGCCCTTGGCGGCGGTAATCGTGTCCTTGGCGCGGGTGTAGTCGGCGGCCGGCACCGTGAAGGTGAGGTCGGTGGTCTTGCCGTCCTCGGAGACGCCCTGCACGATCATGTCGACGTTGATGTTGGCATCCGCCAGCGGGCCGAAGATCGACGCGGCGACGCCCGGCTTGTCCTCGATCTGGCGCACCGAAATCTGGGCTTCGTCCTTCGAAAAGGCGATGCCGGTGACGACGTGGCTTTCCATGATCTCCTCCTCGCTGCAGATCAGCGTGCCGGGCGGCTGGTTGGCATGCGGGTCGATATCCTCGGGCTTGTCGAAGCTCGAGCGGACAAAGATCGGCATGTTGTGGACCATGCCGAGTTCCACCGAGCGGACCTGGAGCACTTTCGCGCCCTGCGAGGCCAGTTCCAGCATGTCTTCGAACGCGATCTTGTCGAGCCTCTTGGCCTTCGGCACGATTCGCGGGTCGGTGGTGTAGACGCCATCGACGTCGGTGTAGATGTCGCAGCGGTCGGCCTTGACGGCGGCGGCGATCGCCACCGCCGAGGTGTCGGAGCCGCCACGGCCGAGCGTGGTGATCCGGTTCGTCTCGGGGTTGATGCCCTGGAAGCCGGCGATGACCGCGACTTCCTTGCGATCCCTGAAGCGCTTGACGATCTCGCCGCCGTCGATGTCCTCGATTCGGGCCGAGGCATGGGCGTCGCTGGTCTTGATCGGGATCTGCCAGCCCTGCCAGGAGCGGGCCTGGATACCCATGCTCTGGAGCACGATGGCGAGGAGGCCGGACGTCACCTGTTCGCCGGAGGCGACGACGGCGTCGTATTCGCGCGCATCGTGCATCGGCGAGGCCTCGGTGCACCAGGCCACCAGCTCGTTGGTTTTGCCCGACATCGCCGAGACGACCACGGCCACTTCGTGGCCGGCGTCGACCTCACGCTTCACATGGCGTGCGACGTTGCGGATGCGTTCGATGTTGGCGACGGATGTGCCGCCGAATTTCATCACGAGGCGGCTCATGACGACGCGTGCATTCCCTCATAAGGATCAGTATGGTGACCCGCACTGGACGGGCCTCGCGGACACCGACCGCGCGTATACATAGCGGCGGGGCCGGGGGCAAGCGGGTTCCTGCGGGGGCAGGCTCGAGGTCCGGTTTGGGGGTAATGGGTTAACCGAGATCATGGCGCGCTACATCGACGAGATCCTGCAACCGGGCGAGCGGGTGCTGTATTCGACCAATGCGCACTGGATCTTCTATTTTCCGGCCATCATGGCCTGGATCGTGGCCCTGGCCCTGTTCGCCCTGTCCCGGCAGAGCAACATTTACGGCGTGATGATCCTGTCCCTGTTCGGCTCCGGCCTGGTGGCGCTGGCCGCCCTGTACTGGACCGTGAAGGGCTGGTTCCATCGCTTCACCACCGAGACCGACGTCACCAACCTCAGGGTTGTGCACAAGACCGGGTTCATCAAGCGCCGCACCTTCGAGATGGCGCTGGACAAGGTCGAGAGCGTCGACGTCGATCAGACGATTCTTGGACGAATTCTCAACTACGGCGACGTGACCATTCGCGGTGTCGGCGAGGGGATCGAGACGATCAGGACCATCGCCTCGCCGCTCGCCTTCCGTAGTTCGATCACCACGCGGTAGGACCGCGCGTAACAATGAGCATGCAGCAAAATACTTCCGCATCCGCCACGGCCCAGCCGGGCTCGACCGTCGACGCCGCCGAGATCGCGAAATTCTCAAAACTCTCGGCGGAATGGTGGGACCCCAAGGGCAAGATGGCGCCGCTGCACCGGATCAACCCGCTGCGGCTCGGCTACATCCGCGACGCCGCCTGCCGCAAGTTCGAGCGCAATGTGCGCAGCCTCAACTGTCTCGGCGGCCTGCGCGTGCTCGACATCGGCTGCGGCGCCGGCCTGCTCTGTGAGCCGCTGTCACGGCTAGGGGCCCAGGTCATCGGCGTCGATCCCTCGCAGAGCAATATTGCGGCTGCAAAACTGCATGCCGACAAGAGCCATCTTGCGATCGACTACCGCTGCACCACGGTGGAGGAGATCGACCCGCGCGAGCGCTTCGACATCGTGCTGGCGATGGAGGTGGTCGAGCACGTCGTCGATGTCGGCGTTTTCCTCAAGCGCTGCACCGCGATGCTGAAGCCGAACGGGCTGATGGTGGTCTCGACGCTGAACCGGAACTGGAAGAGCTTTGCGCTCGCCATCGTCGGCGCCGAATACGTCCTGCGCTGGCTGCCGCGCGGCACCCACGAATGGAACAAGTTCGTCACCCCCGACGAGCTGACGAAATACCTGCTCGACAACCGCCTCGTCATCACCGAGCAGACCGGCGTCGTCTACAGCCCCTTCGCCGACAAATGGACCCTCTCCTCCGACATGGACGTGAACTACATGGTGGTGGCGGAAGCGATGGTGTGAAGCGGGCGCGAATAGGGCGCGAGCTGTGTCCACAACTCCGCTGTCGTCCCGGCGTAGGCCGGGACCCATACCCCCAGGGAGAAGTTGTGGCGCGAAGCTGGTAACCACGAGTCTTCACCAAACTACTTCCTGTGGCTATGGGTCCCGGCCTTCGCCGGGACGACACCGTGTTTGTGGCACGAGCATCGCACCCATGACGTGGGCGTGATTGACCTGCTTGAGCGCTATCGGCAGGTTGGCCGCGATCTCACCTCCCTCCAGCTTCCACCCACCCGCCCACCCCATGCTCACCATCACCAGCCTCTGGATTCCCTTCACCGTCATTGCCGCGTCCGGGCAGGTCGCGCGCAATGCGATGCAGCGGTCGCTGACGAAGCCGCTGGGGACGTGGGGTGCGACCAATATCCGCTTCCTGTTCGGCTTCCCGTTCTCGCTGCTGTTTCTCGGCGTGGTGCTGGTCGCGACCGGCGATCATCTCGGCATGCCGCCGTCGGCGTTCTGGCCGTGGCTGCTGCTCGGGGCGCTCAGCCAGATCGTCGCCACCGGGTTGATGCTGCTGGCGATGAACGACCGCTCCTTCGTGGTGACGACGGCATACCTCAAGACCGAGGCGATCCAGACCGCGATCTTCGGCTTCGTCTTTCTTGGCGATCACCTGACATGGCTGAAAGTGCTGGCGATCGTGATCGCGACCGTCGGCGTCGTCATCACGGCGCTGCGGCCCGGCGGTGAGAAAAGTTTTGCCGAGCTGAAGCCGACCATTTTGGGGCTTGTGGCGGCCGCGGCGTTCGCGCTGTCCGCGGTCGGCTTCCGCGGCGCCATCATCACGGTGCCGAACGTGTCCTTCGTGACGGCGGCGTCCTTCACGCTGGTACTGGGCCTGTTCGTGCAGACTCTGATTCTGACGATCTACCTGCTCTGGCGCGCGCCCAAGATCCTGCAGGCGATCCTTGGCCTGTGGAAGCCGTCGCTGTTCGCCGGCTTCATGGGCGCCTTCTCCTCACAGTTCTGGTTCCTGGCGTTCGCGCTGACCGCGGCCGCGAATGTCCGCACGCTCGCCCTCATCGAGGTGCTGTTCGCACAAGGCGTGGCGTATTACTCGTTCAAGCAGCCGATCGCGCCACGCGAGATCTTTGGCATCGCGCTGATCGTGGTCGGCGTGGCGGTGCTGGTGGGAGCCTAATTCCTGTCTTCCGGCAGCGTCGGCAGCGGCGAGACCTCGATACCTTCGTCGATCAGCGACTTCGCCTCTTCGGGCGAGGCCTCGCCGTAGATCGGGCGGTGCTCCTTGTCGCCGTAATGCATCGCGCGGGCTTCGTTGGGGAAGCGCTCGCCGACATTGTCGGCGTTCTTGACAATGTGGTCGCGCAGCTCCTTGAGCTTGGCGCGCAGCTCGCGCTCCTGCGCCATCATCAGCGAGGTCGGTCCCGATGGCGCAGCCTCGGGCGTGGTGGTTGCGGCGGCGGGCTCCGGCGGAGGCGTGGCGGGCCCGCGGCCTTTCTTGCCGACGATGCGCGGGGCCATGATCGCTTTCTCGACCTTGGCCGAGCCGCAGATCGGGCAGGTCACGAGCTTGCGCTTCACCTGCGAATCGTAGGCCGACGAGCTCTGGAACCAGCTTTCGAATGCGTGGTTGCGGTCGCAGTGAAGCGCGTAGCGGATCATGCCGATCCCCGTACCAGATGCAGATGATCCGGCCCGGCCTTGGGGTCGGCGACGCCGAAGCGACGGCCGTGCTGGAGCGAGGGGATCGCGCGGCGGGCGGTCTCGACCTTGGCCGGATCGATCTTGGCCATGATGATGCCGGGCTCGACATCGCCTTCGGCGAGGATCTCGCCCCAGGGGTCGATGATCAGCGAGTGGCCATAGGTCTCGCGCTTGTTCTCGTGCAGGCCGGCCTGTGCGGCGGCGAAGATGAAGCAGCCGGTCTCGATCGCGCGCGAACGCAGCAGCACGTGCCAATGCGCCTCGCCGGTCTTGCGGGTGAAGGCTGAGGGCACGGTGATGAAGTACGCGCCGCTCTCGGCCAGCGCGCGGTAGAGCGCGGGGAAGCGCACGTCGTAGCAGATCGTCAGCCCGACCCGGCCCCAGGGCAGGTCAGAGATCACGGCGGTCTCGCCCGGCTGGTAGTTGGCGGATTCGCGATAGCTCTCGCCGTCCGGCAGCTCTATGTCGAACATGTGGATCTTGTCGTAGCTCGCGAGCACATCGCCCTCGGGCCCGATCAGGAACGAGCGGTTGACCGCTTTTTCGTCCGAGAAACGCAATGCCAGCGAGCCGACATGGATGTGGATCTTCAGTTCCGCCGCGAGCGCGCGATAAGCCTTCAGCGAGGTGTCGTTCTCTTCGCTCTGGAGGTGCTCGAACAGCGCCTTGCGGTTGAGCTGCATCATGTTGCTGACTTCGGGCGTCTGCACGTAGTCGGCGCCGTTGGCCGCAGCCTGCCGGATCAGCCTGGTGGCCTGCGCGAGGCTGGGCTCGGGCATCAGGCCGGTGCGCATCTGCACCATCGCGGCGGTGAAGGTCCTGTTGTCGCTCATGATTCAGCCTTCACACTTTCGAGCATGCCGTCGAGCTTGCCCTCGCGATCGAGCGCGTAGAGGTCGTCGCAGCCGCCGACATGGCTGCCGCCGATCCAGATCTGCGGGAAGGTCGAGCCCTCGCCGGCGCGGTCGTACATCTCGTCGCGCCAGGACGGGTTCTTGGCGATGTCGAACTCCGTGAAGGTCGCCTTCTTGCGGGTCAGCAGCGATTTGGCCGCGGAACAATAGCCGCAGCCCGGCCTGGTGTAGATCTCGACAGCGTCGGTCATCTTGTCTGGCGCTCTCATGTCATGAATTCATTGAATTATATGGGACTTTACCTGACCTCCACAACCCGGGCAAAGACCAGCACGTCCACCTGGGCCGCTTTGGCGCGCAGCAAGGCACGGGCGCAGGCATCCAGCGTCGCCCCCGACGTCAGGACGTCGTCGATCAGGACGATACGGCGGCCCTGCACCTCGGCCTGACGGTCGGGAGATACCTGGAATGCGCCCTGCACATTGGTGGCGCGCTGGGCCCGCGACAGGCCGATCTGCTGCTCGGTGGCGCGCACCCGGCGCAGCACCTCGCCCCGCACTTTCACCCCGCTCTGCCGCTCGATGCTGCGCGCCAGCGCTCCGGACTGGTTGTAGCGTCGCCGCCAGGCCCTTCGCCAATGCAAGGGCACGGGAATCAGCATGTCGGCCCCGGTGAGCAGCTCGCCGCCCGCACGCGCCATCCAGCGGCCCATGGCGGGCGCCAGATCGGTGCGGTCCTGGTATTTCAGCGCATGCACCAGCGTGCGTGCGACGTCGTCATAACGCACGGCTGCTCGCGCGCGCTGGTAGGCCGGCGGGCTCGCGATCGCCTCCATCGACAGCATGTCCGGGCCGGGGTCGTAGACGAAGGGGATGCCAAGGCGCGGGCAATAGGGCCGTTCAATGAACGACAGTCGCGCCCAGCAGGCCGCGCAAACGCCCTCGCCATCGACCGGCTCACGGCAGGACACGCACAAGGTCGGCAGCGCAATGTCGAGCGCGAGCCGTGCCGCGCGCGCCAGCGCGTGACGGCCGGCCGTCCATGCGGCACGCAGAGGGGCAGTGATCGAACGGGAAGGGGCAGCGTCGGCTTCCATGGGGGAAGGCTAGCGTTACGCCCGATGGCGCTCAAGCGGCCGTGGCCAAAAAGGGGGCGTCAGGAAAGCAGGTCGTGGTGCTCTCTCAGGATGGTACGGGCGCTTCGCCGCTCCGGGGCCGGCGCCAGGATCGAGTCATAAGCAAGCCGCATCTGGCGGGCAGCCCGCTCAGGGGGCATCGCGCCTATGCCTGTCCCCAGACCCGGGACCAGCAAGGACTGGATTGCCTCGTTGGCACCGGCATTGTGCGTGAGGACAGCGATTAGTGCTGCCCGGAACGCGAGGTACACATTCACGGTCTGATCGATGCGCGCCGGGACTCGCATCGTGGGCGCACTCACGAGGAACGGGAAGCGCGCGTGGCCTGTGGCAAGCACGATCGCCTGGCCGACCGGGAGTTCTCCATAATGGTGCTCCGCCAATACGGCTTGCAGATTGGTCTGGAGGTCCCAGCCGAAATAACGCGAATAGAGCAGGTCGACCCCGCCATCCATGTGCCCAAAGCTGTTGGCTGGGCTCAGGATGGCGTCGGCCTCGTGCGCAAAAATGTCGCCGAGCGAAACCTCGACGTTTGCCACGTCGGCAAACGCGGCTCTCCACGCTTCGACAACGTCGGCGCTGATATCGCGAAGATGAATGCTGAACACGGTCCGTGCCTCAGTGATGCTCGACTATACGATGGCGCGTCTGGCTGTTCCACCTGCCTCGCTGTTGCGTGGGTTGCCAGAGTGGCGGTCATGAGCGTAACCAGCGGCATGGCTCAGCCCCCGCAAACCCCGCCCGCCTTGTTCGATCGTGCCTTGCTGCACGCGCGGCAACGCCGTGCGCAGGGGCAAGGCGCCGTGAGGTTCCTGCTCGACCGGGTCGCCGAGGACATGTCCGACCGGCTCGCCGCGGTGATGCGGGAGTTTCACGCTCCGGCCGATCTCTGGACGCCCGGTGAGGGCCTCGCGGCCTTGCGCGCGCGGCTGCCGTCACTTCAGCGGATTGCACTTGGCGAAACCGGCGAGGAGGCGCTGCCTTTCACGCCCGACAGCCTCGATCTCGTCGTCTCGGCGCTGGCGCTGCAATTCGTCAACGATCTGCCGGGCGTGCTGGCGCAGATCCGTCGCGCGCTGAAGCCGGATGGCTTGCTGCTGGCCGCGATGATCGGCGGCGACAGCCTGACCGAGCTGCGCCAGGCTTTTGCTGCCGCCGAAGCCGAATGCGAGGGCGGGGTGTCGCCGCGCGTGGTGCCGTTCGCCGATCTGCGCGACATCGGCGCGCTGTTGCAGCGCGCGGGCTTTGCGCTGCCGGTCACCGACGTCGATCGGGTCGTGGTGCGCTATGCCAATGCCTTTGCGCTGATGCAGGATATCAGGCGCATGGGCGCGGCCAATGTGCTGATCGAACGCCGCCGCACGCCGAGCCGGCGCGCGACGCTGCTGCGGATGGCCGAGATCTATGCCGAGCGCTTCGCCGATGCCGACGGCCGCATCCGCGCGACGTTCGACATCATCTGGCTCTCAGGCTGGGCCCCGCATGCAAGCCAGCAGCAGCCGCTCAAGCCGGGGTCGGCGAAGGCGAGTCTGGCGGAGGCGGTGAAGAAGGCGGGGGAGACGTAGGTCACTCCCACCGTCATTCCGGGGCGATGCGTAGCATCGAACCCGGAATCTCGAGATTCTCAGGTGCGCAATTGCGCACCATAGTTCGCGCTTTGCGCGCCCCGGAATGACGATTGAGCACCTGGCGCCGCCGCTGAAGCCTCACATCAGCAAATCAATCAAATGCGGGATCAGCGGAATGTCCGCGGGTGGCATCGGGTAGTCGCGCAGCTTGTTGGCACGGACCCAGGCGAGAGTCTGGCCCTCGCGCGGCGTGACCTGCCCCTCCCAGCGCCGGCAGATATAGAGCGGCATCAACAGGTGGAAGGTCTCGTAGCCGTAGCTCGCAAAGGTCAGCGGCGCCAGGCACGGCTCGGCAACGGTAATGCCGAGCTCTTCATGCAGCTCGCGGATCAGGCTCTGCTCCGGCCGCTCGCCGGGCTCGAGCTTGCCGCCGGGAAATTCCCAGAGGCCGGCCAGCGCCTTGCCTTCGGGGCGCTGCGCGATCAGGACGCGCTTGTCGGCGTCGACAAGCGCGCAGGCCACTACCAGTGTGAGCTTGAGAGTGGTCATGGAGACTATGACCTGTAATCCCCGTTGATCGCGACATACTCCTTGGTGAGGTCGCAGGTCATGACGCGGTCGCGGCCCTTGCCGAGGCCGAGCGCGACCTTGATCGCGATCTCCGGCGCCTTCATCGCCTCCGACACCTGCGCTTCGTCGTAGTCAGGATCGCGCGCGCCGCTCTTGGCGACGCGGATGCCGTTGAAGGAGATCGAGAGCTTGTCGCGGTCGGCCGGCTCGCCGGCCTTGCCGACGGCCATCACCACGCGGCCCCAGTTGGCGTCCTCGCCGGCGATCGCGGTCTTCACCAGCGGCGAGTTCGCAATCGACATCGCGATCTTGCGCGCCGACGCCTTGGACTTGGCGCCTTCGACCGTGATCTCGACCAGCTTGCGCGCGCCTTCGCCGTCGCGGGCGACCTGCTCGGCGAGGTTGGCGAGCACCTGGTTGAAGGCCTTGACGAAGGCCTTCAGCCTGGGATCGCTGGCGCGGCTGATCTTCGGCGCACCGTGCTCGGCGGCAGCGCCCGTCGCGAAGGCCAGCAGCGTGTCCGAGGTCGAGGTGTCGCCGTCGATCGTCACCGCGTTGAAGGTGTCCTCGACACCGCTCTTGAGCAACGCTTGCAGGGCGGCCGGCGCGATCGGCGCGTCGGTGAAGATGAAGGACAGCATCGTCGCCATATCGGGCGCGATCATGCCGGCGCCCTTGGCCATGCCGTTGATTGTGACCTTGGCCTTGCCGAGCTTGACGGTCGCGGTCGCGACCTTGGGGAAGGTGTCGGTGGTCATGATCGCCTTGGCCGCGGCGAGATAGTCGCCGGGCTCGGCGGTCTCGGCCAGCCGGCCCAGCACGCCATCGAACTTGGTCGCGTCCAGCGGCTCGCCGATCACGCCGGTCGACGCCAGGAAGATCTCGCTCTCGCTGCATCCGACGGCCTTGGCCGCGATCTTGGCGGTCAGCGCGGTGGAGCTGCGGCCGGTCTTGCCGGTGAAGGCGTTGGCATTGCCGGAATTCACCACGAGCGCGCGCGCCTTGCCGCCTTTCAGCTTCGCGCGGCACCATTCCACCGGTGCGGACGGGCATTTCGACCTGGTGAAGACGCCGGCCACCGCGGTGCCCTTGTCCATCACCGCCAGCAGCACATCGGTGCGGTTCTTGTAGCGGATGCCGGCCTCGGCCGTCGCAAGGCGGACGCCCGCGATCACGGGCATGTCGGGAACGTGTTTCGGGGCGAGGGGAGAGACGGAGGAGGACATCGCGGGGCGCCTTGGTGAGGTCTGGATATGCAGATGGCCGGGCATTTGCCCGGCCATTGCGACGTTAGATACTATTGGCGTCCGTGAAGTGACAGCGAATTCTTACTTCTTCGCAGGGGGCGCCATCTTGCTGTCGGAGGGCTTCGCCGCGTCGGCCGGCTTGGCATCCGCCGCCGGCTGGTCCAGCCGCTCGACCTTGGCTTCCGTGCGCAGCTTGGCGACGTAGTCGGCCTGGGCCTTGCGGGTGACGTACTGCTCGATCTGGGCCTTGACCTGCTCGAAGTCCGGCGCCTTGCGGCTGCGCTTTTCCTCGACCTTGATGATGTGCCAGCCGAACTGCGACTTCACGGGGTCGGAGATCTTGCCCGGCTCCAGCGCGAAGGCCACCGTCGAGAATTCCGGCACCATCTGCTCCTTGGTGAAGAAGCCGAGGTCGCCGCCGTCGGCGGAGCCCGGATCCTTCGACTTCTTCTTGGCGAGCTCGGCGAAATCGGCGCCCTTGTCGAGTTCGGCCTTCACCGCCTTGGCTTCGTCCTCGGTCTCGACCAGGATGTGGCGGGCGCGCACCTCCTGCTCGCCGGTGATCTGCTTGGAGGCCTCCTCGTAGACCTTCTTCATGGCGTCGGGGGTGGTGGCGGCCTTGCCCTCGTTGGCGAGCAGGCTGTCCATCAGGAGGCGGTTGCGGGCGAACGCCAGGCGCTTCTTGAACTCCTCGCTGTCGGCGACCTTCTTGTCTTCGGCAGCCTTGCTGACGATTTTCATGTCGATCAGGAAGGACAGGACGTTCTCGTCCTTGGTCGCCGGGTCCATCTGGGCGAGGCTCGGCCCGAGTTCCTCCTCGGCCATGGCCACGTCGCTCTTCTTGATTTCCGCGCCATTGACCTTCGCCAGGACCGGATCGTCGGCAGCCCGGCCGGGACCCGCGATCAGCGCCAGCGCAAGGCAGCCCACGAGGGCAGTGGCAAGCCCGAAGCGCAGGCCGGTTTTGGTTACCGGGAACGAGGTGGTCATGGAAAATCCTTATGTTGAAGCAGGGGGCTGCTCGAGCGGGGCGGACACTCGCCCAATTCAGGGGGGCTTGGCAACGCGAAAAGTCTGTCAAAATGATGAATTAGCCGCAATGCGCCCGCCGTTGACAAGGCCCTGACCGGGCCATATCTCTGCCCGGTCGCGACCATGGCGATGGCGTTTATTTTGCTGCGTTTTTGGCCGTTGAACCCAGACTTGCCCAATTCCCACCCATATGGCGGATGACCCCCCGCAGTCCGGGCTCTGGCGCCATCGGGCGTCACGGTGAGTTGATAGGCAGACAGGTGACAACTTCTTGGCTGCAACGCGGTTAAATCGCGAACACAGGAACTAGGCATGATCGGCGCGCTCGCCCGCAAGTTTTTCGGCTCCGCCAACGACCGGCGGGTGAAGGGATATCAATCCCGCGTCAACGCGATCAACGCGCTGGAGCCCGAGCTCATCAAGCTCTCCGACGAGGAGCTCAAGGCTCGCACCGCGGACTTCAAGAAGCAGCTCGCCGAGGGCAAGACCTTGGACGACCTGCTGGTGCCCGCCTTCGCCACCGTGCGTGAGGCCGCCAAGCGCACGCTCGGCCAGCGCCATTTCGACGTCCAGCTGATCGGCGGCATGGTGCTGCACGAGGGCGATATCGCCGAGATGAAGACCGGTGAAGGCAAGACGCTGGTGGCGACGCTGGCGGTCTATCTCAACGCGCTCGCCGGCAAGGGCATCCACGTCGTCACGGTCAACGACTATCTCGCCCGCCGCGACTCCGGCTGGATGGGCCAGATCTACAGCTTCCTCGGCATGACCACCGGCGTGATCGTCCATGGCCTCGACGATGCCGAGCGCAAGGCGGCCTATGCCTGCGACATCACCTACGGCACCAACAACGAATACGGCTTCGACTATCTGCGCGACAACATGAAGTACCGGCTCGAGGACATGGTCCAGCGACCGCACTTCTACGCGATCGTCGACGAAGTCGACTCCATCCTGATCGACGAGGCGCGCACGCCGCTGATCATCTCCGGTCCGCTCGATGACCGCTCCGACTTCTACAACACCATCGACGGGTTCCTGCCCAAGCTCGACAAGACCGACTACGACGTCGACGAGAAGCAGCGCACGGTGACGCTGACCGAAGCCGGCATGGAGAAGATCGAGACGCTGCTGCGCGACGCTGGCCAGCTCAAGGGCGAGTCGCTCTACGACGTCGAGAACGTCTCCGTCGTGCATCACATCAACCAGGCGCTGCGCGCCCACACGCTGTTCACTCGCGACAAGGACTACATCGTCCGCGACGACGAGGTCGTCATCATCGACGAGTTCACCGGCCGCATGATGGCCGGCCGGCGCTATTCGGAAGGCCTGCATCAGGCGCTGGAAGCCAAGGAGCACGTCCAGGTTCAACCCGAGAACCAGACGCTGGCCTCGATCACGTTCCAGAATTACTTCCGCATGTACGAGAAGCTTGCGGGCATGACCGGTACGGCGTTGACCGAGGCCGACGAACTCTTCGACATCTACAAGCTCGAAGTCGTCGAGATCCCGACCAACGTGCCGGTCGGCCGCCTGGATGAGGACGACGAGGTCTATCGCACCCACCAGGAAAAATATTCGGCCATCCTCGCCGAGATCGAGCGCGCCAATTCGCGGCTGCAGCCGGTGCTGGTCGGCACGGCGTCGATCGAGAAGTCGGAAGTGCTTGCCGAGTTCCTCAAGAAGAACGGCTACAAGCAGATCGATTTCGGCAAGGAGAACGCGCTCGACAAGCTTTACGCAGCGGCCCGCGCGGGCAAGCCGGCAAAGCTGTTTGCGGTGCTGAACGCGCGCTTCCACGAGCAGGAAGCCTATATCGTCGCCGAAGCCGGCGTTCCCGGCGCGATCACGATCGCGACCAACATGGCCGGCCGCGGCACCGACATCAAGCTCGGCGGCTCGCTCGATATGCGCATCCCGAAGGAGACCGCGGGCATCGAGGACGAGGCCGAGAAGGCTAGGAAGATCGAGCAGATCAAGGCCGACGTCGAGCGCTTCCGCGAGATCGTGCTGAAGGCGGAAGAGGTCGTCGAGATCGAGCCGGCGAAGGGCTCAAAGCCGGCCAAGACCGTGACGAAGCCGGGTGGCCTCTACATCATGGGCTCCGAGCGTCACGAATCCCGCCGCATCGACAACCAGCTGCGCGGCCGTTCCGGTCGTCAGGGCGACCCCGGCCGCTCAAAGTTCTTCCTGTCGCTGGAAGACGATCTGATGCGCATCTTCGGCTCGGATCGCCTCGACAGCATGCTCCAGCGTCTCGGCCTGCAAGAGGGCGAGGCCATCATCCATCCCTGGATCAACAAGGCCCTGGAGAAGGCGCAGCAGAAGGTCGAGGCCCGCAACTTCGACATCCGCAAGAACCTGCTCAAGTTCGACAACGTCCAGAACGACCAGCGCAAGGTGATCTTCGACCAGCGCGTCGACCTGATGAAGGACGACAGCGTCGCCGAGACCGTCACCGACATGCGCCACGCCTTCATCGACGACCTCGTCGCCAAGCACGTGCCCGAGCATGCCTATGCCGAGCAGTGGGACGTTGCCGGCCTGAAGGAAGAGCTCAAGCGCGTGCTCGATCTCGACCTGCCGGTCGATGAATGGGCCAAGGAAGAGGGCATCGCCGACGAGGAGCTGCTCAACCGCATCGAGAACCGCGCCGACGAGCACATGGCCGCCAAGGTCGCGCAATGGGGCCCCGACGTGATGCGCTACGTCGAGAAGACCATCTTGCTCCAGACGCTCGACCATCTCTGGCGCGAGCACCTGATCATGCTGGACCATCTGCGCCAGGTCATCGGCCTGCGCGGCTACGGCCAGCGTGATCCGCTCCAGGAGTACAAGACCGAGGCCTTCAATCTCTTCCAGGAGATGAGCGCGCACCTGCGCGAGGCCGTCACCGCGCAGCTGATGCGCGTCGAGATCGTCCCGCCGGAGCAGGAAGCGCCCGTGCTGCCGCCGATGGAAGCGCACAAGTTCGACCCCAACACCGGCGAGGACGAGATGGCGCTCGCCAGCGTCACGCTCGGCGCGCCGGCCTCCGACGCCGCCCAGCGCGATCCGAAGAACCCGGCCTCCTGGGGCAAGATCGGCCGCAACGAGGACTGCCCGTGCGGCTCGGGCAAGAAGTACAAGCACTGCCACGGGCGGTATGCGTAACCGCTAGCTCGCCGTCATGCGCGCGTGAGGGGCGACATTCCCGCCTCAATCTCCACTGTCGTCGCCCGGTCAAGCCGGGCGATGACGGCCGAGTGCGTGGCGCGCATCTCTCCACATCGTCGTTCCGGCCTAGTGCGCAATTGCGCACGGGGGCCGGGACCCATAACCACAGGATTGAGTTTGGCGAAGACTGATAGTTGCGCGTCTCTGCGCGGTACGACTCCGCGCGCCTTCGATAGATTTCGCGGTATGGGTCCCGGCCCCCGTGCGCAATTGCGCACTAGGCCGGGACGACGTTGAGAGGGTGCGCTAGACCAACACTCAATTCGAGCTGTCGATCAAGCTCTCCAGCAGCCGCTTCAATTCGCTCGTCGATTTGTCGCCGTAGCTCTCCAGGATGTGCTCCTCCTGGTCGACCGCGAGCGAGTTGAGCTTCTTGCACAGCACCTTGCCGCGGTCGGAGATGAACATCAGGACCTTGCGGCGGTCGTTCGGGTCCTGCACGCGATAGACCAGCGTGTCGGAGACCATGCGGTCGATCATCTTGGTCAGCGTCGGATGGTTGAGCAGCACGGCGTCCGCAAGCTCGCCCATCGAATGGCCGCTGCCGTCCGACAGGACCTTCAGGATGCGCCATTGCTCGACGGGAACACCTTCCTTGCTCAAGCGCAGTTCCAGCTGCCGGTTGATCTCCCGGTTGGCCTGCGCGAGCAGGTAGGCGAGGTGTTCGGTGATCGGGGAGTTTTCTTTCGACGGTTTTGCCACGGCTAAGACTTCGTCTTGACCCAAATGAGTGAATGTCTTGCAATCAATGCTGCATCTATATGCACTTCAATTCTTGAATATTCAATATTTTCAAAATAGGATCATTGCCCAACAAAAGGGCGGAAGCCGCGGCCGCCTGCTCAATGTGCTTTCAGGTCTGGTGCCAGACAGGAGTTGGCGTGCGCGCGACGGTAAACTTCCCGGCTCACGGCGGCCCGGCGTTGCCGCCGTCCTTGCTGTTCAGGAATCTGTCGTCGTCGGCGGCCGACTTCGACCTGTCTCCGGTTGACGCGCATTTCATGAAGCGCCGCGGCGCGCGCAACAAGCTGCGCATCGGCAATTTCCTCACCTTCACCGGCTCGCCCGGGATCTGGGGCCCGACCTCCACCAACAGCGCGATGCTGGCGGTCGCCGAGATCAACAAGCGCGGCGGCATTTTGGGCCGCGAGCTGGAGCTGTCGATCTACGATTCCGGCGGCCCGATCGACGAGGTGGTGCAGCGCGCCGAGCAGGCGATCGCCTTCGACGAGGTCGACCTCATCATGGGCTCGCATATCAGCGCCGTCCGCGTCGCGTTGCGCAAGGTCACTGGCAACCGCATCCCCTACATCTATACGCCGGTCTACGAAGGCGGCGAGCGCACGCCGGGCGTGATGGCGATCGGCGAGACGCCGCGCTGGCAGAGCCGGCCGTCGATCCACTGGCTGGCCGACGTCAAGAAGGCGGCGCGCTGGTACCTGATCGGCAGCGATTACGTCTGGCCCTGGCAGTCGCATCGCGCGGTCAAGCGCTACATCAGGGAAGCCGGCGGCCAGGTCGTCGGCGAGGAGTTCGTCCCCGTCGGCGAGGACAATCACGAGCCGCATCTGGCGCGAATCCGCGCCGCCAAGCCTGACGTGGTGCTGATCTCGCTGATCGGCACCGACAGCATCACCTTCAATCGCGCCTTCGCCGAGGCTGGCCTCGCCACCGCGACGCTGCGGCTGGCCGGCGCGATGGACGAAACCGTGCTGCTCGGCATCGGTGCCGACAACACCGAGAATTTGTTCTGCGCCTCCGGCTATTTCAACTGCATGGCCTCGCGCGCCAATGACGAGTTCCTCGGCGGCTATCAGGCCATGTTCGGCCCGCACGCGCCGCCTGTCGGTTCCGTCGGCCAGTCGAACTACGAGGGGCTGCGGTTCCTGGAGTCCGTGGCCAACCGTGCCGGCTCGCTGGCCTTTCGTCCGCTGCTGAAGGCGGCGCGCAACACCGTCTATTCGGCGGGCCGCGGCCCCGTCACCATCCGCGATGGCCGCGCCGAGATGCCGATGTACCTCGCCGAGGCGGACGGTCTCGACTTCAAGCTCATCAAGACGCTCTGACATCCGGTCGCTCGGTCCATCGCGGCGGATTTTCGAAATAATACTTGAAAAGGAAAATATTTCCGTCTGTAATATCGAGGCGAAGCCGATTGGCCCGCGCTGTGCAGGCGCGAGCGAGCGGCCTCCATTCAAAGCCAGGGATCAAGAAGCCTCAAGGAGAGCGCCGTGACAGTTGTCCTTCCAACGCCCGCCCAACTTCGCAGTGTCGCCGAGCAATGCGGCCTTTCGCTCACCGACGACGACGTCGCCTCGTTCCGCGGCCTGATGCAGGGCTCGATCGAAGCCTACAATCTCGTTGCCGCAATGCCGGACGAGGTGCCTGAGGTGAAATATCCGCGCACGCCGGGCTATCGGCCCTCGCCCGAGGAGAACCCGCGCAATGCCTGGTATCGCAAGTCGACGGTGAAGGGCGCCGCCGGCGGCAAGCTCAAGGGCAAGACTGTTGCGCTGAAAGACAACATCATGCTGGCCGGCGTTCCCATGACCAACGGCTCATCGACGCTGGAAGGCTATGTGCCCGATTTCGACGCCACCATCGTCACGCGCATGCTGGATGCCGGTGCCGAGATCAAGGGCAAGGTGCATTGCGAGCATTTCTGCCTGTCCGGCGGCAGCCACACCGGCTCCTATGGGCCGGTGCACAATCCGCACAAGATGGGGTACTCGGCCGGCGGCTCGTCGTCAGGCTCGGGCGTCGTGGTCGCGCTCGGCGAGGTCGACATGGCGATCGGCGGCGATCAGGGCGGCTCGATCCGCATGCCGTCCTCGTTCTGCGGTATCTACGGCATGAAGCCGACCTGGGGCCTCGTGCCCTATACCGGGATCATGCCGATCGAAATCTATGTCGACCATACCGGTCCGATGACCGCGACGGTTGCCGACAACGCACTGCTGCTCGAAGTGCTCGCCGGCGATGACGGCTATGATCCGCGCATCAAGGCTCCGAAGGTCGAGGAGTACACCAAGGCGCTCGGCCAGGGCGTCAAGGGCATGAAGATCGGCATCCTCAAGGAAGGCTTTGAGCAGCCGGTCGCAGAGGCCGCGGTGAATGAAAGCGTGCGCGAGGCCGCAAAGCGCTTCAAGGATCTTGGCGCCACCGTAGAGACGGTCTCGATCCCGATGCATCTCCTGGGTGGCGCGATCTGGACCCCGATCGGCACCGAAGGCCTGACCCAGACCATGATGTTCGGCGACGGCTACGGCCTCAGCCGCGGCGATCTCTATTCGACCTCGCTGATGGATTTTCATCGCGGCTGGCGCCGGCAGGCCGACTCGCTGTCCGAGACCACGAAGCTGTTCATGATGCTCGGCACCTACATCAACAACAATTTCGGTCCACGCTTCTACGGCAAGGCGCTGAACATCTCCCGTCGCCTCACCGCGGCCTACGACAAGGCTTTTGGGGATTACGATCTCCTGCTGCTGCCGACCACGCCGATGAAGGCGACCAAGCTGCCAGAGCCCACGGCCAGCCGCGAAGACTACGTCGCCCGTGCGCTGGAGATGATCGGCAACACCGCGCCGTTCGACATCACCCATCATCCCGCGATGTCGCTGCCCTGCGGCATGGTCGACGGCCTGCCCGTCGGCCTGATGCTGGTCGGCCGCATGTTCGAGGAATCCACGATTTATCGCGCCGCGCACGCTTTCGAGCAGATCGGCGACTGGAAGAAGATGTGAGCGAGGCATTGATGCAGACGGACGGAACACAGAAGCGTTTTCGAGCGAAGTGGATGCCGGTTCGCGTCAAGAAAACGCGTCAAGACAAGAATCCACCAAATGGCTAACGCGTTCGTCGCGGCGTTCGAGATCCTGAGCTTTGGCGCGATCATCGTCCTGATCGTGCTGGGGCTCGGGATCATCGCCAGCATGATGGGCATCTTCAACTTCGCGCAAGGCGAGTTCGTCCTGCTCGGGGCCTACATCACCTATCTCGCCTACGCCAGGGGCCTGCCGATCTGGGCCGGCATGGTCGCGGCGCCCTTCGTGGTCGGCGCGCTCGGCTTCGTGCTGGAGGCGCTGATCATCCGGCGCTTCTACGCCGCGCCGATCGTGGCGATGCTCGGCACCTATGCGCTGGGCCTGATCATCCGCGAATCCGTGCGCGGGCTGATCGGCGGCTTCTATCTCACCGTGCCGGAGCCGATCGGTGGCTCGATCGACATCGGCGCGATGCACATCTCGGCCTGGCGCTTCACCATCATCGTCATCACGCTGCTGGTGATGGGCGGCTGTTATCTCCTGCTCTCGCGCACGAGCTTTGGCCTTCGCGTCCGCGCCACGCTGGAAAATCCGTCGCTGGCGCGCGCCTCCGGCATCTCCACGCCGCTGATCTATGGCGCCACCTTTGCCTTCGGCGCGGCGCTCGCCGGCCTCGCCGGGGCACTGATCGTGCCCGTGTTCAGCCTGTTCGCCGATCTCGGCCTGCGCTTCCTGATCCAGGGCTTTGTCGCGGTCATGGTCGGCGGCGTCGGCTCCTTCATCGGGCCGGTCGCAGGCGCCGGCGTCATCGGCACGCTCAGCGCCGCGCTGCCATGGGTGATGGCGCCCGTCGTCGCCGACGTTCTCGTCTTCGTGCTCGCTATTGTCTTCATCAAATTCCGGCCGCAGGGCCTCATCGCTGGAAAAGGGGTTTAGTCACATGTTCGATCGTACGCAGCTCTCACGCCGCCGCTTTCTCTCCAATTTCGCCTTTGCGTCCGGCGCGGTCGCAACCGGCGTCGGCAGCTGGGTGATCCCGGCCCCCTGGGCCAATGCGGCCGAAGCCCCGATCAAGGTCGGCATCGCCACCGATCTCACCGGCCCGATCGCCTACGCGGGCAATGCCGACGCCAACGTCGCCAAGATGGTGATCAAGGAGATCAACGCCGCCGGCGGCATGCTCGGCCGTCCGCTCGAGCTCTATATCGAGGACACCGCCTCGAACGAATCCGTCGCCGTCGGCAACGTCCGCAAGCTGATCCAGCGCGACAAGGTCGACATGGTGCTGGGCGGCATCACCTCCTCGATGCGCAACGCGATCAAGGATCCGATCGTCGCGCGCGGCAAGACGCTCTACATCTATCCGCAGCTCTACGAAGGCAAGGAGTGCACGCCCTATCTGTTCTGCACCGGCCCGACGCCAGCGCAGCAATGCGACGAGTTCATCCCCTGGCTGATCAAGAACGGTGGCAAGAAGTTCGCGCTGCCCAGCGCCAACTACGTCTGGCCGCACACACTCAACGTCTACGCGCGCAAGGTGATCGAATCGAACGGCGGCGAGGTCGTGTTCGAGGAATACTATCCGCTCGACCAGGTCGACTTCTCCTCGACCGTCAACCGCATCATCTCCAACAAGGTCGACGTCGTCTTCAACACCGTCATTCCGCCCGGCGTCGGCCCGTTCTTCAAGCAGCTCTATGAAGCGGGCTTCCTCAAGAACGGCGGCCGTCTCGCCTGCGTCTACTACGACGAGAACACGCTCAATATCAACCAGGCCGCCGAGATCGAGGGCCTCGCAAGCTGCCTCGACTATTTCAAGGTGCTGACCAAGGAGAATCCGTTCGACGCAAAAATCCAGGCGGCCTACGAGAAGGACTTTCCGGGCAATTTCCTGTTCGCTGCCGGCAGCGCCGCCACCGGCACCTATCGCGGCCTCAAGCTGTGGGAGGCGGCCGTCAAGGAAGCGGGCAAGATCGACCGCGAATCGGTCGCCGCCGCGCTCGACCATGCCAAGATCGCGGAGGGCCCCGGGGGACCGGCCGAGATGGTGCCGGGCAAGCGGCACTGCAAGATGAAGATGTACACCGCGGTCGCCAAGGGCGGGAACTACGAGATCGTCGGACGCAGCGACGGTCTGGTCGATCCCAAGGAATGCTGAGGCGGAATGCCGAAGTCGATGAGTGTGGTAAGAGAGGCCATCGCCGGCGACGAAGCGGACGATGCGATGGCTGAACGCGCGGCAGCGGTAGAGGTCGCGGCAGGACGAAACGTCCTGCCGATCGTGGAGGGCGTCGTGCTGGTCGCGGCGCTGCTCGCGCCGCTGGTGCTGCAGGACTATCTCACGGTGTTCGCGACGCGGGTGATCATCCTCGCGCTGTTCGCGCTGTCGTTCGATCTGGTCTGGGGCTATGCCGGCATCATGAGCTTTGGCCAGGCCCTGTTCTTCGGCTCGGCCGGCTATGGCGTCGCGCTGCTCGCGCGCGACTTGGACATCACCAACATCTTCCTGGTGCTGCCCGCGGGCACCATCATCGGCCTCACCTTCGCGCTGCTGCTCGGCGGCTTCCTGCTGCTGGGCCGGCATCCCTCCAGCGTGATCTTCGTGTCGCTCGGCACGCTCACCGGCTCCTACGCCGCCGATCGCCTGGCGCGCGGCTGGTACTATCTCGGCGGCCAGAACGGCATTCCCTCGATCGCGCCGATGACGCTCGGAGGCTACGAGTTCTCGGAAGGGCCGGCCTTCTACTATCTCGTGCTCGGCATCCTCGTCGTGGTCTATCTGCTCTGCCGCTTCCTGGTGCGCTCGCAGTTCGGCCTCGCGCTCGCGGGTCTGCGCGAGAACGAGCAGCGCATCGCCTTCTTCGGCTACAAGGCGCAGCATCTGAAGGCGATCATCTTCACCATCGGCGGCGCCATCGCAGGGCTCGCCGGCAGCCTCTATGCCTTCCATGAGGGTTTCGTATGGCCCAACATGGTCGGCGTCGTCGTCTCGACGCAGGTGGTGCTCTACGTGCTGTTCGGCGGCTCCGGCACGCTGATCGGTGCGGTCATCGGCGCCGTCATCGTCGAAGGCGTCAGCTTCTGGCTGTCCGACAATTACCGCGACATCTGGCCGATCATCCTGGGCGTGCTGCTGTTGCTCGTGATCATGTTCCGGCCGCTCGGCCTGATCAGCTTCGTGCTGGGCGAGCGCGAACGGGTCGGCAGCTTCGGTGCGAAGCCCAAGGAGAACAAGAAGCAGACCGGAAAGGAGAAGCGCAATGCCGCTCCTTGAGGCCGCGGGCATCAAAAAGATCTTCGGCAAGCTCACCGCCCTCGATGGCGCAGCCCTCACCGTCGGCGAGAACGAGTTTCACGGCCTGATCGGCCCGAACGGCTCTGGCAAGAGCACGCTGATGAAGTGCATTGCCGGTGCCGAGGTGCCGACGCAGGGCAAGGTGAGTTTCGTCAACACCGACATCACCGCGTTCACGCCGACCGAGCGTGCCCGCGCCGGCATGAGCCTGAAATTCCAGATCACCAGCGTGCTGCCGACGCTGACGCTCTATGACAACATCCTGCTCGCGCTCCAGGCGCAGTCCTCGCTGTTCGACCTCCTGTTCTCGCGCACGCGCAGGCTCCTGCACGACCAGGTCATGACCATGCTGACGCAGTTCCGCCTCGCCGATCGCGCCTTCGACGCGGCGGCGGCGCTGTCGCACGGCCAGCAGCAATGGCTGGAGATCGCGATGGCGCTTGCGGGCAAGCCAAAGCTGCTGCTGCTGGACGAACCGACCGGCGGCATGAGCCTGGAAGAGCGCCGCGTCACCGGCGAGCTGCTCCAGCCGATCAAAAAACATTGCTCGCTCGTCATCGTCGAGCACGACCTCGATTTCATCCGCGACATCTGCGATCGCCTGACCGTGCTCGACCAGGGCAAGGTGCTGGCGTCAGGTACCGTATCCGAGATCCAGGCCAACAAATCCGTCCAGGAGATTTATCTGCGCCGTGCCTGAATTTTTGGACATCAAGCATCTCGACGCCGGCTATGGCCGCAGCCAGGTCCTGTTCGACGTCAACCTCGGCATTCCCTGGCGTGGCGGCGTCGCCGTGCTCGGGCGCAACGGCGCCGGCAAGACCACGTTGATGAAGACCATCGTCGGCGAGCTGCCGGCGTGGAAGGGCGAGGTCGCCTTCGACGGCCGCGACATCAGCCGCCGCGCGACCCAGGAGCGCGTGCGCGCCGGCATCGGCTACGTCCCGCAGGAGCATTCGGTGTTCGCGCGCCTGTCGGTACGCGACAATCTCGCCGTCGGCTCGCTCGCGAGCAGCAAGGCCGACGCCGTCGACCACGTGCTGACCATCTTCCCGAAACTCGGCCAGCGCCTCGACCAGCCCGCCGGCACGCTCTCCGGCGGCGAGCGCAAGATGCTCGCCATCGGCCGCGCCATGCTGGGCGATCCAAAACTGCTGCTGCTCGACGAGCCGACCGAAGGCGTCTGGATCGGCGTCATCGAGGAGATCACCGAGCGCCTGATCGAGCTCGCGAAGAACATCGCCGTCATCATCGTCGAGCAGCACCTCGACCTCGCACTCCGCGTCGCCGACTATGCCTACGTGCTGGACCGCGGAAGGGTCGCACTGCAGGGGGAGGCGAATGACGTGCGCGGCAATCCGGAGCTGATGCGGTATCTGGCGCCGTAGATTCTCACTCCCCCGGTCTACGGCTGTCTCTCGCCGCGGGCATCCTGCCAATCCCGTCATCCCCGCGCGACGGCGAAGCCGTCGTCGCTGGAGGTGCGAGCGGCGCGATGCGTGGCATCGCGAAGCGAGCCTCGAAGGATGGACGGCCGAGCTAGTGGTCGGGCCGTCGCCCTTCGAGGGCCGCTGAAGAAGCGGCCACCTCAGGGTGACGGTGGGAGAGATTGTTGCTTCGCGCACCGTCAACTTCGGTTTTCAAATCGGATCGCCACCGTCGTTAGGCTATGTTCGGTGAAGCCGCTCACGGCACACTGCCGAGAAACGGGTTGACGATCGTGAGCCCGCCGATGCTGCGGCCATGCTGCATGTCTTCACTGTATAAGATATCGCAACCGGCTTCGATCGCAGCGGCAACGATCAGCGCATCGTAGAAAGCCAAGCCATCATTTTGCACCAGCGCAAGGGCCGCACGGCTGGTGTTCGCCGTCAGCGGGAGCGCCGGATCGAGCGTATTGTCGATATCATCGAACAAGAGCTCGATGTCGCGCCAGCTTCGCCCCTGCTTCCTGCGCAAGACGTTTGCGAGTTCGTTCAGAACTTGCACGCTGATGGTGCCGCCCTGGTCGATCAGGTCTTGCGAGATCGTTGCCTTGGTGCCGGTCTGCTGCGCGTAAACGAGAATGTTGGTATCCAGAAATGCGCTCACCGCTCGTTCGCCTCGTCGCGATCGAACTTGTAGTCAGCTGGCAAGGGCGGCCAGTTGCGTGCGCGCATATTCGCGATCGCGCGTCGGCGCCTCTCCTCCTTGGTCTCGACCTCGATCGTGCCCTTACGGGCGGCGACCACGTCGAGTTCGTCGCCTTCCTTCAGACCTAGCTCCTCTACCAGCACTTTGGGCAGCCGCACCGCAAGGCTGTTACCCCATTTAGAGACCTGCATGACTGCCTCTATGATATCTTATTTGTTAATGTATATCATATTGAGTATATCATCGGAGTCAAGGGGCTCGGGGAATAGGGTATTTCGCCCGGACAGCCTGCGTGACGACCGAAAAAAGTCGAAGGCCGAGTTATCTCGGTTCGGCGGCGTAGGTGGTTGGCGTCATAAAGAGCGCATGCTCAAGCGGGGGAGCTATCTCGAACATCCGAGCGCGGTTGCGAAAGTGAAAGACGCGCCGGATTCGATATTGATCACTTCTCTCTGCGGCAACGTCGATTTCCCGCCTGGTCAGCCAAAACGCTGTGCGTTCGTGTCCGCACGTCGTCTTGATTTCCAGTAGTCGCTCTTGGCCGTCAGGCTCAAAGGAGCGGACGTCGTAACCGTGGCCATCGCCGTCCAGATCGGAAACCCAACGGACGTCATTCGCAAGGTCGTTGCGCCCAGCGCGTCGCAACCGGTCGCGCTCGAACTCCACGACGAATTTCTCACCGGCTTTGCCCAATTGACGGTTCCTGGCGTCGCGCTCGGCGGGGTCGAATTTTCCAACCAGCCGGCGGACGGCGGGTGTCAGTGTCTTCTCGAAGTCTACGACAGACGGTGGGGCAACGAAGACGGCATCGTCGTTGAGCGCCAGCGGCTGAGTGTTCGCGGGGTAAAGAAAATCCGGTGCCTGTCCTACGTTGCGTTCAACGGCAGCCACCAAGGCGTCCTGATAGTGCGCCAATGGTTTGTAGCCGTTGATCCACTGCGCTCCGAGCACATCGAGGACGGCGGAAATGTTTTGAAGCTTGCGTTCGATCGAGCCTTCAGATCGATGCACGATCGTCATGAGTTGGCGCCGATTCTGCGCTTTACTATAGGCCGCGCCCACTCTCTCGGATGCCAACATCCGAAAATAGCTATCGACCACGGCGGAGATTTCGCTCTCCGTCCAAAGCGTTCCAGTGATCCCCTCGGTTTGCTTGCGGTCCAAGTCTCAGCCTCTTGGACTTGGAGAGTATCAGGGAAGGTGCTGGGTGCAATGTCGGCACCGAAGATGCAGAAGGGACTTACTCTTGGCGAGCGATTAAGTCGTCCTTACTTCACCGCCCCAAAGCGGCTGTCGAACGAGTTCGACTGCACCACCGGCGCGGCGCCCGCCATCTGCGGGCCACCGGCGGGATCATCCGACACCGTCGGCTTCAGCGCCGGGCGCGTTGCGGCGAGGCGGGTGTCGGGCTTCGCCGGCTCGGCGGGCTTGGCGGCAGCGACAGCGGGCTTCGGCGCATCCTTGGAGGTGTCGCGGCCGGGCACGAAATGGGTCACTGCGGCCTTCAGCCTGGACGCTGCCGTCGGCGGCGTCGTGGCCGGGGTCACGGACGCGGTGGCTTGCGGCGGCGGAGGTGTGGTCGCCGTCGTGTCGGCGGTGCCGAGGCCCATCTTGCGGCCGAGGTTCGAGAAGAAGCCACCGCCCTGCGATTTCTCTTGGGATTTCTCGGCGGGCGCCGCGGCCGCGACGCGGGTGCTGGTCGCGGGCGCGCTGACGGCGACGACCGGCTCTTCCTGCGGCGAGGGCGCGGCCGCGTCGAGATTCGGCTTGGGCGGATTGACGTGGCCGGGGATCGTGCCCGGCGCCTTCGCCATCGCCAGCATCTGCAGCGTGGTGCCTTCGGCGCCCTCCGACAGGCCGGTCGAGCCTTCCGGAATTTTGGCGGCGAAGATCTTGTTCATGCCGCCGTCGATGCCGGTGTTCATGCGTGCCACCGGCGTGCCCTTGGCGACGAGCTTGGCATACTCGGCCTGGTCGCGCGCGTCCTTCTCGCGCACGGCGCTCGCGATGTCCTCGGGGATCACATAGGCCGGGCACTTTGCGGACGCGTCGAACACCGGATCGCGCTTGGCATCGGGCGCCTTCGCCGCGTCGAACACGTACTTCTTCTCGCAGAAATCGACCTTCGGCTCCTGCCGCGTCACCTCGAAATGATCATAGCCCTCTTTGATCATCTTCCAGAACGGCATGTTCGGATTGTTCCGGTGCTTGGCCATGTTCACCGGCGTCATCTTGAACGGATAGGCCTGGAGCTGGAACGCCTTCTGGCCGCCGAAGAAGGACTCGCGACCGAGCGAATAGATCTCCGCGATCTGCTCGTCGGTCATCGCGTAACAGCCGCGCGAAGAGCAGTCGCCATGCACCATCAGCTGCGAGCCGGAGCGGCCCAGAGCCTTGTCGAACGCGTTCGGATAGCCCGTGTTGAACGAGAGGTAATAGGCCGATTGCGGATTCATCTGGCCCGGATTGATCGAGTAGAATCCCTCCGGCGCCTGGCGGTCGCCTTCGCGCACCTTCGGACCCAGATCGCCCGACCAGCGGCAGATCGGATAGGTCTTGAGCAGCGCGAACTGGCCGTTGCGGGTCTGCTTCCAGACCTCGAGCTCGGCTTCCTGCTTGAACAGGCGGACCAGGATCGGGGATTGCAGGTCCATGTCCTTCTCGACCATCGCGGCGAGAAGTTTTGGCGGCACCGGCTGGTTGGCCTTGGCGTTGGTCGCGAGCGACACCTGATCGGTGTCGCAGCCGGCCAGCAGAACACTGGCCGTCAGCAGCGCAACCGAAGCCAAGAGCGCGCGAGCAAGCGAACGAGAAATCAAGATGGACCCCACACCGTGCCGGGCAGAGAGCGCGAACCCCAATTCTTTGGAGCATGATCCGACCGGAGATCCGGACCCGTCGTGACGGGCTTTTTCAAACCATGCTCCAGCGCTTATGCCCTGAAGCCATTAATTAAAATTCTAACCTCTGGGTCATGTGGTCGCAACCCGAGCGGGGATCACGAGCCCGTTGGCCCAATGGCATGGTCAACAGAGACTAAATGGACGCGACTTTGGGCCTTACTTGGGCCTTCCGGCCCGATCCAGACAGAGATCGCCGATTTGGGCAAAAAAAGGGTTAATGCGGGGTTACCGGGATTAGTCTGGGGTGGTTTGCCCGGGCGTCAAATTCAGTGTCGTCCTGGCGAAAGCCAGGACCCATAACCCCAGGCAGTGGTTTGGCGAAGATTCGTCGTTCGGTACTCCCAGCGCCCCAAATCGAGAGATTCCGCGGTATGGGTCCTGGCTTTCGCCAGGACGACGGCAGAGGGCGATGGGTCCGACGGGACCAAACCCGCCCGAATCAGCCCAGTTTGCGGCCGATATCGAGGAATTTCTGCCGCCGCTGCTTGCGGATGGCGTCGGCGTCGAGGCCGTGGAGCTCCTCAAACGCCTTGGCGATGGCATCCCCGGTGGTGGCGATCATGGCGGCGGGGTCGCGGTGGGCGCCGCCGACCGGCTCCCTCAGGATGCTGTCGATCACCCCGAAGCGGAGCATGTCCTGGGCGGTGATCTTCATGTTGTTGGCGGCTTCCTGCGCCTTGGTGCCGTCGCGCCAGAGGATGGAGGAGGCGGCCTCTGGCGAGATCACGCTGTAGATCGCGTGCTCCAGCATCAGCACCCGGTTGGCAGTGGTGATCGCGATGGCGCCGCCCGACATGCCTTCGCCGGTGATGATGGCGACGTTCGGCACGCCCAGCGACAGGCACGCGTCGGTCGAGCGCGCGATCGCCTCGGCCTGGCCGCGCTCTTCGGCGCCGATGCCGGGATAGGCGCCGGCGGAATCGGCCAGCGACAGCACCGGCAGGCCGAACCGCTCGGCCATCTCCATCAGCCGCACGCATTTGCGATAGCCCTCGGGCCGCGCCATGCCGAAATTGTGCCGGATGCGGCTCTCGGTGGAATCGCCCTTTTCCTGGCCCATCACGCAGATCGGCTCGCCGCGGAAACGGCCGAAGCCGGCGACCAGGGCCTCGTCCTCGCCGAACTTGCGGTCGCCGGCGAGCGGGGTGAACTCGGTGATCAGGCCCGTGATGAAATCGTTGAAATGCGGCCGCTGCGGATGCCGCGCGACCAGCGTCTTCTGCCACGGCGTCAGGTTCGTATAGAGGTCGGCCAGCGCCTGCGCCGCCTTGTCCTCGATCCGCCCGATCTCGTCACTGATGTCGGTCCCGGAGGCCGCGAGCGTCCGCAGCTCGTCGACCTTGGAGTCGAGCTCGGCGACGGGCTTTTCGAAGTCGAGATAGCTGCGCATCTGGTCTTGCATCAACTCAATATAGGGAGGACGGGGCGAGGCGGCGAAGCGGTTTCAGACCTGCGGAAAGAAGTGTAGCTTCTTCAATGAGTTGGCTTGTGGGCTTCTGGGCCGCCCGCCAAATCAATCGTGAGGCCACGGCTCTTTCTGCGGAGATGTGGCCGAAGTCAAGGCGGTTTCGGCCACCGCTGTCGTCCCGGCGAACGCCGGGACCCATAACCACAGGGAGAAATTTGGCGAAGACTCGGAGTGATGCGGTCTTTCTGCGGGACTGACACCTGCCCTCACCGATAGATCACGCGGTATGGGTCCCGGCCCCCCGTGCGCAATTGCGCACTAGGCCGGGACGACGACAAGTTATTTCTCCGCCAGCGGGTGCAGGTCGCGCACCAGGCTCTTCAGCCGCTCCTCGACCACATGGGTGTAGATCTGGGTGGTCGAGATGTCGGTGTGGCCGAGCAGGGTCTGCACGATGCGTAAGTCCGCGCCGTTGTGCAGCAGGTGGCTGGCAAAGGCGTGGCGCAGCACGTGCGGGGAGACCAGCCGGGCCTGCAGGCCCGAGGCGACCGCGAGCTCCTTGAGGTCGCGGGCGAAATGCTGCCGGGTCAGGTGCCCGCTCTCGCCGAACGAGGGAAACAGCCATTTCGAGGCGGCGAGGCCGTCTTTCTTCTTCTCCGTCTTCGCGGCTTCGGTCGCGGCGAGATAATCCGCCATCGCCTGCCGCGAGGCCTCGTTGAGCGGCACCAGGCGCTCCTTGTTGCCCTTGCCGCGCACCACGATCATGCGGGCGTCGCGCTTGGCCGCCGTGCGCGGCAGCGCCACCAGCTCGGAGACGCGCAGGCCGGTGGCGTAGAGCACCTCGAGCAGGCAATAGAGCCGCAGGGCGCGCAGCCGCTTCGAGGGCGAGGCATCCTCCGCCTCGCTCAATTCCTTGGCGCGGCGGAGCATGCGGTCGACATCCGCGATCGACAGCACCTTTGGCAGGCCGCGGCCGCGCTTGGGGCCGGACAGGATCGCGGCGGGATCGTCGGTGCGAATGCGCTCGTTCAGGAGGAAGCGGTAGAGATGCCGCATCGCCGACAAGCGGCGCGCGACGCTGGTGGATTTGAAGCCGCGCGTGTCGAGATCGGCGAGATAGTCGCGCAGCGTTTGGGTTTCGGCATCCGCAAAAGAGTGGCCGACGCGGCCCAGGAACTCGGAGAAGTCCGTGAGATCGCGGCGGTAGGCATCGAGCGTATTGGGGCCGGCGCCCTGTTCCGCCGCGAGCATGTCGAGGAACAGGCCGGTGAGCTTGCTGTCTGAGGGCTTTGCACGCATGCCCTGGAGGCTAGCTCCTATTTCTTGAGAAACTTATCCGGCGGGATCGTCACCGTCATTTCCCGCGGCTTCGGATTGACGAAGTTCGCCAGCGCGAAGACCACGCCATAGACGATGCCGGCGATCACGGCGACGACCGTCAGGAAGCGGAACAGGCTGGGCATCGTGCAAGGTCTCGGTAAAGGTCCAGGCCGGCAAATTAACCAATGAAATCATCCAACATGTTCGCCGTTTCGTGGCAAGAGTCCTCTGGCGAGGCCCCCTTCGGGGTCGTATAGGTGGCCAAAGCAGGCCGCTTTTGGCGGCAGATCGAGCGAGACCCAGAGCGAGATCCAGAGCGAGACCCATGTCCGACGCCGCGTTGCCGATACAAGCTTCGCCTGAGGCCGACATCCTGTCGGCGCTCGGGGCGCGCTCGATCGTGCTCGTCGGCATGATGGGGGTGGGCAAATCCACCATCGGCCGCCGCATGGCGGCCCGGCTCAAGCTGCCCTTCGTCGACGCCGACACCGAGATCGAGGCGGCGGCCGGCATGACCATACCAGAGATTTTCGAGCGCCATGGCGAGGCCCATTTCCGCGACGGCGAGGCGCGAGTGATCGCGCGCCTGCTCGACGGCGGCCCGGTGGTGCTGGCGACCGGTGGCGGCGCCTTCATGCGCGAGGAGACGCGGACCCGGATCGCGGCGAAGGCGGTCTCGATCTGGCTCAAGGCCGACCACGACGTCATCATGCGCCGCGTCCGCCGCCGCGCCGATCGTCCGCTGCTCCAGACCGCCGATCCGGAAGGGACGGTGACGCGCCTGCTCACCGAGCGCGAACCTGTCTACAGCCATGCCGACCTCACCATCGCCTCCCGCGACGTGCCGCACGACAAGATCGTCGAGGAATGCATCGAGACGCTGCGCGCGCATCTTTGCGGTGAGCAGGCGTCCCAGCCACCTGCCGACGTTGCGAGTGCCGTACGATGACCGCGCCCTTGAAACATTCCGACCCCGTCAACGTCGATGTCGCGCTCGGCGACCGCGCCTATGACATCGTCATCGGCCGCGGCGTGCTGGCCTCGCTCGGCGAACGGGTCGCGCGCCTACGGCCCGGCGTGCGCACCGCGATCGTGACGGATCGCACCGTCGCAAAACACTGGCTCGAGCCGACGGAAGCATCGCTCGCGGCCGCTGGCATCCCGGCCTCGCGCATCGTGGTCGAGGAAGGCGAGATCTCGAAAACCTATGCCGGCCTCGAAAAGGTCAGCGAAGCCCTGATCGCGGCCAGGATCGAGCGTAACGATCTCGTCATCGCGCTCGGCGGCGGCGTGGTCGGCGATCTCGCCGGCTTTGCCGCCGCGATCCTGCGCCGCGGCGTCGATTTCGTGCAGGTGCCGACCTCCCTGCTGGCACAGGTCGATTCCTCCGTCGGCGGCAAGACCGGCATCAACTCGCCGCAGGGCAAGAATTTGCTCGGCGCCTTCCACCAGCCGGTGCTGGTGATTGCCGACACCGCCGTGCTCGACACGCTGTCGCCGCGGCAATTCCGCGCCGGCTATGCCGAGGTCGCCAAATACGGCGTGCTCGGCGACGAGGCCTTCTTCACCTGGCTGGAAAAGAACCACGCCGACATCTTCAAGGGCGGCTCGGCGCGCGAGCACGCGATCGCGACCTCCTGCCGCGCCAAGGCCGGAATCGTCTCGCGCGACGAGCGCGAGACCGGCGAGCGCGCGCTGCTCAATCTCGGTCACACTTTCGGCCATGCGCTGGAAGCTGCGACCGGCTTCTCCGACCGCCTGTTCCACGGCGAGGGCGTCGCGATCGGCATGACGCTGGCGGCGCAATTCTCGGCCAAGCTCGGCATGATCGGCGAGGCCGACGCGGCGCGCGTCGAGCGGCATCTCGTCGAGGCCGGCCTGCCGACCCGCTTGCAGGACATCGCGGGCTTTTCGCAGGAAGGGCTTGCCGATGCCGACGCGCTGATGGCCCTGATGGCGCAGGACAAGAAGGTCAAGCGCGGCAAGCTCACCTTCATCCTGCTCGAGGCTGTGGGGCGCGCCGTGATCGCAAAGGATGTCGAGCCGGCCCCGGTGCGCGACTTCCTCAAGGACAAGCTCGCTCACAAGGCGTGACACGCGGCTGAACTTCGTGAAAGCGTTTTCGAGCGAAGTGGGGACCGGTTCGCGCAAGGAAAACGCGTCAAGACAAGAAACTTGAGTGGTTCATGGACTGGCTCGGATTCACCATCGTCGTCCTCTGCCTGCTGGTCTCGGCGTTCTTCGCCGCGAGCGAGACCGCGCTGACCGGCGCCTCGCGCGCCAGCATGCTGCGGCTCTCCAAGCAGGGCAATCACGACGCCGACGTGGTCTCGCAGCTGCTCGACATGCGCGAGCGCCTGATCGGCGCGCTGCTGCTCGGCAACAACATCGCCAATATCGGCGCCTCCGCGCTCGCCACCGCCATCTTCACGTCCTGGTTCGGCGATGTCGGCGTGCTCTACGCCACCGGCGTGATGACCGCGCTGGTGGTGATCTTCGCGGAAGTGCTGCCCAAGACCATCGCCATCAACGCGCCCGACCGCATGGCGCTTGCGGTCGCACGCCCGATGCGGCTGACCATGTATGTGCTGGGGCCGCTGCTCAAGATCGTCGAAGTCATCGTGCGCCTCCTGATGCGCCTGTTCGGCCTTGCCGGCGAGCACCAGGCCATCCTGTCGCCGACCGAGCGCCTGCGCGGCGCGGTCGACCTGTTGCATCACGAGGGCAAGTTCGAGAAGCAGGACCGCGACATGCTCGGCGGCCTGTTGGACCTGCGCGAGCTCCAGGTCTCCGACGTCATGATCCATCGCACCGAGATGATGATGATCAACGCCGACCTGCCGCCGGAGGAGCTGGTGCGCGAGGTGCTGGCGACCGAATACACCCGCATTCCGCTCTGGCGCGAGAAGCCGGAAAACATCATCGGCGTGCTCCACGCCAAGGATCTGCTGCGCGCGATCCGCGCCGCCGAAGGCGACACCTCGCGCATCGACGTCTCCACCATCGCGCTGCCGCCCTGGTTCGTGCCGGAGATGCGCCCGGTCTCCGAGCAGCTCAAGGCGTTCCGCCGGCGCAAGACCCATTTCGCGCTGGTCGTCGACGAGTACGGCGAAGTCGAAGGTCTCGTGACGCTGGAAGACATTCTGGAGGAGATCGTCGGTGACATTTCCGACGAGCACGACGTCGTGGTCGCCGGCGTGCGCGCCCAGCCTGACGGCTCGGTCGTGGTCGACGGCTCGGTGCCGATCCGCGATCTCAATCGCGCCATGGACTGGCATCTGCCCGATGAAGAGGCAACCACGGTCGCGGGCCTCGTCATTCACGAGGCGCGCTCGATCCCCGATCGCGGCCAGAGCTTCACGTTCCACGGCTTCCGTTTCCGCGTCCTGCGCCGCGAACGCAACCGCATCACCGCGCTCCGTATTTCACCGGTGCCGCGCGAGGCGGAGCTGGAGGAGGCAAAGCCGAGGCGGGCCGGGACGTCGTTTTGACGCACGGTGTCATCGTCCGCGCAGGCGGACGATCCAGCACGCCGCGGCTTATCAATTGAATCTCGCCAGCAGTGTTTACTGGATGCCCCGCCGGAGCCTGTCATCGGGCTCGCCGAAGGCGAGACCCGGTGGCGGGGCATGACAGCCGAATTGGCGAGCTAGCTCCCGCCTTCCCCCGGCGCCTGCGCGTGGATCGCGAGCGCGTGCACGCTGCCGGAGAGTTCCGCGGCCAGCGCCGCATTTATCATGCGATGGCGATCGACCCGGCTCTTCCCTTTGAAGGCTTGAGACACAATATAAACGCGAAAGTGCGTCTCACCGCTCGGCCGATGGCCGGCATGGCCCTCATGCAGGTGTGACTCGTCGACGACTTGCAGGCTTTCCGGCGTGAAAGCTTCCTGCAACTTGTTGCTGATAGTGTCGCTCATAGCCATGTGTGTGCCATTCAGGTGCAGAGATCGCACTCCGTTATTTGCCGGGTTCGCAGCTAATTGCAATGTCAAGACTTGAAGGTTTTTGCATTGCGTAGTCAAAGTCAGTCATGCCGATCGATTCATCAAAGTTCTTCGACTCCATTCGCGTCAAGCCGCGGGGCAAGCAGCCCGAGGTGAAGCCGCGCGACACCGCGGTCGCGTGCGAATGGGCCGGGTGCCAGAACAAGGGCGCACACCGCGCGCCGAAGGGGCGTGAGAACCAGCGCGAGTACTGGCATTTCTGTCTGAACCACGTGCGCGAGTACAACCAGAACTACAATTTCTTCTCCGGCATGAATGCCGACGCCGTCGCGCGCTACCAGAAGGATGCGCTGACCGGCCACCGTCCGACCTGGAAGATGGGTGCCAATGGCGGCAAGAAGGGTGCGGAAGCCGAGATCGATATGGCGTCCGATCCGTTCAGCATGTTCAGCGAGATCAACGGCCGCGCCAACTGGCGGAAGGGGCCGGACGCCCAGCCCAAGGCCGAGACGCGCAAGGTGATGAACGCCGAGCGCAAGGCGCTCCAGGTCATGGGCCTCGGCCCCAGTGCCACGCTCGCCGACGTCAAGTCCAAGTACAAGGCGCTGGTGAAGCAGCACCACCCCGACGCCAATGGCGGCGACCGCTCCACCGAAGACCGCCTGATCGAGATCATCAAGGCGTATAATTATCTGAAGACGGTCGTGCGGGAGGCCTAGGCGGCGACCTCGGGGAAGGACAGTTCGCAAACCAGTCCTTCCGGCCTCCACTGCCGGGTAACCTTTCCTCGCAAGGTCCGGATGATGCCATCGATCGCGCCGACCCCGAAGCCCCTGCGCGTCGGCGGCTCGTTGACCCGGGGACCGCCGCTCTCCGACCAATGCAGCACGAGGGGCTCTGCATCATTGGCCGCCCAGCGGATCTCCAACGTGCCCGAAGGCGTCGACAGCGACCCGTATTTGGCAGCGTTGGTCGCCAGCTCATGCAGCGCGACCGCGACCGACTGGGCGAGGGTAGGCGGCAGATGGACGTCGTCTCCCGCGATCCTGATACGTTCGCCGTCCCGGCTTGCGTAGGGCCGCAGTTCCTCTTCGACGATGGTCTTCAGATTCGCGCCGGTCCAGCGCGAGGCCGAGAACAGCCTCTGCACGTTGGCAAGGGCGCTGAGTCGGCCCTGAAACGCGGTCTGGAACTCTTCTGCGGTGTCTGCCTTCGTCAGCCGCAGCATCGCCTGAGCCACTGCGAGCAAATTGTTCGAACGATGGTCGACCTCGGAGGTGAGGAGCATCATCCGCTGCTCGGCCTGCTTGCGGGCCGTGATGTCGACCAGCATGTTCACCGCCCCAACCAATCGGCCGCGTTTGTCGCGCAGCGGCGTCGGATACGGCATGAAGCAGATCCGGGAGCCGTCTGGCCGTTCGGCCACGGCTTCGACGTCGCGCACGGGCCGGTTCTGCCTGAGCGCGATGGCCATTGGGCATTCATCGTGGGGGAGCGGCGTGCCGTCAGGCAGGTAGAGCTTCCATGTCACGCACCACATCTCGCCGATCTGTGGCGTGCGTCCGGCAAAATCGACGCAGGCGCGATTGAAGAATGTGATGCGGCCGTCTGCGTCGGTCGTGTAGACCGCGGCGGGCAAGGCCTGGAGCAAGTCGCGAAAGCGCCTTTCGGAATCGGCGTCGGCCTCGCTCCGGCTCGTCGCATAGCTGGCGGCGATCTCGCCGATCCTGGCCTCGTCCGAATGTCCTAACAAGTCCAGCATAGCGTTCCTGATCTACCGGGGGCAGATAGGTAAGTCGCCAGGCGCTCGGGTGTTCCTGCATGGCCGCCAGTCCGTCCTCGCAATCACGGCCTCTTGCGACGCGTTGCGCTGGCGCGTTCAGCCATGTAGCCGTGGCCCGGATGGAGCGTCGGCGTCATCCGGGACTTTCTCGCACAGCAATCGGCTTCCCCGGATTACGCTTCGCTCCATCCGGGCCACTGCATCATTCTTTTGGCATCGCCCCGACGTAAGACGAACTCGGCCGGATCAGCCGCCCCGTCCGCTGCTGCTCGCGGGCATGCGCGGTCCACCCCGCGGCGCGCGCCGCCGCGAAGATCGGCGTGAACGCCTGCCTTGGAATCGCCAGCGCATCGAGCAGGATCGCGGTGAAGAACTCCACATTCGTCTCCAGCGGCCGCTCCGGGTTCTTCCTGCGCAGCGCCGCGCGGATATAGGCCTCGACCTCACCGGCGAAGGGCAGGTCGGCGCCGTTGGAGGCGAGGGCCTCGATCGCGGTCTTCAGCACGTCGGCACGCGGATCACGCACGCGATAGACGCGATGACCAAAGCCCATCATGCGCTCGCCGCGCGCCAGCGCCGCATCCACCCAGGGCTGGATCCGCTCGCGCGAGCCGATCGCATCGAGCATTTCCAGCACCGGCTCCGGCGCGCCGCCATGCAAGGGACCGGTCAGCGCGCAATAGCCGGCGGTGACGGCCGCGAATAGGTCGGCCTGGGTCGAGGCCACCACGCGCGTGGTGAAGGTCGAGGCGTTCATGCCGTGGTCGCAGACGGTGACGAGATAGGCATCCAGCGCCGTGACCTCGCGCTTTGCCGGCGCGCGCCCGTGCAGCATGCGCAGCGTGTCGGCGGCGTGGCTCGCGCTCGGATCGGGCGCGACCGGCTCGAGCCCCTTGGCGCGCCGCACCAGCGCGCCTGATATCACCGGAAACGCGCCGACGATGGTCGCCTCATGTTCCAGCCCGTGCTCGGCGCGAAGGCCCGCGACAGCCGCGCGAAACCCGTCGACGATCCCCATGCCGTGCGTCGCCGGCAGCAGGTCGGCGAGCCGCGCGAAGGCGCGCTCGCGTGCGGCGCCCAGGCTCGCCCGTACGTTGGCCTCGCTCAGCGAGGTCTTGCTGGCGCCGTTCCAGAGCCGGGCGGTGACGCCCTCAAAGCTCGACTTGGCGGCCAGCCGGCCGACATGCTCGCCGGCGATGATCAGCTCGCCGCGCTCGCCGTCGACATGGCTCAGCACGGTCTCGGCCGCGGGGACGCCGTCCAGCCCGATCTGGCTTTTGGTGAGGTGGATGTTCATGGCCCAAATCTCCTGTTCTACGCAGGACAAAGGTCAGGCCTCTCGACAGATTGATCAATCTTGATTACATAAATCAATATGAATAATTCCGATGAGCTCTACCTCTCCGCCCGGGAGGCCGCCGCCGAGCTCGCGATCTCGCCGGCCACGCTCTACGCCTATGTCAGCCGCGGCCTGATCCGCTCCGAGCCGACGCCGGATTCGCGCAAGAACCGCTACCGCGCCGAGGATGTCCGCGCCCTGAAGGAGCGCCGGGTGCCGTCGCCGGAGCCGCGCGGGCTGCGCAGCTTCGATGCCGACCTGCCGGTCATGGACACGGAGATCTCGACCATCACCGAGGAGGGCGCGATCTATCGCGGCGTCAATTGCGTCGATCTCGCCGAGAACGACACGCTGGAGCACACGGCGACGCTGCTCTGGGATGTCTCCGGCGTCGATCCATTTGCGCCTGATAATCAGCCCGAGATATCCGAGGAGATGCGCACGATCGCAGGGGCCGCGCGGCGGGCGGCGCCGATCGACCGCGCCATCGCCGTGCTGGCGCTGGCCGCGAGCGCCGATCCCCGCGCCTTCACCCGTGCACCCGATGGCCGCGCCATGGTCGGCGCGCGCATCGTCCGCCTGCTGGTTGCGACCATGCTCAATGCGGAAGCCTCGGCCGAGCCGCTGCATCAGCAGGTCGCGCGCGTCTGGGCGACGGACAACAAGCATGCGCCCGATCTGATCCGCCGCGCGCTCGTTCTGCTCGCCGATCATGAGCTGAACGCATCGACCTTCACCGCGCGCTGCGCGGCCTCGACCGGCCTCAATCTCTACGACGCCGTCATCGCCGGCCTCGCCGCGCTGAAGGGGCCGAAACATGGCGGCGCCGGCGTGCTGGCTTCGCAGCTGGTGAAAACGCTGGTCGACCGCGACGTCGCTCCCGTGGTGCGCGAACGCGTCGCGCTCGGCGAGCGCTTCGCGGGCTTCGGCCACGGCGTCTACAAGCGCGGCGATCCCCGCGCGCAATCGCTGCTGAATGCGCTCTCGCGCGCCGGCGCGCCGCGCAAATTCACGCGCGAAGTGCCGGAGCGGATTGCGGAGGCGACCGGCGAATTCGTCAACATTGACTATGCGCTCGCCGTCCTCGTGCATGCCCTGCGCCTGCCCGCCGGCAGCGAACTGGCCCTGTTCGCGATGGCCCGCAGCGTCGGCTGGATCGCCCATGCCAGCGAGCAATTGCAGTTCGGCAAGCTGATCAGGCCAAGGGCAAGGTATGTGGGGCCGGCGCCGGGGCGGCGGGCGGGGGGCACGCCCGCCAAATTGGAAGAGCGATAAAGCTCATTTCTCAGCGTCGTCCCGGCCTTCGCCGGGACGACACCTGTGGTGTGGCGCGAGCGTGCCTCGTCTAACCCCGCGACTTTGCCGCCGCGACACCGCTGCCCTGCCGCCGGCGAATGATCCATATCGCCAGCCCCAATGTGATCGCCACGGCCGCCACGGTCAAAATCCAGATGTGCTTGCCGACATGCCCGTGATGATGCAGCCCGGCATATTCGTGCAGGGCCGACACCGCCAGCACGCCCGGCAGCACATGCGCGGGGGCCCAGACCAGGATTGCCGGGATATTGATCGCGTAGAAGCGGGCGGGGGGCATCCCGAGCGCGCCGGCCGTAACCGGGACAAACGCGCGGATCGGCGGCACGAAGCGGGCGAAGAACACGGCCCAGGTGCCGAAGCGGTGGAAGAAGCTTTCGCTCTCCTCGACCACGCGCGGATAATTGGTCAGCGGCCAGGTGTTGAGGATCTCGCGCTGCTGCCGGTGCCCGATCCAGTAGGCCGAGCCGTCACCCAGCACGGCCCCGGTAGCTGCCGCCAGCAGCACCCAGCCGAGCTTCAGCTCGCCGCCCGGGACCAGGGCGCTGAGCGCCAGGATGATGGTCGAGCCTGGGACCACCGATCCCACCACCGGAACGGCTTCCAGAAGCGCCGCCAGGAACAGGGTCAGATAAGCCAGCCACGCATGGGCCGAAACGAACGAAATGAAGGGATCGAGGAATGACGTCACGTCGGCTTTCGTGTTGGGCGGGGCCAAGGCGGGTTCAGACCCTACATAAGTAAGGTGAGGCGGCAAAAAGTGCCATTCGCGTGGGCAGGCCAGCTGACCCGCCTGAAATTCGAGCGGGATTCGCAGGGCAGCCTTCCAAAAATCGCGCTCCTTGCCTATCTAAATGAAAAGACAATGGAACTTTGATTGCGGGGCGGGCTTCTGCCCGCACGTTGTCTCTGATAGGTTCGCAAACGCACCCAGCCGCAGCCACCGTGCAATAACTGGTCTCGGGATCGCCCGGGACCTCGGAGGATTGATGACGACCGCCGCTCTGTCCAAAGTTGAGGAAGTTTCCGGTTTGCCCGACATGAAGGTGTCGGTGCGCCAGGTGTTCGGGATCGACAGCGATCTCGAAGTGCCGGCCTATTCCGAAGTCGATCCTCACGTGCCCGAAGTCGATTCCGACTACCGCTTCGACCGCGCCACCACGCTCGCCATTCTCGCCGGCTTCGCCCGCAATCGCCGCGTGATGGTGACCGGCTATCACGGTACCGGCAAATCCACCCATATCGAGCAGGTCGCTGCCCGCCTGAATTGGCCCTGCGTGCGCGTCAACCTCGACAGCCATATCAGCCGTATCGACCTTGTCGGCAAGGACTCGATCGTGGTCCGCGACGGCAAGCAGGTCACCGAATTCCGCGACGGCATCCTGCCCTGGGCGCTTCAGCACAACGTCGCGCTGGTGTTCGACGAATACGACGCCGGCCGCCCGGACGTGATGTTCGTGATCCAGCGCGTGCTGGAGGTGTCCGGCCGCCTGACGCTGCTGGACCAGAACAAGGTGATCAAGCCGCATCCGTCCTTCCGCCTGTTCGCGACCGCCAACACGGTCGGCCTCGGCGACACCTCGGGCCTCTATCACGGCACCCAGCAGATCAACCAGGGTCAGATGGACCGCTGGTCGATCGTCACCACGCTGAACTATCTCAGCCATGACGAGGAAGTGGAGATCGTGCTGGCGAAGGCCAAGCATTATCGCACCCAGGAAGGCCGCGACATCGTCAACAAGATGGTGCGCCTTGCCGATCTCACCCGCAACGCCTTCGCCAATGGCGATTTGTCGACGGTGATGAGCCCGCGCACGGTGATCACTTGGGCGGAGAACGCCGACATCTTCGGCGATATCGGTTTCGCCTTCCGCGTCACCTTCCTCAACAAGTGCGACGAGCTCGAGCGTCCCCTGGTCGCCGAGTTCTACCAGCGCTGCTTCAACGCGGAGCTGCCGGAATCGGCGGTCAACGTGGCGCTCAGCTAGGCCATGCCAACCATCACCGTCGAGCGCACCATTGGGACCACCAAGAAGGCTGTGCTCGCCGGGCTCGGCGCCTATAACGACGAGCAGTTCGGGAAGCAGAGGGCCAAGAGCATCGCGGTCTCGTTGAAGGACGGCCGCAAGATCGTCGGCGGCATCGTCGGGCATCTCTGGGCCACTGTTCTGTTTATCCAGTATTTCTGGATCGACCAGAAGCAGCGCGGCAAGGGGCTTGGCACGAAGCTGATCGCGGCGATCGAGGACGAGGCAAGACGGCAGGGCGCGATCCAGGCCCATGTCGACACGATGAGTTTCCAGGCGCCGGGCTTCTATCGTTCCTGCGGGTACGAGGAATTCGGCACTCTCAAGGGCTATCCCGGCGGCGTGACGCGCCATTCGTTTACGAAGTCGCTATGAGCACATCATCATCCAATTCCAAATTCCGTAACAGCAAGGAAGCGCCGACCGAGCCGTTCAAGCGCTCGGTGGCCTCCTGCCTCAAGGCGATCGCGAAATCGCCCGAGCTCGAGGTCTCCTTTGCCGCCGAGCGGCCGGGCCTTGCGCCGGGCAAGGCGCGGCTGCCCGAGCCGGCGCGCAAGATGACCAAGCGTGACGCAGCGGTCGTGCGCGGCCACGCCGACTCCATCGCGCTGAAGATCGCCTGTCACGATCCGAAGCTGCATCGCAAGCTGATGCCGGGCAATCCGCAGGCGCGCGGCGTGTTCGAGGCGGTCGAGCAGGCGCGGGTGGAGGCGATCGGCGCGCGCCGCATGGCGGGCGTTGCGAAAAACCTCACCGCGATGCTCGACGATCATTTCCATCGCGGCAAGTTCGACGAGATCACCGACCGCGCCGACGCGCCGCTGGCCGATGCGCTGGCGATGCTGGTGCGTGAGCGCCTGACCGGCATGGCGCCGCCGACGGCTGCGAAGAAGATGGTCGATCTCTGGCGGCCGATTCTCGAAGACAAGATCGGCAAGCGGCTCGACCGGCTCGACGGCGTGGTCGAGGACCAGACCAGGTTCGGCGACGCCGTGCATGACCTCCTGTCCGCGCTCGAGCTCGGTGACGAGCGCAACGCCGACAGCGAAGAGAATGACGACAACGACGAGAACCGCGACGGCGACAACGACCAGTCCGGCGCCGAGGGTTCGCCCGATTCCGATGCCGCCCAGGACATGAGCGCCGACCAGGCGCAGGCGTCGAGCGAGGAGATGAGCGAGAGCGCGATGGAAAGCGCGCAGGCCTCGACGTCAGACACGTTCGACGACGGCGAACTCGGCGACGACGAGACGCCGGGCGAGGCGACGCGGCCGAATTCGCACGGGAAGAACGAACCGCGCGGGCCCGAATACCACGCCTTCGCGCCGAAATTCGACGAAGTCATCGCGGCCGAAGATCTCTGCGACCATGACGAGCTGGAGCGCCTGCGCGCCTATCTCGACAAGCAGCTCGCGCATCTGCAGGGCATCGTCGCCCGCCTCGCCAACCGGCTGCAGCGCAAGCTGATGGCGCAGCAGAACCGCGCCTGGGAGTTCGATCTCGAAGAGGGTATCCTCGACCCCGCGCGGCTGTCCCGCGTCGTCACCGATCCCTATCATCCGCTGTCCTTCATGCACGAGAAGGAGGCGACGTTCCGCGACACAGTGGTGACGCTGCTGCTCGACAATTCCGGTTCGATGCGCGGCCGCCCGATCACGGTCGCGGCGACCTGCGCCGACATTCTCGCGCGCACGCTGGAGCGTTGCGGCGTCAAGGTCGAGATTCTGGGCTTCACCACGCGCGCCTGGAAGGGCGGGCAGTCGCGCGAGGCGTGGCTTGCCGCCGGCAAGCCGGCCAATCCCGGCCGTCTCAACGACCTCCGCCACATCATCTACAAGTCCGCCGACGCGCCCTGGCGCCGTGCGCGGAAGAACCTTGGCCTGATGATGCGCGAGGGACTGCTGAAGGAGAACATCGACGGCGAGGCGCTGGACTGGGCGCACAAGCGCCTGCTCGGCCGGCCCGAGCAGCGCAAGATCCTGATGATGATCTCGGACGGCGCGCCGGTCGACGATTCCACGCTGTCGGTCAACGCCGGCAACTATCTCGAGCGGCACCTGCGCCACATCATCGAGGAGATCGAGACCCGCTCGCCGGTCGAACTGATCGCGATCGGCATCGGCCATGACGTCACGCGCTACTATCGCCGCGCGGTGACGATCGTGGACGCCGAGGAGCTCGGCGGCGCCATCACCGAGAAGCTTGCCGAACTGTTCAGCGAGACCAACACCGCGCCGAGCCAGCCGGCCGGCCGGCCGCGACGCAAACTGCATTCGTGAGCACCCATCGATCCCGCCGCAGCTTCCTTGGCCACGCGGCGGCGGGATTTTCCACTTTCGCACTGTCCCGATTGGCGCAGGCGCAAGCCGCGACCGAGCCGCCGCCGCGCCCGCTCCAGGTCGAGCGCGCCGTCGCCGAGCCGGTCAGCATCGAGGTCAACGCGCGGCCGATCGCCAGTTTCGAGCCGCGCGACCGTTCGCGCACGCGCTTCGGTTCGCTGGAGTATCGCAGCGGCCTGGTGCTGACCTCGCCCTATCGCGGCTTCGGCGGCCTGTCCGGCATCCGGCTCGACGCCAAGGGCGAGCGCTTCCTCGCGATCTCCGACCAGGGCGGCTGGTTCACCGGCAGCATCCGCTATTCCGGCGGCAAGATGATCGGGCTCGACGATGTCGAGGCATCCCCGATGCTCAATTCCGAGGGCCGGCCGATCACGGAGAAGCGGTTCTGGTACGACACCGAGTCGCTCGCGCGCGACGGCAATGTCGTCTATGTCGGGCTTGAGCGCGTCAACCAGATCCTGCGTTTCGATTTCGCCAAGGGCGGCACGCGCGCCCGCGGCGAGGTGGTGCCGACGCCGGCGGCCGTGCGGAAGCTGCCCACCAACAAGGGGCTCGAAGCGATGGTCGTCGTGCCGAAAGGCCAGCCGCTCGCGGGCAGCCTGATCGCCTTCTCCGAGCGCGGGCTCGACGCCGACGGCAATCTGGTCGCGTTCCTGATCGGCGGTCCGTCGCCCGGCCAGTTCAGCGTCCGCCGCACCGAAAAATTCGACATCAGCGATGCGGTGCTGCTGCCGTCCGGCGAGCTTCTCATCCTCGAACGCAAATTCTCCTGGTTCACCGGCATCAACATCCGCATCCGGTCGATCCCCCTGAAATCCATCGCGCCCAACGCGCTGGTCGACGGGCCTGCGCTGTTCGCCGCCGATCTCGGCCACGAGGTCGACAACATGGAAGGCATCGACGCCCACGTCACGCCCGCGGGCGAGACCGTGCTGACGCTGGTCTCGGACGACAATTTTTCATTGCTCCAGCGCACGCTGCTGCTCCAGTTCACGCTGGTGGAGTGAACGTTCGCCGCCCGTATCGCGACACACCCTCATGCCCCTCCGCCGCGCCATCCTCGCCCTCGCCCTCACGCTCGCCGCGCTGCCGCCGGCCTTTGCGACGGCCGAGCACCGGTATGGAAAGAACGAATACGCCATCATCCAGGGCGGCCGCGCGCCGAACGGGAAGCTCTCCGTCGCCGCCCATGGCGGCGGCGAGACCGGCGGCGAGGGTTTTCGCATCTATCTGATGGCGGAGCCGGGCCATCGCCGGCTGATGACGCTCGACAACGTCAACGACGACAACATCCTCGACACCGCGCCGGATGCGTTCCACGCCGCCTGGTCGGCCGATTCGCGCACCGTCGCCGTCTCCTTCCGCAGCGAGCGCCATATCGTCACGCTGAATCTCTACGCGGTCGAGGGCGGCCGCGCGCGCCTCATCGATGCGCCGGACCTGTTCCGCGACGCGACCGGCCGCAGCATCGATATCAAGACCGACGGCGATATGCGCACCTCGGTCCCCGCGCTGACATGGCAGGCGCCGCGGCGCTTCCATCTCACCGACTACCGCGTGTTCGTGCTCGACGACGCCGCGCTCGCAGACAAGCTCGGGCCGCTCGGCAAGGCGACAGCGATGAAGGACGGCCGCACCACCATCCAGTTTTCCGCCGAGGCCGACGGCGAGCTGCTGCCCGACGGCCGCATCCGCATGGGCAAGCCCAGGGCGGGCCAGTTCGAGGAACTTGAGTAGGGGCCTTTGTCGTCCCTGCGAACGCAGGGACCCATACCGCGTGATTTATCGATTGCGGATGGTAGAAGTCCCGAACCACCAGTCTTCGTCAAACCTCTCCCTGGGGTTATGGGTCCCTGCGTTCGCAGGGACGACGGCGGAGATCGCGGCACGATCCCGTGATCATATGACGCGCGCAATGCATGGCCTCGCTGGCGGGCATGCTTGCCACGCCGCTGGAAATCCGCGCATCCCTCACTACACTCCCCTTAATCTCCCCTCTCATCCCCGGAACTCCCCCGCATGAGCGCCCTGTTTTCCCCGATCAAGCTGCGCGGCCTGACGTTGAAGAACCGCGTCGTGGTGTCGCCGATGTGCCAGTATTCGGCCGAGGACGGCGTTCCGACCGACTGGCACTTCACCCACATCAACAATCTTTCGCTGTCGGGCGCGTCGATGTTCTGCATCGAGGCGACCCATGTCGAGGCGATCGGCCGCATCACGCCGGGCTGCCTCGGGCTCTACAGCGACGCCAGCGAAGCCGCGCTGAAGCAGATCCTCGCCTCCGTGCGCAAGCATTCCTCCACCGCGGTCGCGATGCAGCTCGCCCATGCCGGCCGCAAGGCCTCCAGCGCGCGGCCCTGGGACGGCGGCCAGCTGATCCCGGTCAGTGAAGGCGGCTGGCAGACGGTGGCCCCGAGCGCGCTGCCGCACAAGGAGGGCGAGGCCGCGCCGCTGGCGCTCGATGCCGCGGGCTTGACGCGCATCCGCGAGGCCTTCGTCGAGGCTGCGCAACGCGCCGAGCGCATCGGCATCGACGCCATCGAGCTGCACGGCGCGCACGGCTATCTGATGCATCAGTTCCTGTCGCCGATCTCAAACCGGCGTACCGACGAGTATGGCGGTTCGCTCGCAAACCGCATGCGCTTCCCGCTCGAGATCTACGACGCGGTGCGCGCCGCCTTCCCGCACGACAAGCCGATCGGCATGCGGGTGTCGTCGACCGACTGGGTCGAGGGCGGCTGGGATCTGGCGCAGACCCTCGAATTCGCCAGCGCGCTGAAGGCGCGCGGCATCGACTGGATCGATGCCTCCTCCGGCGGCGTCTCGCCGCTGCAGAAGATTCCGCTCGGCCCCGGCTATCAGGTGCAGTTCGCAGACGCCATTCGCCGTGAGACGGGACTGCCCACCATCGCCGTCGGCATGATTTCCGATGCCAAGCACGCCGAGGAGATCGTCGCCTCCGGCAAGGCCGACATGATCGCGCTCGGCCGCGGCATGCTCTACGACCCGCGCTGGGGCTGGCACGCCGCCGCCGAGCTCGGCGGCGAGGTCGAAGCCCCACCGCAATACTGGCGCTCGCAGCCGTCGACGCAGAAGGCGCTGTTCGGCAAGACGACGTTCGGGGCGAGGTGAGCCGCGAGGACGACGGCATAACCATAGGGAGTAACTCCATAGGTTAGTTGCGGGATCGCGGCCGCCCCTCACGCATCCGTAACCTCCCTCAGCTTCCACCCCCCGCAAAACTGGCCTAACCTTTCCACGTTCAATGCCTCACGGAGGCCCGCCATGCGTTTTCGTGTTCGCAACGCCGCTCACGTGCTGGAGCGCATGGGCCTCGCGATGGCGGGGGCCGCGTGCGGGCTGTTCGTCGGCGCCTATGTCGGATCGGCGATCGCTCCGCTCACCACGCAGGGGTTCCTGGCGCTGATGATGGGGCTCGGTGCGGTCGGTTTCTATCTCGGCATCGACACGCCGCAGCTGCCCTTCGACGAGGCGCACAGCGCCATCGACGCCGCGGAATTCTTGAGCTCCGCCGGCACGCTCTGCGCCACGCTCACCGCGCTCGCCTCGGTCGCCGTCATCGTGCTGCGGCTCGATCCGCATATGGTCTGGACCTGGCTCGTCCTGTTCGGCTGGATCGCCGGCGTCGCCATGCAGATCGTCGCGGGCGCGAAGGCGCGGATGCGGAAGTAGGCGGGGTCAGGGGCGAAGCGCGCCCAACATTTCGCTGTCGTCCCGGCGCATGCCGGGACCCATACCGCGAGGTCTATCGATTGCGGACGGCAGGCGTACCGAACAACCAGTCGTCGCCAAACTGCTCCCTGTGGTTATGAGTCCTGGCTTTCGCCAGGACGACGATGGGGGCGCGGCGGGCGTTCAGTCTAGACGGCTGAATGCGATCCCTCTCAAAACACCACGCCCACCCGCGTGCCGCGCTTCCAGGCGATGCGGCAGCGCTTCTTGGTGTTGACGTGCAGCAGCTCGAACCTGTCGGGGATGCTCACCTGGCCGCCGAGATCGACGCAGGCGCCGCCGGGCGAATAGTCGATCAGCGTGCAGGGGATCACCGGCGCGCGCGGGTCGGTGATGATCTTGGCCTGGCGCGACACCAGTCCTGCGGGCTTCACACGGGCGAACCTTCGCGGATGCATTGGCACATCTCCTCCAATTCCGCGGATAGCGCGGTGGTAGGCTCCGATGATCGACCGGAGATCATGCGATCCGACTAAGGTCGGCGCGAGAATTTTAATGAAAAGTAGCGGCGAATGGAGAAAGCGGCGGTAGCGGGGTGCGACGGCGTTGCCTCAAGCTCCGCCGTCGTCCCGGCGAAGGCCGGGACCCATACCGCGTGATTTCTCGGCTGTGGAAGGTGGCAGTCCCGAACGACGAGTCTTCGCCAAACTTCACCCTGGGGTTATGGGTCCCGGCCTTCGCCGGGACGACGGCAGAAGGTGTCGCGCGCCCCTGCCTCCATCACCCTCATTGCGAGCGGAAGCGAAGCAATCCAGAATCTTGCCGCGGAGGGATTCTGGATTGCTTCGTCGCAAGGGCTCCTCGCAATGACGCGCGTATGGCGCCGGCATCACCTCACCCAGTCACCATCTCATCCGCCTCCGCCGCCACCCCCACATGCGGCGGCACCGGCATCGGTACCGTCTCGTACGTCTTCGGCAAATTCACCGGCCGGTAGTCCGGCTCCACCGCCATCCGCTTCACCACGCTCTCGTGCACATGCGCGCCTTCGGGGATCAGGCGCGGCTCGCAATCGGGGATGTAGAAACCGAGAGACACCTTCCGCTCCGGCCATTCCTTGTACTTCGCGCTCTTCGGCAAATACTCCAGCAGCCGCCAGGCCGCCGTCATCGAATTGTGCAATTCGCCGGTCTTGCCGGTGTAGGCGGGGGCGACATACTGGAACGGCGAGTTCTTGCGCTGGACGCCCCAGGCGAGCTGGTTGACGGTGCGCGGGTTGAAGTTCAGCCCGGCCTTCTCGGCCTCCTCAATCATCCAGATCAGCGGGTATTTGGATTCCCCGCTTTCGGCCTCCGGATAGCCGCCGCCGACGTCGCAATGCACGCCGGCGAACCACACCTGCAGGATGTCCTGCGGCACCTTCTTCTCGTCGGGCACGTAGCGGTTGCTCCAATAGTCCTGCGGCTCCTTGTACTGCTTGAGGCGGAACATGCAGCGCCGCTCGTCGATCGCGATCGCCTGCCGGAAGATTTTGACGCTCGGATTGCGCAGCGTGAAGGCGAGCTCCTCCAGGCTGATCACGAAGAAGAAATTGTCGCGCCGCGGCACGATCACGCTCGCCACCGTGTCCCAGACGCCGATGAAGTGGATGGTCGGCCAGCGCGTCGAGGTGATGCGCGCGAATTGCGCGGCGAGGTCGAACTTGTCCTGCGGCAGCGGCCCGCTCTCGTCGGTCGCGATGTCCTGGAGGTCGGAGATGTCGTTGCCGCGCCCGGTGCCGGAATATTGCTTGTAGGCGACGAGGCCGCTTCCTGCGAGGTTCGCCTGCTCCGGCGAGATCAGCCCGATCTTGTGGATCAGCCCCGCCAGCACGCGAACTGTGTAAGCCCCGCGCGAAAAACCGAACAGGTAGATCTTGTCGCCGGGCGCGTAGTGCTCGACCAGGAAGCAATAGGCTGACAGCACGTTGTCATCGAGCCCGTAGCCGGTGGCGAGCCCCAGCACCAGATTGACGTTGGCCTTGAGGCGGTGCCACGTCGTCGGCTCCGTCACCGTGCCGACGCCGGGATCGTAGAACACCATCTGCCGCGGCGACGTCTTGTCGGTCTTGCGCAGGCAGCGATAGAGCTTGAGGACGTTGGAGATGTTCTCGCTGATCTCGTTGCCGGTGCCGTCGCAGCAGATGACGAGGTTCTTCGGTTCGCTCTTCGGTTCGCTCTTGGGTTCGGTCTTCGCTTCGATCTTGCGCTCGTGCTCCACAGGTCGGCCCCTCCCGGTAATGCTACCGGGGCGAGTATAGCAAAAAAGCGCGACGGCGAGGAGACGGTGGGGGTTGCTACCCTCCAGGGCAATCGCATCTAAGGCAATTGCTCTGCGGCCCATCCTTCGAGACGCCCGCCTTTGGCGGGCCCTCAGGATGAGGACGGAAGGCGCGGCAGCAATTTCAACCGGCAAAGATGCCGCTTAGCCTCATCCTGAGGAGACCGCGGAGCGGTCGTCTCGAAGGACGAGGCGCGCGCTCAGGCCCTGCCAAAGAGTCACACGCGATTACCCTGCCCTCCAGGGGAGGGTAATCGCCGGCGCTTGCTGCCGCCTACTTCTTCTTTCCCGGTCCGAAGTCCGGCTGCCAGGCCACGTCCTTGCGGCTCGGCGCTGCTGCGATGATCTTGGTCTTGTCCTTCTTCGGCTTCTTGGTCTCGCGATTGCCGCGTTGCTGTCCCTTGGCCATGGCGTCGATCTCCTGTGGGGGTTTGAGTTCGTCCAGTTCGTCGGATTGCAGCACGCGTCCGCGCGGCGTGCAGACGCGCACGTCCATGTAGCCCTCGCGCAGCAGCTTCCGCGCCAGCCGCAGCGCGACGGTGGCGCTGCCGCGGCCGAGATTGGAGCAGCCATATTCGTTGGTACCGCTGACCAGATAGGGCACGCGCATTGTCCTAGCCATTGAGGATGGCCGCCGCGCAGACCAGAAGCAGAAGGAACAGCGCGACGTCGACCTGTGGAACGATCCATTCCGAGACGCGAAACCGCGACATCGCACGCTCCTGCAGAGCATGACAACACCATGCCCTGATAGCTGGTCTAGCGGCGGGAGCGCACGTGACCCTCAGTCACCGGTCGATGCCGTTGCAGGAAGTGCGGTGATAGGAGCGAGCCTACGCCCGCCCCACCCCAATAGCGAGGACTAAAACGCCGCGCGTAGCCCGCAGCCTTAGCCGCGCGTGCCGCGGCGACGATAGTGCTGGCTATTGCCGCCCTGGGAGCGCATGCTCACGGCAAGCCGGTGTCGGTTGGGGCTCCGCTCGCAGAAAGGCAGGCGTCCATGACCATCCGTTCGCGCCGAGAAACCGTCACCTTCAGGCATCCGTTCCGCATCAACGGCATCGACCGGTTGCTGCCCGCGGGCGGCTATGACGTCGTCACCGACGAGGAGATGATCGAGGGCCTGTCATTCCCGTGCTGGCGCCGCATCGCCACCATGATCACCGTGCCGGCCGAAGGCGGGCGCGGCGGTGTGACGGAAATGTTGTCGATCGGCTCGGTCGACCTTGCGGACGCGCAAGCCGCGGATGCGCAGGCCGCGCCGGCGAGCGTCGCCCAGAGTGTCGCCCATGACTGACGTCCCGGTGGATCTCGACAGGCATCGCGGCATGGCCGCCCAGAAGGCAACCGATTTGCGCCGCGCGCTGGCCGAGGTCGAGAACAATGTCCGGGAGCTGCGCGAGCGCGAGGCCGATCTCGAGAACCGCCTGATGACCGTGCCCGCCACCTCGTGGCCCGAGGCCGCGGTGAAGGCGCGCTATTTGCTCAACCTCTATGCCGCCAGCCTCTCCACCGAGGACACCCGCCACCGCGCGCTGGTGACGGCCCTGTTCGACGATTTCGCCAGGCTCAGTGGCGACAGCTGAAGGCCATCCCGGCCGGAGCGCGGCAGCGACGGTGCGCACCTGGAACACAGGTGTCGTCCTGGCGAAAGCCAGGACCCATAACCACCGAACCGAGTTATTGTGAATGAACGCGGCCACAGCGTGCCTCCACAACGCTGACCGGACTTATGGGCCCCGGCCCCCCGTGCGCAATTGCGCACCAGGCCGGGCCGACGTCAGAGAATTCACGGGCGGCGGCGCCGAACCACGCGCCAACCGCGCCAGGGCGCAATCGCGTAAGGGAGTAAGCCATGACACTCACGAGCAGCCGCTTCGTCGGCTACGAACAGGACCGGGGCATCGTCCAGTTCCTGATGCAGGACGGATCGAAGGAGATCGCATGCGCGATCTCGACCTCCGCGATGGACTATCTCGAGCGCGGCCCGCAGGCTCGGCCCGAGCAGCGCGAAGCCCAGTTCACCCGCCTGCGCGACCGCATCGAGGCCCGCGCCGCGAGCAAGTACCGCGCGACCGAGTTCGAGGGCACCCCGCCAGGGATCGTGCTGCGGAGCATTGATTTTCGGGGGTAGGGGAGGCGGGCTTACGAGGCTGCGTCCTGTCGGTCTGTTTTGCGCAGGCAGCGATAGAGCTTCAGGACGTTGGAGATGTTCTTCGGGATCTCGTTGCCGGTGCCGTCACGCCCCATGGCCGCATCGTCTGTTGACATTAACCGTCTGTTAACCATGCGGTTGCCTAATGTTGACGATGGGGGGATCACCATGTCGGCCCATGTGACGCGACCGAGGCTGATGCCTGTTTCGGCCGATCCGGCCATCCGGTCGGTGGCGAGGCTGGCGGTTCGCGCCAAGGCCGTCCTACAGGGCAAAGCGCCTGTCCTACGGAGCAAAGCCATGTTCGGAAAGGACGACTTAGTGGACAATCTCAGCCGCGATCTCGAGCGCGCGCGCGGAAGACGAGATGCGCTCGCATCCGAAGCCACGACCCTGACGGCCCAGATCGCCGAAATTGAAGCCCGTCTTTCGGAGGAAAAGAAAAGGCGTGAGCGTGAGCGCGTCTTGAGCGAGGTCGAAGCGATCAAGACGCGAATCAAGCAAGCCGCCGGCGCGTTTGCGCCTGTCGTCGATGGTCTCTCGAGGGCGATCGAGCAGGCTGCGGCGGTTGTGCCCGAGGCGCGCGAGCTCAATAGTTTCCTGGTGTCGGTGGCGACCGAGATCGACAGCGTGCTCGACCCCCTGCTCCGCGAACTGGATCAGCGCGCGGATGCGGTGCGAACCGGACAGGCAGCGCTGGACCTGCCGAGTTCGGCCATTGAAGCGCCGCCCATCGAGCTGCCAAAGGACACCAACGAGCGCCTGCTTCGTTTTCCGGCGTGGCTGTCCCGCGACAGGGAGACGGACAAGAAGGACACCGCTGAGAGCCCGCGCAGCACGGCGGCTTGAAGCCCCGGCACGCTGCGCACGCTCTACGCCGTCATTCCGGGGCGCGCCTCTTGGCGCGAACCCGGAATCCATCCCTCAACAGTCACTGCGGCCAAATGGATCCCGGGCTCGCGACTTCGTCGCGCCCTGGGATGACGATCTATTGTTGGGCCACCGCTCAGTTGGCGGCGCGGCGCAGGAAGGCCGGGATATCGAGAACGGCCTCGTCGGGCGCATTGCGCGCAGGGGCGCGGCCGTAAGGATCGAGCGGCTGAAGCGCCGCCTGCCGCGCATAGTCCAGACCCGGCCTTGCCGGTGGCCCCACGGGGTGGTGCGGCTGCGGGCGGAGCGGCGGGCTTTCCACTTGCGGCAGGGTAGCACTGCGCTCGATGCGATCGGCGATGCGACGGCCGTCGTTGCGCAGCCTGCCGGCGAGCTGCGTGAGGGCGGTTTCCACCGGTAGCGCCTGCTGCGCCGGATCGAGATTATCGATTCCGGTCGCAACCACCGAGACGCGGACGATGCCTTCGAGGCTTTCGTCAAACGACGCACCGACGATGATGTTGGCGTCCGGATCGGCCTCGTCGCGAATGCGGGTCGCGGCTTCGTCGACCTCGTACAGCATGAGATCCCTGCCGCCGGTGATGGAGATGATGAGGCCACTGGCACGCTTGATCGAGGGATTCTCGATCAGCGGATTGGAGATCGCGGCCACGGCGGCGGCGAGCACGCGCTTCTCGCCGGAAGCCTCGCCCCGTCCCATCATCGCCTTGCCCTTCTCCTTCATGACGGAGAGGACGTCGGCAAAATCGAGATTGATCAGACCTTCCTTGACGATGAGGTCGCTGATGCAGGCCACGCCCGAATAGAGCACCTGGTCGGCAAGGGCGAAGGCATCGGCGAACGTGGTCTTCTCGCTGGCCACCCGGAACAGGTTCTGGTTCGGGATGATCAAGAGGGTGTCGACCGTCTTCAGCAGCTCCTCGATGCCGGCTTCGGCAAAGCGCATGCGGCGCTGGCCCTCGAAGTAGAACGGCTTGGTGACCACGCCGATGGTGAGGATGCCGAGCTCGCGTGCGGTTCTGGCAACGATGGGTGCAGCCCCGGTGCCGGTGCCGCCGCCCATGCCGGCCGTCACGAACACCATGTGCGCGCCGGTCAACTGATCGCGGATGCTGTCGATCGCCTCTTCGGCTGCGGCGCGTCCCAGTTCCGGCTGCGAGCCGGCGCCGAGGCCTGCGGTGACCGTTGTGCCGAGCTGGATGAGGCGCTTCGCCTTCGACATCGCCAGCGCCTGCGCGTCGGTGTTGGCGACCACGAACTCGACCCCTTGCAGCCCGGCCGTGATCATGTTGTTGACGGCGTTGCCGCCGGCGCCGCCGACGCCGAATACGACGATGCGGGCCTTCATTTCATGGATATCGGTGGTGCCAGTCATTCTTCCCTCGCGATTGCTCCGGCAAGCCGGGGATTAAAGTAAATTTCCAGTGCTACCTGCGGGCCATGCGGTCTGCTTGCACGATCGAAGCGGCCAGATGTCCCAGGCGAAGCGCGGCGTGTCCCACGAACGAGCCGCCAGGGCGGCGTTCGGTCCGCAGCGCCGCCATTTCGTCTTCCAGTCGTGCCGCCCACGCATTGGCTGCCGTCGCCTCGGCGCTCGCCTGCTGCAGCTCCACGGCGAGGCGCTCGGCGCGCTCCCGCTCGCGCTCGAACACCGCCCTGTAGGCGGTTGCGACGTCTTCGAGCCGCGCGATCTCCGCCTTGAAGACCTCGGTCTTGACGGCCTCGATCCTTGCCATGGAAACATCGATGGGGTCTGCCCGGCGGGCACGTCGTGGGCGGGGCGTGTACCGGAGCTCGGAGAGATCAACGCTCACCAGGGCTTTGCCATCATCGGAGCGCGAGCGCGGCAACCGACGACGTCTCGCCAGCGAACGCGCGGCCTCACGCGAGATAGCGAGGCGGGCACTGAGATCGGCATACGTCAACAACGCAACGCACATCGGCGCTTCTCCTGGAGCGAACCGGGGAGGCATTTCGGGCTAATGATGGCTGGACGATTACCGCAGGCTAGGGTGCGTTGGTTAATGCAAGGTTAACACGCGCGCGGTGCTGGTTTACGGGTGGCGTCGCCGTGCCGGCCTTGGGATCGCAGGGCACCACTACCGCGGGTGACGATGAAGCCCAGCTATGGATGGTCTCCGTTGCCAGGTTCTCCCCAGATCCAACTCTCCATAACTCGTTTTTGGCTGGCGAGATCGAAATCGTTCGCCACGATTTCGTAAATGGTGGTCGAGCCATCGAATGGACTACCGAACGAAGGGTGCGGGCGGAGGTTGAACCAATGATTGATCTGAAAATGTCCGACGTTTTCCTGCCAAACAGCGTGCGTTACCTCTTTACGGCCGGTTTTTTTGAAGACTGAACGAGAGTAGTTCGCCAGCAGGTCTCCTTTCCCGAGCATCTTCTCAAAAAATTCCGGCCTATAATCCGAGATCAGGACATTGAAGAGCTGAAGAAGCAGTGTGCAGGTCGGAAGGTTGCGGAGCATGATTGCCGACTACCCCGTTCTCGTTCGCTCGCTGGGAAGCGATTTCACAAAAGTCTTGGCGAAGGCGTCGTATCTGTCTGAAAGACACAACTCCTTATTTTGGTGGAAACCGGAGCCTGACGATTGGCACTGTTTCATTTTCACCAATCACAACGTCGCAATCCTTTTTGTCGGCTACTTAAGAGTGGAGATCATCGGCAAGAATGTCGAACGCGCTAGGTCCGCCTTCGTGTCAGCCGAGGAGGTGAGGAATTTTGCGGATCATTGCGTCTACATCCGATCGGTCTACGAATACGCGCGCCGATTCTTCGCCGAGAGTAGCGAGGCGGAACGAGCCGCTATGCAGTCTGTTGCACCGCTCTTCTTTGAAGATTTGGCGCTGGTTTTTGCGGAGTTCATAGTTCTAGCTGCTTGCCGGATCACTGATCCGTGGATCGACGGCCGCCGTGAGAATTTCGTGGTCGGACTTTTCGCGAACGTCTTCGCGAGAAATAAGGCACTGCACAAGCAGCTCACCGATCTTCAAGCCAGCATGGAAAAGCATCGAGATCGCCTCGAACCGGCGCGCAACAAATTGACCGCCCATGCTGACCGTGAGACCGTTAAAGCGGGTAAGCCACTTGGCGCCGCGAGTTGGGCCGAATGGGAGCAGTTTTGGAAAGACCTTGGTGCTTTTGTCTCCCTTGTTCATCAACAGGTATTCGGCTCGCCCTTCGAAATTCGAGCGGCGATGGTGCGCGGCGACGCCGAGATGGTGTTGAAGAAGTTGCAGAGCTAGCCAGCTAGATCCGAGAGCACGACCGTAGATTCACGGTCTCCGACGCGCGTTCGAATCGATAGTATCGGGCAGTGCAACCTAACCGATTCGTTTTACCATGCGCCGCCCTCGCTATGGATACCTTGTCGAGAAAGCGACCCAAGCCGCCGTTGCGGCAATCGAGGTCTACAACAAACCGGGCTTCAAGTACCGGGAGGAAACCTTTGCGATCCTGATGCTGAATGCGTGGGAACTCCTGCTCAAGGCGCGCATCCTCAAGGCCAACCGGAACAAGCTCCGCTCTATCGAGGTATGGGAGCCCAAGGTCACGAAGACAGGCAAGGGCAAGAGGCTCGCCCCGAAAAAGAACCGGGCCGGCAACACGATGACCATCGGCGTGCTGCCCGGGGCGAACATCGTGAGGCAGTACGCGCAGGACTCGATTGATGACCACGCTATCGAGAACATCTCGCTCCTGATGGAGATCAGGGACAACGCGATCCACTTCCACAACGTGGGCCGAGACCTGCATAAGAGGGTGCAGGAGGTCGGCGCCGCCGCGCTGCGCAACTTCGCTTTCGCTGCAAGGAAATGGTTTGATTGCGACCTGTCACAGTACCAGTTCGCGCTGATGCCCGTCGCCTTCGAGACACCGGCCGGAGTCATACAGACGGTCTTCGGTGACGACACCAAAGGCGCCGCTGGCAAGCTCGCAAAGCTGTTGGCCGATCAGGAGCGGAAATTTCCCTTCGAGGCTGCCAAGCCCTTCAACGTCGGCGTGGAGGTCGAGCTGAGGTTCGTCCGGAACTCCAACGCGCAGGCGATGCCGGTCATCGTCTCCCCCAACGACCCCAATGCCATTCGGGTGACGTTGAGCGAGGAGGACATGCTGAAGCGCTACCCGTGGGACTACCGGACGCTCTGCAAGGCGCTACGGAAGACACCCAACTTCAAAGAGAACGAGCGATTTCACAAGCTGCGCAGACCCCTCGAGGACGATCCGCGGTTTTGTCGCGTCCGTCTGCTCGATCCACGGAACAAGAAAAGCTCAAAGCAGCGATTTTACAGCCCGGCCATCCTCGACGAGATCGTGAAGCACTATGTTTGAGGGGTTGCGGCGCGATCAAACAGTACGTTGTTCGAGCGAGAGATAGCCCTGGAACGCGAGGTAAGATGCCGACCTCGGCCGCGATCTGCCAGCAACGCTCCGCTCGTCGCCAGCACTTCGCCATTCGAATCCCAAAAACAAAAGCGGCCGGATCTTCCGATCCGGCCGCTACACAAAACTCTACTTGGCTAAGCCTACGCCACGCGACGCTACTTAGCCCCCGCCCAATTCGAAAAAATCGCTTAGCTGGCCTTCTTGACCGGCGCGGTGTCGCCGACCTTCTTCTGGATGGCGCGCTTCAGCTCGAGGGCGCGCGGCGACAGGGCGTCGGCGCTGGCCTTGAGCAGGAAGGCGTCCAGGCCGCCATTGTGGTCCACGCTCTTGACCGCATTGGTCGAGACGCGCAGGCGCACGTTGCGCTCCAGGGCTTCGCTGATGAACGTCACGTTGACGAGGTTCGGCAGGAAGCGGCGCTTGGTCTTGATGTTGGAGTGGCTGACCTTGTGGCCGACGAGGGGGCCCTTGGCCGTCAGTTCGCAGCGGCGAGACATGTCACAATTCCTCAATCTAAGCCCCCAACGATTTGCGGCCGCCATTCGGGGCGCCACGGGGGCAAATTCTCTGTCCTTGCAGGGAGCGGCGGACGTATAGGGGGGAAGCGGCGGGACGTCAAGTTTTTGGGGCGGGGTTTTGGGCCCCGCGCCATGCCCCACAATAGGTGTCATCGCCCGGCTTGGCCGGGCGATCCAGTATTCCGTGACGGCGCGGCCGGAGTCGAGGGGCTGCGGCGTACTGGATGCCCCGGTCAAGCCGGGGCATAACGGCGGAGTGCTGGCACAGGATTACCGCCCAGATCACCAAAACGGCAATGTTTGAAGTGCCTTACCATCACATAAAGGGCGTATTCGCACCGGAAGACTCCGGTGGAGTTCCGCGCCTGATACGCCCGGACACATTGTTTGCCGCGGTTTTTGGCTTAAATAACAACCGTCGCGCCCCGATTGGATTGTTTCGTGCTCATTTTCCCCCGATTTGCGCCCAAGCCGCGCATCGCTAGTCCGCGGTTTGCCGCCCGGCTGGCCATGGCGGCCCTGTGCGGGCTGGTCTTCGCCTGGGAGGCGAAGCCGGCGGCGGCGCAAGGCAAGCTCGAGGCGCAGTATGAGGCGACGCTGGCCGGCATTCCGGTCGGCAGGGGCGCCTGGAACATCGACATCCAGGACGACGTGTTCGCCGCGGCCGCCTCCGGCGGCACCACGGGGCTGCTGAAGTCCTTCGCGGGCGGGTCCGGCACCGGCGCCAGCCAAGGGCGGGTCGTCAACGGCGCGCTGGTTGCGACCGGCTACCAGGCCTCCACCACCACCTCGAAGAAGACCGAAGAGATCCACATCACGCTCGACAAGGGCAATGTGAAGGAGTTCGGCATCGTGCCGGAGCCGCCGGTCGATCCCGACCGCATCCTCGTCACCGACGCGCATCGCCGCGGCGTCTGGGATCCGATGACGGCTTCGCTGTTGCGCGTGCCCGGCACCGGCGACCCCGTGACGCCGGACGCCTGCCACAACGGCGCGCCCGTGTTCGACGGCCGCATGCGCTACGACCTCAAGCTCGATTTCAAGCGCATGGAGAATGTGAAGGCGGAGAAGGGCTATCACGGCCCGGTCGTCGTCTGCGCGCTCTATTTCGTGCCCGTGGCGGGCTACATCCCCGACCGCCCCGTGATCAAATACCTCGCCGCCCAGCGCAACATCGAGATCGCCTTCGCCCCCGTCGCCGGCACGCGCATCCTGGTCCCGTTCTGGCTGAAAGTGCCGACGCCGCTCGGCCCCGCGATGCTGGAAGCGACTAGCTTCATCACATCAGCCCAGCCGCCGCGGGTTGCGAAGACGCAGTAACGGCCGCGCTGCCGTAGCCCGGATGGAGCGCAGCGCAATCCGGGGCTCTTCGCCTTGGCTCCCCGTATTCCGCCCCGCTCCATACGGGCTACGATCCCTCCGTCATTCCGGGGCGCGCCCCTTGGCGCGAACTACGGTGCGCAATTGCGCACCTGAGAATCCATCGTGAGATAGGCCCTGCGGCCTGATGGATTCCGGGTTCGCGACTGCGTCGCGCCCCGGAATGACCGGCGGAGGCATTCGGCGCACAACCTCAACACCTTACCCGCCGTCACCCCGCCATTCGCCCGAGCGCCGTTTCTACTGTGCATGGGGTTGTTTTCGCGAAAATGAGTTTGGGGGGCATGCCCGTCATGGCCGGGCCTGACCCGGCCATCCATCCCGCTTCGGAAAAGCTCTTCCGTCGATGGATGCGCGGGTCAGGCCCGCGCATGACGAGGCCAGTGAATCCATTTGACTCCGCCCCGATTCTGATTCGACTCCGCGCCGTCCCCAATTTTAAGGAACTCGCCACCGAAGTGTCGCTTGTGCGGCAGCCCAAAACTCCATCTAGTGCAATCAAACACAGGGCGCCGCGACATGTTGCGTGAACGGAACAGGACTCAATGGGGAGTCAGCGATTCGGCCGCGATTCGTTCTAGAGTCGTTCCGATACTTAAGGACACAGGGAAAAGCGTCGCAAAGTGAGACAGTTGCGCGAGGTTTTGAGGAGCCGGTCCCACTCCCGTCACCCTGAGGTGGCCGCTTCTTCAGCGGCCCTCGAAGGGCGACGGGCCCGACTGGTGTCGCGAGAGTGCGTCCGGCTGGCACCTTGGCCGTTCATCCTTCGAGGCTCTCCGCCCGGCGCGCCGCGCCGCGCGGCTCGCACCTCAGGATGACGGAAAAGGCGGCAGCCCCTGACACGCCCCAAACAGCACTGACATTCGCCCCAATCGGCACTACCTAATCGTACAGAATGGCTTTTCCCCCTTCCCCCTTCGCCTCCGAGCGCGCACCCGGCGCGGGCGTCACTGCGGTGCTCGGGCCGACCAACACCGGCAAGACCCATCTCGCCATCGAGCGGATGCTCGCGCATCCCTCCGGCATGATCGGCCTGCCGCTGCGGCTGCTCGCGCGCGAGGTCTACAACAAGATCGTCGATCGCAAGGGCGTGGAGAGCGTCGCGCTGATCACCGGCGAGGAGAAGATCAAGCCGAAGAACCCGCGCTATTGGGTCTCGACCGTCGAGGCGATGCCCAGGGATCTCGACGTCTCTTTCCTCGCCGTGGACGAGGTCCAGATCGCGTCTGACTTGGAGCGCGGCCACGTCTTCACCGACCGCATCCTCAATCGCCGCGGCCGCGACGAGACGCTGCTGCTGGGCGCTGCGACCATGCGCCCGATCATCGAGCGGCTCCTGCCCGGCGTGTCCATGATCACGCGGCCGCGGCTGTCGCAGCTGGAATTCGCCGGCGATCGCAAGATCACCCGCCAGCCGCGCCGCACCGCCATCGTCGCGTTCTCGGCCGACGAGGTCTACGCCATCGCCGAGCTGATCCGCCGCCAGCATGGCGGCGCGGCTGTCGTGCTCGGCTCGCTCAGTCCGCGCACCAGAAATGCGCAGGTGTCGATGTTCCAGAACGGTGACGTCGACTATCTCGTCGCCACCGACGCCGTCGGCATGGGCCTCAATCTCGACGTCGACCACGTCGCCTTCGCCTCCGACCGCAAGTTCGACGGCTACCAGTTCCGCCGCCTGACGCCGTCCGAATTCGCGCAGATCGCCGGCCGCGCCGGCCGCGCCACGCGGAATGGAACGTTCGGCACCACCGGCCGCTGCGCGCCGTTCGAGCCCGAGCTCGTCAACGCGCTGCAGAACCACACCTTCGACAGCGTGAAGATGCTGCAATGGCGCAATTCGAAGCTGGATTTCTCCTCGCTCGGCGCGCTCCAGGTGTCGCTGAACCTCTCCCCCGGCCATGAGGCGCTGACGCGGGCGCCCATTGCAGAAGACATGCGCGTGCTCGACCACGTCGCCCGCGACGCCGATGTGCGCGATTCCGCACATGGCAAGCTGGCCGTGGAGCGGCTGTGGGAGGCCTGCCAGGTCCCCGATTACCGAAAATTGTCGCCGGCGGCCCATGGCGAGCTCGTGACCACGCTGTACGGCTTCCTGATGCAGAAAGGCCGCATTCCAGATGCCTGGTTCGCGGCCCAGGTGGACCAGGCCGACCGCATCGACGGCGATATCGACACGCTGTCGGGCCGGATCGCGCAGATCCGCACCTGGACCTTCGTCGCCAACCGGCCGGACTGGCTCGCGGACCCCGAACACTGGCAGGGGATTACGCGGGAGGTCGAAAATAAATTATCGGATGCGCTCCATGAACGCTTGACTGAGCGTTTCGTTGATCGCCGGACCAGTGTATTGATGCGCCGCCTGCGGGAGAACACGAGCTTGAATACTGAAATCGGCAAGACCGGCGAAGTCATCGTCGAAGGCCATGTCATCGGCCGTCTCGATGGCTTCACCTTTGCACCGGATGCGGCGGAAGCCGGCTCCGATGCGAAAGCCTTGCAGGCTGCGGCCCAAGCGGTGCTCGCCGGCGAGATCAACGCGCGGGCCGAAAAACTGGGCAACGCGCCGGACGAGCAGTTCGTGCTGACCTCGGAAGGCACCATCCGCTGGACCGGCGACGCCGTGGCGCGACTGTCCGCTGCAGAGGACGCGCTGCATCCGCGCATCCGCATCATCTCCGACGAGCGCCTGACCGGCAGCCCGCGCGAGAAGGTGCAGGCGCGGCTCGAACTCTGGCTCAAGACGCATATCGAGAAGTTGCTCGGGCCGATGTTCGAGCTCTCCAAGGCCGAGGACGTTACCGGCATTGCCCGCGGCATCGCCTATCAGCTCGTCGAGGCGCTCGGCGTGCTCGAGCGTCCGAAGATCGCCAACGAGCTGAAGGATCTCGACCAGCCCTCGCGCGCGACCTTGCGCAAATACGGCGTCCGCTTCGGCGCCTATCACCTCTATTTCCCCGGCCTCTTGAAGCCCGCCGCGCGTGCGCTGGCCGCGCTGCTGTGGGCGCTGAAGCAGGACAATGTCGATCTGTCCTCGCTCTCGGGCGCGCAGCATCTGGCATCTTCGGGCCGCACCTCGTTCCCGGTCGACAAGCAACTGCCGCGCGATGCCTATCGCGTGCTCGGCTACAAGCAGGCCGGCGAGCGCGCCGTGCGCGTCGACATTCTGGAGCGCCTTGCCGATCTGATCCGCCCGGCGCTGGCCTGGCGTGATAACTCCCCCGGCGAAAAGCCCGCCGGCGCGTTCGACGGCCGCAGCTTCGTGGTGACGCAGGCGATGACCTCGCTCACGGGCTCCGCGGGCGAAGATTTCGCCTCGGTGCTGCGTGCGCTCGGCTATCGCATGGAGAAGCGCCCGCCGCTGCCGCCGAAGCCTGTGGCGGTCGTTGCGGAAGCGTCCAGCGCAGAGACTCCCGCCGAGACGCCTGCGACCGAAACACCGGTCGAGGACGCTGTCCTCGCAGACACGCCGATCGAAGCCGCTGCAGTCGCAGTCACCGTCGAAGACGCGCCCGGCATGGAGCAGCACGACGAGCCCGCGCAGGACGAGCCGGTGCTCGAAGCATCGCTAGATGCTCCCGTCACGCCCGAAGACGCTCCCGGCATCGCGCCGCCGGCCGAAGAGGAAGCCGCTGCGCCTGCGGAGGCTGCCGGCCTTGAGGCAGCTCCCGCTGAAGCTGCCGCGGTCGAGGCCGCTGCATCGCCCGACGCCGCCGCGCCCGATGCCGCCGCGCCTGTCGAGGCCGCGCCCGCCGAGCCCGAGCTGGTCGAGGTCTGGCGTCCCGGCGGCCGTCACGAGGATCGCAAGCCGCGCCACGAGCGTCATCGTCACCAGCGTCACCATCATCAGCCGCGTCCGCAGGCGGGCGCCGAGGCGGGTGCTGCGCCCGCGGAAGGCGAGGCAGCGCAAGCAGCCGACGGCGAGAAGCGCGGCGAGCGCCATCGTCACGGCGGTCGCAGGGATGGCGGCAGAGACTTCCGCAAAAGCCGCGAAGGCGGTGCCGAAGGCGCGCCGCGCCCCGAAGGGCGCGATGACAAGAACCGCAGCTTCCAGGGCAAGGACCGCGACAAGGATCGCGATCGCAACAAGGGCAAGTTCGGCGGCGATCGCGACAAGGGCCGCGACAATCGCGGCCGCGACCGTGACAAGGGCCGTGACCGCCAGGGCGGGCCGTCGCTGCGCCCCTACGCCTCGAGCGCGAACCCGCGCGAGCGCGATCGGCCGGTCGATCCCAATTCGCCCTTCGCAAAGCTCGCTGCGCTGAAGGAGCAGCTCGCGGGGCGCAAGGAGTAGCCCACGACCGAGCGGCAGCGCATCGACAAATGGCTGTGGCACGCGCGGGTGGTGAAGGCGCGCACCTCCGCGGCTGAGCTGGTCGAGTCCGGCCATGTCCGCGTCAACGGCGTGCGCGAGACCTCGCCGGGCCACGCGATCAAGGCCGGCGACGTGCTCACCATCGCGCTCGACCGCACCATTCGCGTGTTGAAAGTGATAGCCTTCAACGAGCGCCGCGGCGATGCCGCCTCGGCGCGCGTGCTCTACGACGAGCTCGGCGAAGGAAAGCGCAATTAATTGCGCTTTGAATTCATTTCTTGGTCGATCAATCGCGCAAAGCCGTCATGATCGACCGTCCCCGACCTTGCGGCGCCGGGCCATCCGCGCTACGCAAGCCGCGACTTTTAAAAGAGCTTTTCGGAGCGTTGGATGACTTACGTCGTCACTGAAGCCTGCATCAAGTGCAAGTATACCGACTGCGTCGAGGTCTGCCCGGTCGACTGTTTCTACGAGGGCGAGAACATGCTCGTCATCCATCCCGACGAATGCATCGACTGTGGCGTGTGCGAGCCGGAATGCCCGGCCGACGCCATCAAGCCGGACACGGAACCGGGCCTGGAAAAGTGGCTGTCGGTCAACGCCGACTACGCCAAGAGCTGGCCGAACATCACCCAGAAGAAAGAATCACCTGCCGACGCCAAGGAATTCGACGGCATGGAGGGGAAGTTCGAGAAATATTTTTCTCCGAACCCCGGCTCCGGAGACTAATTCGGCCGCAAACTTAACCCTAATAGCGGCGTTACCGCCGAAAACCAGGCCTGAAGACCCCTAAATCATTGATTTTTGCGGGAAATGTGCTATATTGGGCACATTAAGCCGAACCCCGTCAGCCCCGTTGGCCCTTCTGGGTTCCCGTGAAACCAAATGTCGAACAGGGGCGTGGCAGTTTCCGCGCGCAGGCTGTGTCACAGAAAACGCGTAAAAAGAGTACTTCAGCGAGGGCTTCCCATAAGGAGGCCAAAAAAGTCGCCGCGGCCAGCCGTAGCGCATCCAAGGGTCGGACCGCGACGAAGGCGCCGGCTGCAAAGTCCTCGAAGAACAAAAGAAGCGCAATGCCTAACAAGACTGCCAAACCGGCCGCGAAAGCGACCGTTGCCAAGCCTGCTGCCAAGGCTCCCGCTGCCAAGTCCGTCGCGCCGAAGGCCCCTGTTGCTGCTGCCAAGGCTCCTGTCGCTGCCAAGCCGGCTGTGAAGCCGGCGGCTGCTGCGCCGAAGGTCGAGGAAAAGAAGGTCGTGACCCAGCGTCAGGGCTTCAAGGCCAACGAATTCGTCGTCTATCCCGCTCACGGCGTCGGCCAGATCCTGGCCATCGAGGAGCAGGAGATCGCCGGTGCGAAGCTCGAGCTGTTCGTCATCAACTTCATCAAGGACAAGATGACGCTGCGCGTGCCGACCGCCAAGGTCGCCAATGTCGGCATGCGCAAGCTGTCCGAGCCCGCGCTGGTGAAGAAGGCGCTGGAGACGCTCAAGGGCCGCGCCCGCGTCAAGCGCACCATGTGGTCGCGCCGCGCCCAGGAGTACGAAGCGAAGATCAATTCGGGCGACATCGTCGCGATCGCGGAAGTCGTGCGCGACCTCTATCGCTCCGAGTCGCAGCCTGAGCAGTCCTACAGCGAACGCCAGCTCTATGAAGCCGCGCTCGATCGTCTCTCCCGCGAGATCGCGGTGGTGCAGCACTCGACCGAGACCGAAGCGGTCAAGGAGATCGAGGCCCAGCTCGCCAAGAGCCCGCGCCGCAACGCCAAGGCGGAAGCCGCCGAGGGCGAGGCGGATGCCGAGGGCGATGCCGACGATACCGATGGCGACGACACCACCGTCGCCGACGAGGCGGCGTAAGCCTCTCGTCGCGTCGATCGCAACAGATCAAAAGCCCGGCTGCTTGGCCGGGCTTTTTGTTTGTGATGCAACGGCGGTCGAGCCTCGCCCTACGGCGCCGCGCGCGGCTGGGTCCAGATCGCGATCGGCCGCTCCAGCCCGCGGATCGCTTGGGGATCCAGGGCGATCAACGATGCAAATGTCTCGGCTGTGCTGCCGAGCTCCAGCATGGCGCGGCTGACGAGATCGTGGCTTGCCACCAGCGCGCAGTCGAGCGTGCGCGTCAGCGCTTCGAGACGGCTTGCTGCGTTGACGGTCGCGCCGATCACGGCAAATTCCAGACAGGTGTGCCCGATGTCGCCGAGCACCACCGGCCCGTAATGCAGGCCAAAGCTGACGTGCATCGGCGGCTCACCGGATGCCCTTCGCTGCGCGCTCCACCTGTCCGCCGCCGCAATCATGGCCTGGGCACAGCGCAGCGCGTTGCTGGCGTCACGCGTGCCGGCGAAGGGCGTGCCGAATGTGGCCATCAATCCGTCACCCAGATATTTGTCCAACGTGCCGTCGTGACGGAATACCTCCCGCTCCATCAATCCGTGGAATTCGCGCAACGTCCGCACCACCTCCTCCGGGGTGCGCGCATCGGCAAAGGCCGTGAAGCCGACGATATCCACGAACAGCACGGCGACGTCCTGCGTGCGCACCTGCTTCAGTGGCTCGTCGTGCTTCGACAATTCCGTCACGACGTTGGGTGAAAAGTAGCGCGCAAGATTGCCGCGTTCCCGTTCCACCGCGGCATGCCGGATCAGCAGATCGTTGCTGCGGCGGACGGCGAGCGCCAGCGTCACGGCGACGATCATGAAGACGACGATTTCCTGGATGCGGAGGCCGAATCCGATCGCAGCGGGCGAGATCAGCGCGAACAGCCTGTGATCGCTGCCCACCGCGTCCGCAATGCGGGCGGTCAGTGCGGGATCGCGATCAGGTTGCCACCACACCCAGGCCATGCCGATCACCCAGAGCGCTGCGGTCCATGTTCCGACCGCAACCACGGTTCGCCAGGAATAGGCCAGCGTGGCGCCCGAGAGCAGCACGAAGAAGTAGATGAAGTTGCCGAAATGGTACTGCATCGCCACCGGCCAGTGCGTCGTGCCGAAGGGGTTCGGGACGACGATGACGAAGGTGAGCAGCGCCAGGTCGCAGAACAAAAGCGCCAATTCCGACCGCGACACGCCGACCCGCCCAACCCTGACCTGGGCCCAGCCGATCAGCGCAAACAGGCCCAGCAGCGCCACGTAGTAGAGCTGCTCCCATGCCGGGTTAATGGCCGGCAGCAGGCAAGCGATGATGGCAAGCGCGACATAGCGCGCCCGCACGGCCAGTTGCAGGCCCTCCTGCTTGGCGGATGCGAGTGCGGCCTGCGCGAACTGGACGGTTTCGGTCTCGCGCTGGCTGCGCGCGCGTGAAGGCTCGGCAGACGATTCGCTGCGCTCGACGAGCATTGTCACGGGGCGGTCTCCTCGCTTGAGCCGTTGCAGCACGACGACGGCTGTCAGCCGCCGCAACCGATCTTCAGTCTAGTGATGCATGGCCGCGAGGTCATCAGCTCGGGTGAGTGTTTTTCACCCGCGCAGCGAACCGCTCACTTCACCGGCCGCTTCTCGAGCTTCCTTGCCAGCGTCCGCCGGTGCATCCCGAGCCGCCTTGCGGCTTCCGAGATGTTGAAATCCGTCTCGATCAGGGTCTGGTGGATGCGTTCCCATTCCAGCGTCTTGATCGAGGTCGGCCGCGCGTCGAGCGCGACTTCGGCATTGCCTTCGGCCTTGTTGAAGGCGGCCTCGATGTCGTCGGTGTTGGAGGGTTTTGCCAGATAGTGGCAGGCGCCCAGCTTGATCGCCTCGACGGCGGTCGAGATGCTGGCAAAGCCGGTCAGCACCACGATCAGCATCTCCTCATCGTGGGTGTGCAGCAGCTCGACGCAGGCTAGCCCCGAGGCGCCGCCGAGCTTGAGGTCGACGACGGCGTGGCCGAAGGATCGCTCCTCCAGCACTTTCCGGACCTCCTCGATCGAGCCGGCCAGCACGACCTCGTAGCCGCGGCGCTCGAACGAGCGTTTCAGCGTGCGCGCAAAGCCTTCGTCGTCCTCGACGACGATGAGCGAACGGTCAGGCGTCAAAGCTGCCCCCGATCGCGAGCGTTGCGAGCGGCAGGGTGAGGCGGACGGTGGCGCCGCGCTTCCTGTGGTTCTCGGCGGTCACGCTGCCCCCTAACTTGCGTACCACGTTGACCACCAGGAACAGGCCGAGCCCGCCGCCGGCGCGGCCCTTGCTCGAGTGGTAGGGTTTTCCGAGCTGCGCCAGCATCTCCGGCGCAAAGCCCGGGCCGCGATCGCTGATCGACAGCACGAGATTGTCGCCCTCGCGCTCGGCCAGCAGTTCCACCCATTCGCGCGAGACCTCATAGGCGTTGTCGAGCACGTTGAAGATGACCTGCTTCAGCGCCACGTCGGAGACGATCGCGACGTCCTCGCCGAACGTGTTGACGAAATAGAGCGTGCGCGCCGAACGGGCGTTGCGCCACTCATCGACCAGCGCGGTGACGAAGGCCGTCACCGTCGTCGGCGAGGACCCTTCGCCGCGCGCTTCGCCCGCCGACACCAGGATGCCTGTGACGATCGACTTGCAGCGTTGCAGCGAGGTCTCCATCTCCGCGAGATCCTCCGCGAGCTCCTGATCGGCGGCGAGATCCGGCATGCGGCGCCAGTCGCTGAGGATCACCGAGAGCGAGGCCAGCGGGGTGCCGAGCTCGTGCGCCGCGCCCGATGCCAGCAGGCCCATGCGGACGATATGGTCCTGCTCGGCCGCATGCTGGCGCAGAGCCGCCAGATGCGCGTCGCGCTCGCGCAGGTTCCTGTTGATGCGGGTGACGAACACGACCAGCAGCACGGCATTGAGCACGAAGCCCAGGAGCATGCCTGTTACCGTGAGGCTGTAGGTCTCGCTGATCGGGTTCGGCGGCAGGTCGAGCGGCCGGTACGCCAGCGTCAGCCAGACGAAGCTGGCGCAGGTCAGCGCCACCAGCGACCAGGTCGAGCGCGCATCGAGCAGCACGGCGCCAAGCGTCACCTGGAGCAGGAATAGCGAGGTGAACGGATTGGTGGCGCCGCCACTGAGGTAGAGCTGCGCGGTCAGTGCCGCGACGTCGAGCATCAGGGCGACCAGCAGCTCGTTGTTGGAGATCGCGGCACGATGGCGCACCCAGACCAGGCTCGAGACGTTGAGCAGCACCAGCGCGCCGATCACCGCGCCCATCCGCTCCAGCGGCAGGGGAATGCCGAGCCAGAAATGCACGCCGCCGATGGTCACGATCTGGCCGACCACCGCGGTCCAGCGCAGCTGGATCAGCAGCGCCATGTTCTTGCGGTTGGTCTCGTCGTCGGTCGGCGTAGCGCCGACCAGCTCGCTGCGCGCGTCCGCCTGCGATTGCAGTGTGACGGCGAGCTCGCCAAACGCCTGGGGAGGCGTTCTTCCGTCGTCAGGCCTGTTCGACGATCGTTCCAGCATCTGATCCCGTCCTGCGGGCGGCAGCATCGGAGCCGCCGGCCGGTTCGTGGACGAAGCGCCCGCGGCGGAACAGCCCGCCGCCGAATGTGACGAAAAGTTTACCGGCCAGCATGAAAGCCAGGGCAAACCACGTCAGTGCGTAGATCAGGTGGTTATTGGGAAAGCGGATCACGGTCAATCCGCCGATGGGGCCATCGATGGGGCCTTGGGCGGTTTGTGATCCGGCACCGGCATCGACGAAGAAGGGTGCGACATCGTGGAGGCCGCGTGCCGTCGCGATCGCGGCGACATCCCGCGAATACCAGCGGTTGTGCTGGGGAACGTTGTTCCGGAGGAAGCCGCCTTTCGGCTCCGTCATGCGGAGCAGGCCGGTGATCACGACCGCGCCGTCCGGATTGCCATCCCGGCGTGTCGATGCGTCGCGCCGCTCGGGCGGCACGAAGCCGCGGTTGATCAGGACCTGCGTGCCGTCGTCGCGCTTGAGCGGCGTCAGCACCCAATAGCCGGGGCCTTCCTCGGTGACGGCCTGAACCAGCGTCTCGCGGTCATGCAGGAAGCGGCCGCTGACCGTGACGTGCCTGTATTCGTCGCTTGCGGTGGAGACCGCAGGCCACGAAGCGGGCGAGGGGATCGGCTGGGCCGGAGCATGGACGCGCTGCTCGACGCGGTCGATCAGCGCCAGCTTCCAGGCGCGGCGTTCGATCTGCCAGACGCCGAGCGCGATCAGAACTGCAAAGGCCGTGAGCGAGAGGACCGTGAGCCACAGGGACGGGCGCGCAGCGTTACGGCGCGCCCATCCTGTCTTGCTCGTCAGGGTCCCCAATTCGTTCACTTCATTCCGCTCATCTGGTGGATCGGCATCATGTTGCTGTTGAGGTGGTTCATCACCCACAGCGAACCGGACAGTGCGATCACCACCATGACGATGGTGAAGATCAGCGCCATCATGCTCCAGCCGTTCTCGGATTTCGTGTTCATGTGCAGGAAGTAGATCATGTGCACCACGATCTGCACGACCGCGAAGGCCATGATGACCAGCGCGGTGATCTGCTTGCTCGGCAGCGCGCCGCTCATCACCAGCCAGAACGGGATCGCGGTGAGCACGACCGAGAGCACGAAGCCGAGGAGATAGGTCGAGAACGTGCCGTGGGCGTGACCATCGCCGTGGTGATGATCGCCCCCGTGGGCGGCGTGGGTATCGGTGTTCATCGCAGAACTCCCAGGAGATAGACGAAGGTGAAGACGCCGATCCAGACCACGTCGAGGAAGTGCCAGAACATCGACAGGCACATCAGGCGGCGGCGGTTGGCCTCGATCAGGCCGAACTTCCAGACCTGCACCATCAGGGTCACCAGCCAGATCAGGCCGCAGCTGACGTGCAGGCCGTGGGTGCCGACCAGGGTGAAGAAGGCGGACAGGAAGGCGCTGCGCTGGGGCGTTGCGCCTTCATGGATCATGTGGGCGAACTCGGTCAGCTCGATGCCGATGAAGGCGAGGCCGAACAGGCCGGTGATCGCCAGCCACATCTGCGTCTGGGCGATCTTGTTCTGCTGCATGGTCAGCATCGCGAAGCCGTAGGTGATCGACGACAGCAGCAGCATCGAGGTGTTCACCGCGACCAGGTCCAGGTCGAACAGGTCCTTCGGCGCGGGCCCGGCGGCGTAGTTGGCGCCGAGCACGCCGAAGGCGGCGAACAGCATCGCGAAGATGAGACAGTCGCTCATCAGGTAGATCCAGAAGCCCAGCGAGGTGCTGTAGCCTTCCGGATGCGGATGTTCGTCGGCGAGATAGAAGACCGGCTCGCCGGTTTGCGAGGGATTGAGAGCGACAGTCATTTACTTGACTCCGGCGAGCAGCTTGGTGCGCGCGTCCTCGGTCCGGATGACGTCGTCGGCCGGAATGTCGAAGTCGCGGTGATAGTTGAAGGTGTGACCGATCCCGACGACGAGCATCGCGATGAAGCTCGCAGCCGCCAGCCACCAGATGTACCAGATCAGGCCGAATCCCATCGCGGTGGCGAGGCCGGCGAGGATGACGCCGGTGCCGGTGCTGCGGGGCATGTGGATCGGCCTGAACCCGGTGAGCGGACGCTGGTAGCCGCGCTTCTTCATGTCCCACCACGCGTCATTGTCGTGAACGACGGGGGTGAAGGCGAAGTTGTAGTCCGGCGGCGGCGAGGAAGTCGCCCATTCCAGCGTGCGCGCATCCCAGGGATCGCCAGTGACGTCCTTGAGCTGCTCGCGCTTCAGGAAGCTGACCGCGAACTGCATCAGCATGCTGAGAATGCCGAGGAAGACGAGGCCGGCGCCGATCGCGGCGATGACGAACCAGATCTGGAGGCTGGGATCGTCGAACACGCGCAGACGGCGGGTCACGCCCATCAGGCCGAGCACATAGAGCGGCATGAAGGCGAGGTAGAAGCCGACGACCCAGAACCAGAACGACAGCTTGCCCCAGAAGACATCGAGCTTGAAGCCGAAAGCCTTCGGGAACCAGTAGTTGATGCCGGCAAAGGCGCCGAACACCACGCCGCCGATGATCACGTTGTGGAAGTGCGCGATCAGGAACAGGCTGTTGTGCAGGACGAAGTCGGCCGGCGGCACTGCGAGCAGAACGCCGGTCATGCCGCCGAGCACGAAGGTCAGCATGAAGGCGATCGTCCACATCATCGGCAGCTCGTAGCGGATCCGGCCGCGATACATCGTGAACAGCCAGTTGAACATCTTCGCGCCCGTGGGGATCGAGATGATCATCGTGGTGATGCCGAAGAACGAGTTGACGCTGGCGCCCGAGCCCATCGTGAAGAAGTGGTGCAGCCAGACCAGGTACGACAGGATGGTGATGACGACCGTGGCGTAGACCATCGAGGTGTAGCCGAACAGCCGCTTGCCGGAGAAGGTCGAGGTGACTTCCGAGAAGATGCCGAAGGCGGGGAGAACCAGGATGTAGACCTCGGGATGGCCCCAGATCCAGATCAGGTTCACGTACATCATCGGGCTGCCGCCGAAATCGTTCGTGAAGAAGTTGGTGCCGACGTAGCGATCGAGCGAGAGCAGCGCGAGCACCACGGTCAGGACGGGGAAGGAGGCGACGATCAGGATGTTGGTGCAGAGCGACGTCCAGGTGAACACCGGCATCTTCATCATGGTCATGCCGGGGCAGCGCAGCTTGACGATGGTACAGATCAGGTTGATGCCGGATAAGGTCGTGCCGACGCCGGCGACCTGCAGCGCCCAGATGTAATAGTCGACGCCGACGTCAGGGCTGTAGCCGATGTTCGACAGCGGCGGATAGGCGAGCCAGCCGGTGCGGGCGAATTCGCCGATGAACAGCGAGGCCATCACCAGCACCGCGCCGCCGACCGTCATCCAGAAGCTGAAATTGTTCAGGAACGGGAACGACACGTCGCGCGCGCCGATCTGGAGCGGCACGACGTAGTTCATCAGGCCCGTGACCAGCGGCATCGCCACGAAGAAGATCATGATCACGCCGTGGGCGGTGAAGACCTGGTCGTAGTGATGGGCGTTGAGATAGCCTTCGGAGCCGCCGAACGCGAGCATCTGCTGGCCGCGCATCATCAGCGCGTCCGCGAAGCCGCGCAGCAGCATCACGATGCCGAGGATCATGTACATGATGCCGATGCGCTTGTGGTCCACCGTGGTGAACCATTCGCGCCAGAGGTAGCCCCAGAGACGGAAATAGGTGAGGCCGCCGAGCAGCGTGGCGCCGCCGAGCGCGACCACCACGAAGGTGCCGACGACGATCGGCTCGTGCAATGGCAGTGACTCGAGGCCGAGCCGGCCGAAGATGAGCTTGAGAAGATCAGGAGACATGCGAGCTCTCTTTAGGAGTCTGACTTCGGACGCTGTCCGAGGAAGAAGGACGAGGACTTGAGCGGCGTGAAGGTCGGCCGCTTCAGGCCGGCGCCGAGCAGCGGCGCGGTGTCGACGGGCGCCGTGATGGAGGCGGTGGTCTTGCCCTGCGGCGCATCCGGCGTGCAGGTGCCGGCGACGAAGGTCGGCTCGGGCCCGAGCGCGGTGCCGCGGCGGGCGTACTTGTCGTAGGCGAGCGGCAGGGTGTTGTTCAGGCCCTGATGGCCGGCGCCGCCCTTGGCGTCGATCGCCATCATCTCGCTCTGGCACATCTTGCCGGTCTCGACGCACATGTTGAGGATCAGGCGGTAGAGATCGGAATCGATCGTGCCCCAGCGCCGCACCGGCTCGTTCTGGCTGGGCTTTTCGAGCTGGAGATATTCGGCACGTCCGAGCGAGCCGCCGGCGGACTTGGCGCTGGCGATCCAGGCGTCAAAGCCCTTGTCGTCGAGGCCCTGGAAGTTGAAGTGCATGCCGGAGAAGCCGGCGCCGCTGTAGTTCGCCGAAAAGCCCTTGTAGGTGCCGGGATGGTTCACCACCGCGTGGAGCTTCGTCTCCATGCCCGGCATCGCGTAGATCTGGCCGGCGAGCGCGGGGATGTAGAACGAGTTCATCACCGAGGAGGCGGTGATGCGGAAGTTGATCGGACGATCGACGGGAGCTGCCAGATCGTTGACGGTGGCGATGCCGTAGTCCGGATAGATGAAGAGCCACTTCCAGTCGAGCGCGACGACGTCGACCTCGAGCGGGGCCTTGGACTGGTCCACGGCCTGCTCCGCTTTGATGCGGCCGAGCGTGCGATAGGGGTCGAGCAGATGCGTCCCCATCCAGGTCAGCGCGCCCAGGCAGATGATGATCAGCAGCGGCGCCGACCAGATCACCAGCTCGAGCTTGGTCGAGTGGTCCCATTCCGGCTCGTAGCGGGCCGAGGTGTTGGACTGGCGGTAGCGCCAGGCGAACAGCACCGTCAGCGCCATCACGGGGACGACGATCAGGAGCATCAGGACGGTGGAGATGATGACGAGGTCGCGCTGCTGGGCAGCGATGTCGCCGGCTGGCGCCAGCACGACGTAGTTGCAGCCACTGAGCGCAACTGCCAGGGGTAGCAGCGCCAGGATCTTGAGACGGGACACGGGCCGAGCCTTTGAGAATGAGTTTCCTTTGCGGGGCCAACGGGTAGCTGCGGCGCAGCAATCCGGACATTGGACAATTTGTCCAATGTTGCAGTGCGGTCTGTTGGGTCAGACAGGCTCGGATTGCCTGGCGCCCCGCCGGGCGGTCGGCTTTGGTTTTCAGGACGTTAAGGGCGCACGAATGGCGACGGCACAGACCCCCGCAATGGCAGACCTCCACTCGGGCGAGCACGGCCACGACCAGGCCAGTCCCGGCGAGATCGCCATCGGCGTCATCATCGGCCGCACCTCGGAATTCTTCGACTTCTTCGTCTTCGCGATCGCCTCGGTGATTGTGTTCCCGCGCCTGGTGTTCCCGTTCGCGAGCGAGCTGACCGGCACCCTGTATTCCTTCATGATCTTCGCGCTGGCCTTCATGGCCCGGCCGATCGGCACCGTCATTTTCATGACGGTCGACCGGGAGTACGGCAAGACGGCCAAGCTGGTCTCGGCGCTGTTCCTGCTCGGCACCGCCACCGTGGCGCTCGCGTTCCTGCCCGGCTATCACGACATCGGCGTTGCGGCGATCTGGCTGCTGGCGCTGGCGCGGATCGCGCAGGGTCTGGCCTGGGGCGGCGCCTGGGACGGTATGGCTTCGCTGCTGGCGCTGAACGCGCCGCCCTCCAAGCGCGGCTGGTACGCGATGGTGCCGCAGCTCGGGGCCCCGCTCGGGCTGATCGTGGCGAGCGCGCTGTTCGCCTATTTCGCCGGCAACCTCTCGGCCGACGACTTCTTCGACTGGGGCTGGCGCTATCCGTTCTTCGTCGCCTTCGCCATCAACGTCGTGGCGCTGTTCGCCCGCCTGCGCATGGTGACGACCGAGGAATATGCCTCGCTGTTCGAGACCCGCGAATTGCAGCCCGCGCGCATCTCCGACACCGTCGCGCGCGAAGGCCAGAACATCATGCTCGGCGCGTTCGCGCCGCTCGCAAGCTTCGCGCTGTTCCACATGGTCACGGTGTTTCCGCTGTCCTGGGTGTTCCTGTTCACCCGCGAAAGCCCGGTGCGCTTTCTGATCATCGAGATCGTCGCCGCCGTGTTCGGTGTCGGCGCGATCGTGCTCTCGGGCATCATCGCCGACCGCGTCGGCCGCAAGTCGCTGCTGATGGGATCGGCGATCGCAATCGCGATCTACAGCGGTTTCGCCCCGCAGCTGCTCGATGCCGGCGCGTTCGGTGAGACCATCTACATGGTGATTGGTTTCATCCTGCTCGGCCTGTCCTTCGGTCAGTCCTCGGGCGCGATCGCCTCGAACTTCAAGCAGGCGTATCGCTACACGGCTTCGGCGCTGACCTCGGACATGGCCTGGCTGTTTGGCGCCGGCTTCGCCCCGCTCGTCGCTCTGTTGCTCGCGACCAATCTCGGCGTCATCGCCTCGGGTGCGTATCTGCTCTCCGGCGCGTTCTGGACGCTGCTCGCGCTCTGGCTCAGCGGCCAGCGCGAGGCGGGCGATATGGACGCGGGCGGCTAGTCGGGCTCGAGCTGGCGCGGCATAAGCAGATGTCGTCCCGGCGAAGGCCGGGACCCATAACCCCAGGGAGGGGTTATGGAGCGGGCTGGCAACTCCGAATCTTCGCCAAACTCAATCCTGTGGCTATGGGTCCCGGCCTGCGCCGGGACGACGGCGGAGTTTGCCGAACGACTGCAGCCTCAGTCCGCGACGACCTTCACGCGATCCCTCACCTTCACCTGGGCGGTGCGATCGAGGCCGTTGAGCACGCGGAAGCGCTCGGCGGGGTGATCGACGCCGGCCATGCGGTGGGAGAGCGATTCCACGGTGTCGCCGGGTTGCACGGTGATGACCTTGATGCGCAGCGGGCGCGCGGCCTGGATCTCGTCGAGGGTCAGGCGGCGGAACGAGTTGACGGTCTCGCGCGCGTTGCGCTCGCTCTCGGTCGACTTCTGCCGTGCCGCGAAGATGAAGCGGTAGACGTCGCTGCCGAAGCGCAGCGCATAGACCTTGAACTGCCACTGGTCGCCCTTGGCGGTGGCGGACGCGGCCGGGAAGCCGTTGATGGTGATGTCTTCCGTGGACGCCTTCTCGACGCCTTCCATCCAGCCTGAATTGAGATAGTCGCCGAGCGACTGCTCGGCCGGCACCCGCACCACGTCGAAGCGCATCGCCTGCGAGCCGCCGTCACGCACGCCGATCACCGCCTGCGCGGTGTTGTCGAGCGTGAAATTGTCCGGCGCCTGGAAGGTGAAGCCGAGCTTCGGATGCAGGAAGCGGCGGCCGCGGACAAAACCTTCGCTCGGGTCTTCGCCATAGACGAGGTTGTCGATCGCGGCGAGATAGCTCTCGCGGTCGCGCTCGCCGCCTTCCGGAGCGACGTACTGTCGCGCGATGGTCTGCGCGTTCTGCACACGCTCCGGGGTTGCCGGATGCGACGAGGTGAAGTCCTGCGCGCGCGGATCGAGCGAGGAGGTCTTGCCGGCCTTCAGCTCGGCATTGCGCTCCATCGCCGAGAGGAAGCGGGCCGCACCATAAGGGTCGAAATGTGCCTTGGCGGAGATGCCGACGCCGATGCCGTCCGCCTCGAACTCCTGGTTGCGCGAAAAGCTCGCCATGGTGAGCTTGGTCTTGGCCAGCGCGAGCGCGGTGAGATCGGGGTCGTTGCTCATGTCGGTGACGACACGGGTGACGATCGCGGCCTGGCGCGCCTGGTCCTCGCGCATCGCGGCGTGCTTGGACAGCACATGCGCCATCTCGTGGCTGAGCACGGAGGACAATTCCGACGTATCGCTCGCAAGCGCAAGGAGACCGCGCGTGACGTAGAGCTGGCCGTTCGGCAGCGCGAAGGCGTTCACTGCGCCGGAATTGAGAATGGTGACTCGGTAGCCTTGGTCGGGGCGGTCCGAGGCCGCGACGAGCCGGTCGACGGTTTTGGTGACCAGCGATTCGAGCCTGGGGTCGTCATAGGCGCCGCCATAGCTCGCCAGGATGCGCTCGTGCTCCTTTTCGGTGGCGGGGGTCTGCGCGACTGCGGGCTTCGGCTTGGGCATCGCGACCGCCGGCGGGGCCGCCGCGGTCTGGAATCGGCCCATATCGCCGCAGCCGGCGAGCGCCGTGCCCAGCATGAGGCATAGCGCGGCCGGCGCAGCCCGAAGGCGGCGGCCTTCACTCGTTTTGTGCTGTTCTAGCACCCCATTCACGTCGTTAACCCGTGCCCGGCCCGTTTAAGGCCTTACCCCTGTCGGCTCGTTTGCACTCAGCAACTCGACCTGTCCCACGAGGCGCACATCGATACGCGGCCCCGTATTCCCCTCAACCCAGCCCCGGACTCGAATACGTCGATTTTCCAAGGACTTAATGGCAACCCCGGCGTTTTCGAACGCCGGTAACGCGCGCCTTGAAATAGTCACGGCAAAGCCGCGTGTCCAGTTCCGTCCGAAGTTGAGGTAGGTCATTGCCCCAGCTTGCCGGACCGACAGGACTTTGCCCTCGACCACCACAAAGCGCCCGATCCCGGCCAAAATATCGTCCGGACTTTCCGCGTTTTTTATGGCCGACAGGTCAGCCCAGTTGCCCTTTCTTTGGCGCCGCGCCTCGGCCTCCGACGACATCAGGGCGGCCGCACAGTCCTTGTCGGCGATCTCGGCGGAAACGATGGCCTCGCCCTGGGCCAGCAGCATCGCCTGCACCGGGGTGTCGCTTTCGCCGATGAAGACCAGCCCGCCCTGGCGCCCATAGCGATCGGGCGTGTCGTCAGCGCTCCGCAGCGTCACGTCGCGGCCGACGAGCAGCGAGGCCAGCGCCTGCTTCGTCGTCGCGGTCGGTTCGATTCCGGAGAGGCGCACCTCGCGGCCGTCATCGAGACGCACGCTGCGGGCATCGACGATCGCGGCGACGTGGCCTTCGCCCTGGGACTCGAATTGGCACGGCGCCGCGAACGCATCACCAGACGCGAAGACGAGTAGCGCTGCGGCGCTGAGGATGAGTGATCGTGTCACGTTGCCCGGAGAGGTTGCGTTACGCTCCAGCTTTAACCCATGCGTAGCGGGTCGCGAAGAGGCTTCCTCACACTCCGTCATTGCTTCGCTGCGCTCGCAATGACGATGCGGAAACATCTTGCGTCATCCCACCATTCCGCTTTGCGGAAAACGCGCGACGATCGCGCGACCTGCACGCCCCTCGCGCTTGCTGCCCTCTCGCGCATGCGGCATGATTGCGGCAATAGCGATAGGCAATAGCGATAGCCAAAAGCAATAACCAAGCCGCCATCAGAGCACGGCGCGATAAGGGAGGTCTTTTCGATGAAGAGAATTTTGCCGGGCATTTTTGCCGCTGCGTTTGCGCTGAGTGCGAGCGCCGTGCAGGCCGAGGACAAGCCGCCACTGAAGATCGGCGGCATTCTCGACATGTCGAGCCTCTATGCCGACATCACCGGTCCCGGCAGCGAGACTGCAGCCAAGATGGCCGTCGAAGACTTCGGCGGCGAGGTACTGGGACGCAAGATCCAGGTGCTGGCGGCCGACCATCTCAACAAGGCGGATCTCTCCGCCAACATCGCCCGCGACATGCTCGACAACCAGGGCGTCGAGATGATCTACGACGTCGCGGCCTCCGCGACCGCGCTTGCCGCCGGCGAGATCGCGAAGGCGCGCAACAAGATCATCATGTTCAACGGCCCGGGCTCGATCCGTCTCACCAACGAGGCCTGCGGTCCCTACACCGTGCACTACGTGTTCGACACCTACGGCCAGGCCAATGTGACCGGCCTTGCGGCGGTGAAATCGGGCCTCGACACCTGGTTCTTCCTCACCGCCGACTATGCCTTCGGCCAGGATCTGGAGAAGGACACCAGCGCCGTCGTCACCAAGACCGGCGGCAAGGTGCTCGGCGGCGTGCGCCATCCGCTCAACACGTCGGATTTCTCGTCCTTCCTGCTTCAGGCCCAGGCTTCCAAGGCCAAGGTGATTGGCCTTGCCAACGCCGGCGGCGACACCGTCAATGCCATCAAGCAGGCTGCCGAGTTCGGTATCACCAAGGGCGGCCAGAAGGTCTCGCCGCTATTGGCCTTCGTGACCGATATCGATTCGATCGGACTGGAGACGGCGCAAGGCCTGCTGCTGGCGGAAGCCTTCTACTGGGACCTCAACGACGACACGCGCACTTTCTCGAAGCGCTTCACCGAGCGCATGAAGCGGCCGCCGACCTCGGCGCAGGCCGGCGTCTATTCGTCCGTGACGCATTATCTGAAAGCCGTGAAGGCGGCGGATACGACGGATGCGGCTGCGGTCATCAAGGTGATGAAAGAGACGCCGATCAACGATTTCTTCGCCAAGGGTGGCAAGATCCGCGAGGACGGCCGCATGATCCACGACATGTACCTGTTCGAGGTGAAGAAGCCGTCGGAGTCCAAGGGCCGCTGGGACGACTACAAGCTGCTCGCCACCGTGCCCGGCAGCGAAGCGTTCCAGTCGCTGGAGCAGTCGCGCTGCCCGCTGGTGAAGAAGTGACGGCGTGACGAAGTCACGCCGTCATCCCGGGGCTCGCGAAGCGAGAACCCGGGATCTCAAGGTTCTCAGGTGCGCAATTGCGCACCATAGTTCTCGCTTCGCGAGCCCCGGAACGACAATCTAGCGGTCGGCGCGCCCCGGAACGACGACCAAAACAAACAACAAGAGGGAGACGTCCCATGAGCAACGACATGGTCCTGCAAAAGCTCGAAGGCGGGCTGCTCACCATCACGATGAATCGCCCCGAACGGAAGAACGCGCTCAACCCGGACATGGTGCGCGGGCTGGTCGAGGCGGCGCGGCGCGCGGCTGACGATCCAGAGGTGCGCGCGGTGCTGTTCAAGGGCGCCGGTGGCTCCTTCTGCGTCGGCGGCGACGTCAAGTCGATGGCGGAGGGCCGCGCGCCGCTGCCGTTCGAGCAGAAGCTTGCGAATTTGCGCCGCGGCATGGAGGTCTCGCGCATCCTGCACCAGATGCCGAAACCCGTGGTGGCGCAGCTCGATGGTGCCGCGGCCGGCGCGGGCCTGTCGATGGCGCTGTCCTGCGATCTGCGTATCGCTAGCGAATCCTGCAAGATCACGACCGCCTTCGCCAAGGTCGGTTTCTCCGGCGATTATGGCGGCACCTATTTCCTGACCCAGCTGCTCGGCAGCGCGCGGGCGCGCGAGCTCTATCTGATGTCGCCGGTGCTGACGGCGAAGGAGGCGCATGCGATCGGCATGGTGACCAAGGTCGTGCCCGACGCCGAGATCGACACTGCTGCCCACGAGCTCGCGCTGTCGCTAGCGCAGGGCCCCTCGATCGCGCTCGGCTTCATCAAGCGCAACATCAACAATGCCGAGCACCTGGCGCTGGAGGATTGCTTCGACGGCGAGGCGATCCATCACACCCGCTGCGGCGACACGGAGGACCACAAGGAGGCCGCAAAGGCCTTCGTCGAGAAGCGCAAACCGACCTTCAAGGGCGCATGACCATGGCGCCCTATGTGCGCTTGCGACAGATCTGCCTGGTCGCGCCGCAGCTCGCGCCTGTCATCTCCGACATCGCGGAGATCATGGGCCTCGCCGTCTGCTATCGCGACGGCAATGTCGCGAAATACGGCCTGGAGAACGCGCTGCTTCCGGTCGACACGATCCTGCTGGAAGTGGTGGCGCCGTTCAAGGCCGGCACCACCGCCGGCCGCTTCATCGAGAAGACCGGCGGCCGCGGCGGCTATATGGCGATCTTCTGCTGCGACGATCCGGACGAGCGCGGCCGCAACGCCAACGCGCTCGGCGTGCGCACGGCGAACGTGATCGACCATGCGCCCTATCACGGCGTGCAACTCCATCCGCGCGATTGCCGCGCGGCCTTCATCGAGTTCAACCACACCGAAGGCAGCGACGACGTTCTGGGCCCTTATCCGCCGGCGGGACCGGACTGGCAAAAATTCATCCGCAAGGATGTGACGCAGGCGCTGACCGGCGTCGAGATGCAGAGCCCGGAGCCGCAGGGACTTGCGGAGCATTGGGGCAGGATCATCGGGGTTGCGCCCAATGCCGCCAGCAACGGCGTTGCCGAGCTGAAACTGCCCAACGCCAGTTTCCGCTTTGTGAAGGGCGCCAGCGAGATCATGAGCGCGCTGGAGTTTCGGGTCGCCGATGTCGCGCAGGTGCTGCATGCGGCGAGGGCGAAGGGCCATGCGGTGGCGGGCAATGAATTCCTGTTGGGCGGCGTAACCTTCCGGGTGAGTTGATCCCTCAACCGTTATCCGTCACCCTGAGGTGCTCGCCCCTTCGGCGAGCCTCGAAGGGCGACGGCCACGGCGGGGCCGTTCATCCTTCGAGGCTCCCCGCACGGTGCTGTGCACCGCGCGGCTCGCGCCTCAGGATGACGGATAGAGACAAGAGCAAGGGTTCAACATGCCGCATCCGCTCGACAGCTTCTTTTCGCCCGCGAGCATCGCGCTGATCGGCGCCTCCCGCGATCACGAGAAGATCCCGGGGCGGCTCTTGTCGATGCTGCGCAAGAACGAGTATCCCGGAAAGATCTACCCGGTGAACCCGAACTACGCCGAGATCGACGGGCTCGCCTGCTACAAATCGATCGCGGAGATCGGTGCGCCGATCGATCTCGCCGTCGTCATCATTCCCGCCCGTACCGTGCTGCCTGCGCTCGAGCAATGCGCCGCCGCCGGCGTCAAGAACGCGGTCATCATCTCTTCCGGATTCGCGGAGGAGGGCGGCGACAGTGCGGCGATGCAGGATGCGATCGCGGCGCTGGCCAAGCATACGGGCATGCGGATCTCCGGCCCCAACGCTGAGGGCTTTTTCAGCCGGATGCAGCGCGTGGCGGCGACGTTCAGCCCGGCCGTGGACGTCAAGCCCGGTTTGGTGCCGCTCATCGCCACGCAAAGACGGATCGGCATCGTCGCGCAGAGCGGCGGCATCGGTTTTGCCTATTATCACCGCGCGCGGGCGCTCGGTGTCACCGTGAGCTACGTCGTCAGCGCCGGCAACGAATCCGATCTCGGCGCCGGCGAGTTCCTGGACTATCTGGTGCAGGACGCCTCGACCGACGTGGTCCTGCTGTTCATCGAGGGCATCCGCGACGTCGACAAGTTTCTCGCGGCGGCGCGGCGGGCGGCTGAAATGAAGAAGCCTGTCATCGTGACGAAAGTCGGCCGCTCCGGCGCAGGTCAGCGCGCCGCGGCTTCGCATACCGCGAGCATGGCCGGCTGGTCGGCAGCCTATGACGCGGTGTTCGCGAAATACGGCTTCATCGTCTCCAACGATCTGGACGAAGCGCTGACGATCGCCGCAGTGCTGGCGAGCAACCCGTTGCCGAAGGGCGATCGCGTCGCCGTCGTCACCGTCTCTGGCGGCGCCGGCATCTGGGGCGCGGATGCGGTGGCGCTGCGGGGGTTGCAGGTGCCGGAATTGTCCGAGCGGATCCAGGCGGAGATCAAGACGCTGATGCCGTCCTACGGCACCGCGCGCAATCCGATCGACGTCACCGCGCAGGGCGTCACGTCGGGCGGTCTCCAGAAGAGCGTCGATATGCTCACGGCCTCCGACGAGGTCGACGCGATCCTGGTCGTGCTGTCGCTGTCGAGCGAGGTGCGCAAGCCGTTCAACGAGGCCGAACTGACGCCGGTGCTGGCGGCGCAGCACAAGCCGGTGGTGTTCTATTCCTACACGGTGCCGTCCGACTTCGCGCGGCGCGAGCTTGCCAAATCCGGCGTCGTCGTGCTCTCGGGTCTGACCCATGCCGGCGTCGCGATGCGGCAGCTCGTCGACTACGCCCGATTCGAGCTGCCGAAGTCTGCGGACGAGGCACGGCCGCCGTCGCGCGATCTCTCCGTGCATCTGACCTCGCCGGTTCTGTCGGAGGCCGACAGCAAGGCGTTGCTGCGCGCCGCCGGCATCGCGTTGCCGGACGAGGTGCTGGTGAAGGACAAGGCCGGGCTCGATGAAGCGGTCGCCCGCGTCGGCCTGCCGCTGGTGATGAAGATCCAGTCGCCCGATATCGCGCACAAGAGCGAGGTCGGCGGCGTGCGCGTCAACATCGCCGCCAAGGGCGAGGTGTTTCTGGCGTTCGAGGCGCTGCTGGGCAGTGCGCGCAAGCACCGGCCTGAGGCCGTGATCCAGGGCGTGCTGGTCGGCCCGATGGCAAAGCGGGGCATCGAGATCATCGTCGGAACGATGACAGACGAGACTTTTGGCCCGATGGTGATGGTGGGTCTCGGTGGGGTCACCACGGAGCTGTTCCGTGACGTCGCTTATCGCCCGGCGCCGGTCGGCGCGGAAGAAGCGAGCGCGATGCTGGCGGGATTGAAGGCGGCGCCACTCTTGAACGGCTTTCGCGGAGCTGTGAAGGCGGACGTTGCGGCGCTATCGCAACTGATCGCCGACATCTCCGTGCTCGCCGCGCGCCACGCGAGGGACATCGCGGAGATCGAGCTCAACCCGGTGCTGGTGCACGCCGAAGGGCAGGGCGTGACGATCGTGGATGCGCTTGTGGTGGGGCGGAAGTAGCCGCTACACCCACCGCCGTCGTCCCGGACAAGCGAAGCGCAGATCCGGGACCCATAACCACAGGGTGTGGTTTGACGAAGACTCGGAGTTACCAGCTTGCGCGACGACTCCTCCCTGTGGTTATGGGTCCCCGCGTTCGCGGGGACGACAGGAGAGGTTGCCGAAGCACCGGCGCGATACGTTGACTACCGCCCCCTGAAATTCGCCGCGCGCCGTTCTTCCGTGGCCTTGACGCCTTCCTTGAAGTCTTCCGTTGCGCGCAGGCGGGTCTGCTCGGCGAGCTCGTGGTTGGTCGCGGCCATGACGCGGTCGGCGAGGCTGGCGCGCATCGTCGCGCGGGTCGACAGCAGGCCGAGCGGAGAGCACTCGGCGATTTCGCCGGCGAGCTTCATCGCGGCCGACTTCACCTGGTCCTGCGGCACCAACTGGTTGGCGAGCCCCCATTTGACCGCTTCTTCGCCGGTGACGCGGCGGCTGGTGTAGAACATCAGCTCGGCGTTGTTCTTGCCGATCAGATCCGGCAGCGTCACGGTCAAACCGAAGCCGGGATGGAAGCCGAGTTTTGTAAAGTTCGCGGAGAAGCGCGCTTCCGGGCAGGTGACGCGGAAATCCGCGGACACCGCGAGACCCAGGCCGCCGCCGATGGCTGCGCCCTGCACGGCCGCGACGATCGGCTTCTTGGCGCGGAAGATACGCACGGCCTGGATGTAGAGATGGCTGATCGGGCCAAGATTGTCCGCCGGATCGCCCTTCTTGTTAGCCTCGCGCGCTTCCTGGGCTTGTCGCGCCGGGTCGCCAAAATTGGCGCCGGCGCAGAACGCCTTGCCCTGCGCCGAGAGCACCGAGGCGCGGATCTCGATGTCGCGGTCGAACTCGTCGAGCGCATCCGCGATCTGGTTGATCAGCGAGATGTCGAAGAAGTTGAGCGGCGGACGGCGGATCTCGATGGTGCCGACGTGCCCGACCCTTTCGACGCCGATATCTGTATAGGTGCTCATGATGGTCCTCGATTGAATTAGCGCAAGCCAAGCCCGCGGGCGATGATGCCGCGGAGCACCTCGGTGGTGCCGCCCTGGATGGTGAGTTTCGGTGCGGTCTTGATGGCGAAATCGAGCTGCCGCTCCAGCGTCTCGCGGTTGGTCGCGGTCTCCTCGACGAAAGCGGCGAGGTCGCGCACACGATGCGGAAGCTGCTGCTCCCAGACCGTGCCGATGTCCTTGACGATGGACGCTTCCACCACGGGCTCCTTGCCGGCTTGCAGCATGCCGGCAACGGAGACCGACATGCGCCGCATGGTGTGGAGCTGCGCCACCAGTCGGCCGATGCCTTCGGCGCTGCGCGTGTCCGGATTGGGGCCGACCGCGCGGACGAGCTCGGTCAGAACGTAGTAGGTTTCCAGGAAACGCTCGGGGCCCGAACGCTCATAGGCGAGCTCCGATGTGGCTTGCTTCCACGCACCGTCGACTTCGCCGAGCACGTGATCATCGGGTACGAAGAAGTCGGTGAAGACGACCTCGTTGAACTCGTACTGGCCGGTGATCTGGCCGATTGGGTTCACCTTGATGCCCGGCTGCTTCATCTTGACCAAGAACTGCGTCAGGCCGTGACGGCGGTTCTCCTTGGTCGGCGGCGAGGTCCGGAAGATCGCGATCATGTAGTCGGCGATGTGCGCCGACGAGGTCCAGATCTTGGTGCCGTTGATGAGATAGCCGCCGTCGGTCTTGGTCGCTCGCGTCTTCGCCGCGAACAGGTCCGAGCCGGAGTTCGGCTCGCTCATGCCGATCGCGAAGCAGATCTCGCCGCGGCAAATGCGCGGCAGAATCTCCATCTTGATGTGTTCAGGGGCGTATTTCAGCAGCACCGGTCCGCTCTGGCGGTCGGCGACGAAGAAGCGCCGCGTCGGCGCATTGGCCACGCGCATCTCCTCGGTCACCACGTAGCGTTCGAGGAAGGAGCGCTCCTGGCCGCCGTATTTCTTCGGCCAGGTCATGCCCAGCCAGCCCTTGGCACCGACCCGGCGGGAAAATTCAGGCACGTCGGTGTCTTCGCGGTTGGGCTTGTGCGGATCGAAGGTGCCGGCGGCGATTTCCTCGGCGAGGAAGGCGCGCACTTCCTTGCGCAATTGCTCGCATTTCTCGGGCAGGCGGATCGGATCGAAACGGAGGGCAGCGGTCATGTGTTTCGTCTCCCGATCAACGCGAAGCCACGAGCGGCCACAATTCGTCGGCGCCGCGCCTGGCCACCAGCTTGCCGAGCTCGACGGCCCAGTGGCTTTCCGAACCGAAATCGTCGCGCCAGGCCAGCGCCCGCAGCGAATACCGGTGCAGGATGTGCTCGCTGGTGAAGCCGATGGCGCCGTGCACCTGGTGCGCGATGGCGCCGCCTTTCTCCGCGGCTTCCGCGCAGCGGATCTTTGCCGAGGCGGCCTCGAGGTAGACCTCGTCGTCGAATGACTTTGCGTTCGCGATGGCGTCGGCCGCGGACGTCGCGGCCGCAAGCGCGGCGGCGGATTCGCCGGCGAGACGGGCGAGGTTGTGCTGCACGGCCTGGAATTTCGAGATCTTCTTCTCGAACGCGACGCGCTCGTTGGAATAGCGCACCGAGATGTCGAGCATCGCTTCCAGCGCGCCCGCGATCTGAAGGCTGCGCGCGACACCGCCCATCAGCATGAGCGTGGTCTGGTCGAAGCCCTTCACGGGCTTGACGGCGATGGGCTGGACCTTGTCGAGCGCCACGGTATCGCTGTGATCGTAGCCGACGTTGAGTCCGGATTCGATCCGGGCCTTGCCCGCATCGACCAAAGCAATCGAGATCCCATCCTTGCCGTGCGCCAGCACCGCAAAGTGCTTCGCCGCCTTGGCAAAGGGCACGCCGCGAGCGCGGCCGGAGAGCGCGCCGTCGGCATCGTGCGTGATGCGATCCTTCGGCGACGCCGGAACGACCGTCATCTCGCCTTCCGGCGAAGAAATCCTGGCCTGCGCCAGCAGCCAGCCCGCCAGCATGGTCTCGGCGAGGGGAACCGCGACCGCGAAGCGGCCGGCAGCGTTGAGCAGCGCAAAGCCGTCGGCAAGGCTCGCGCCGGAGCCGCCGAGATCATCGGGCACCCAGGACAGCGGCAGTCCGGCCTCGCTCAGCGCCTGCCACAGCGGCGCCTGCCAGGAATCCTTCTTGTCGTTGTTGATGGTTTGCGGATCGGCGAGATCGGCGAAGATTTTTTCCGCGGTCTCGACGACGATATTGTCACTCTCCGCCACAGCGTTCCCCGTGCTTTGCCATTGGCGCGTCCCGCCAGGTCAAGCCGGCGCGCGGTCTCTTCTTGCGCCCGATGATCTGAAAAAGCCATGGCCCTGACAAGCGTTGATCGCAAGCCCATCTGCGGCACCGGCATGGGCGCGAGAGGTGATCTGGACTAATTCCGCTTAGCGGAGTTTGCTCGATTTGCAGGGTACGCCAAACTCGCTAAACAGGGCCAGCGACCCAAGGCTTGCATCAGATACAGGGGAAGGAAATCCGGATGGCCAAAGACAGCTTGTGCGCAATCGTGACGGGGTCCGCATCCGGACTTGGCGCAGCGACCGCGGAAATTCTCGCGCGGAGCGGGGCGCGGCTCGTCATCAACTATTCGTCGAGCCAGAAGGAAGCCGAGGCCACGGCAGAGCTCTGCCGCAACGCGGGCGCTGCGGAAGTCCTGGTCGCCCAGGGCGACGTTTCCAAGGATGTGGATTGCCGCAAGATCGTTGCGGCAGCCAGCGGCTGGGGCCGGCTCGACGTGCTCGTCAACAATGCCGGCACCACCAAGCATGTCGCGCACGCCGATCTCGACGGATTGTCGGCGGAAGATTTCCAGCGCGTCTACGGCGTCAACACCATCGGCCCGTTCCAGATGGTGCGTGCGGCGCGCAGCCTGCTGGAAGCCGGCGCGAAGGCGTCGGGGCGGGCGTCGGCGGTCGTCAACGTGTCGTCGGTCGCCGGCATCAGCGGCGTCGGCTCGTCGATCGCCTATGCCGCGAGCAAGGGCGCGCTCAACACGATGACGTTGTCGCTGTCGCGCGCGCTGGCGCCGCTGATCCGCGTCAACACGGTGTGTCCCGGCTATATCGACACGCCCTGGTTCACCAAGGGCCGCGGCGAGGCCGGCGCAAAGCAGGTGCGCGACAGCGTGGTGGCGAAGGTGCCGCTCAAGGTCGCCTCGAGCGCGGAGGACATCGCGCAGCTCGTCTGCTTCCTGGCGATGCCGGCCTCCAGCAACATGACCGGCGAGGTCGTGCGCATGGATGCGGGGATGCATTTGATTACGTGATGCTACACGACGTCATTCCGGGGCGATGCGTTAGCATCGAACCCGGAATCTCGAGATTCCGGGTTCGCGCTTTGCGCGCCCCGGAATGACAGCAACTACCCCTTTATCACGCCGCTCGCCACCAGCCGGTGCCAGATGAACAGCACCACCACCGCGCCGATCGTGGCCATGATGAAGCCGGCGCCCTGGTCCGGGCCGTAATGGCCAATCGCCTGGCCGATGAACGTCGCCAGAAACGCACCGGCGATGCCGAGGATGGTGGTGAGGATGAAGCCGCTCGGATTGTTCGGCCCCGGCGCGAGCCAGCGCGCGATGAGGCCGGCGATGAAGCCGACGACGATGATCCACAACAGGCCGCCCATGCTCATGACAATGCTCCCCTTCCCGAGAACGCGCAGATCAATCTTCGACTAAATTCTGCCCGAGAGTTCGTTCTCCGTCGGCAGCCGTCCGTCCGGCGTCAGGTGGTCGATCACCTGCGGCAGATATTGGCTGAGGCCGGAGAGCAGCTCCTCGCGCGACAGGCCGCTCTGGGCGGACAGGCTCTCGATCTGGTCCGCGCCGAGTGCGCTCGCGAGATCGCCGGGCGCGATCGGCTTGTTCTCGCCCTTGCCGACCCAGGAATTCGCGGCCTCGCCGTGGCCGCCCTGCTGGAGCTGATTGAGGAGATCGCCGAGGCCGCCGCTCAGCACGGTGCCGGCCGCGCCGCCTGCGAGCAGGCCGCCGAGGCCGCCTTTGAGCAGATCGCTGAGACCGCCGCCGCTTCCTCCGGGAAGCGTGGCGTTGCCAGTATTGACAGGCGTCGGAGGCGGCAGCGGTGAGCGCTGCTGCGGGGCAGGCGCCGCATCCGGCTGGCCAGCCGTCAGATGCTTGAATGCCTTCCAGGCGAGCAAGCCGAGCAGCGCCATGGTCATCGGCGACATGCCGCCGGAGGATTTCTCGGAGCTGGGTGTGCTGGGGCCGCGCGGGCCGTTCTGCATGCCGTTGAGGACGTCGAGTAGACCCATGGTGCTCTCCTTTGGCGTCTCGTCCGGCGAGTGCTCGCCGGTGACTGCCCCCGGGGCGAGAACATATGGGGCTCGCATGACGGTTACAAGGCGGCTGCGACGCGATGGGCAGCTGGCCTCGCCTCTGCTATCGAAGGCCGGTCATTCAGGGAGCGAGGTCAGTGGTTACGGATCGACCGATCGTGGTGGCCGGCGCCGGCGCCATCGGCTGTTTCGTCGGCGGCATGCTGGCGGCGGGCGGCCGCCGCGTCGCGCTGCTGGTGCGGCCGCGGGTGAAGACCGAGATCGAGCGGTTCGGCCTGCGGCTGACCGATTTCGACGGCTCCGAGAAGAAGCTCGGGGCCGGCCAGCTCGCGCTGTCGGAAGACCCTTCGATCTTCCACAGCGCCGGCATCGTGCTGGTGACGGTGAAGAGCGCCGACACCGCCGATGTCGCGGAGCAGATCGCGCAGCACGCGCCGCAGGATGCCGTCATCGTGTCCCTGCAAAACGGCGTCGGCAATGTCGCGGTGTTGCGCGAGCGCCTCGGCGGCCGGCCCGTGCTGGCCGGCATGGTGCCGTTCAACGTGATCGCGATGGGCGAGGGCCGCTTCCACCGCTCGACCTCCGGCGACATCCATGTCGGAGAGGACGCCGGGAACACGGCCGGCGCGCTCTCGGTGGCTGGCCTTTCGATGCGCGCGAGCAGCGACATCACCGGCGTGCAATGGGGCAAGCTGATCATCAACCTGAACAACGCGCTCAGCGCCTTGTCGGACATGCCGCTCGCCGCGCAACTGGCAAACCGCGACTGGCGAAAATTGTTTGCCGACCAGATGGCAGAGGGGCTGGCCGCGATGAAGGCCGCCGGCCTCAATCCGGTCTCAGCGACGCCGATCCCGCTGAACTTGACGCCGACATTGCTGAAATTGCCCGACATGATCTTCAACGCGATCCTGGGGCGGACCATGAAGATCGATCCCGAGGCGCGCTCCTCGATGTGGCAGGATCTGAAGCAGGGCCGCAAGACCGAGATCGACTATCTCCAGGGCGCGGTCATCGCGCTTGCAGAGCAGAACAATGTCGATGTGCCGCTGATGCGCCGCATTGTTGCGCTGGTCAAGGAGGCTGAAGTCGCTGGCAACGGCCCGCCCGGGCTGACGCCGCAGCAGATTCGCGGGTAGCGCCTGAGTGCATGCCGCGCGACCGGAGGAGCAACGATGAGGCGTTTCTCGATGATCGGATTCGCACTGGCCGTGCTCTGCGGCGCGGCCACGCTTGCGGAAGCCCGGCCGCCGACGGTCATGAACTCTCCTGGCTATGACAGGCGATTGCAGGAGAGCAGGTCGCAGTTGGGCAGTTCACCGGCGACGGCGCCAGCGGATGCGCCGGTGGTCAAACCGAAGCGCAGCAAGAAGAAGCAGCCGAACTGACGCGCGGGGTCGCGTGCGCGCAGGTTGGCGCCACATCCTCAGTCGTCGTCCCGGCGAAGGCCGGGACCCATAACCACAGGGAGTTGTTTTGCGAAGACTCGTGGTTACGAGTCTCGCGCTACGACTACTTATTGGGGTGATGGGTCCCGGCCTTCGCCGGGACGACGACGGAGTGTGTGGCCGCGGCGGAATACAAATCGCGTGATTCGACGTTCGCCCCGTAGTACCCGCGATGACGAACCCTCAGCTCACCCCTTCTTCGCCGCCGGCTTGCTCGGTGTCGGATTGAACAGCTTCTTCAGTTCGTTCAAACTTTCCGACAGCCGCGGCCATTCGCAGGAGAACGAGCCCTTGGTGCAGGGCGCGCCCTTCGGCCTCTGGCCAGCGGTCTGCTGCACCTTCGGTCGCTCGACCGGGACGGGCACGCGCTCGACGTCGGTCCGCAGCGCGACCTGCTGGAACTGCTGCGCCTGTTTTTCCTGCTGCTCGCGCTGCTGACGCGCGGTGGCTTGGGCCGCTTCGTTGCTGCGGCGCTGATTGGCGAGATAGCCGGTGTAGGCTTCGTCGATCTTCTTCTGCTCTTCCGGCGTCGGGTTGGGACCTGCGATGTCGAAGGTGCGGTCCTGGAGGAAGTCGTAATAGGTGTAGCCGCCGCCTGCCTTGCGGCGGCCGGCGAACTTGGCGTTGCAGTCGGCAAGTGCGGATGTCTTCTCGGCCTTGGTTGCGGCCTTCTCGGCGGCATCTGCGCATTCCTCGAAGTCGACGGGCGCGCGCTTCCACCATTGCGCCTGGGCATGCGTGTGCGTCAGCAGAAAAAATCCTGCTGCGGCAACGAGAAGCGCCGCACGACGCGATGCAAACACGACCGACATTCTACGAGTGCATTCCTTGCAAAACTCAACCCGAACTGAGTCGGGCCAATTTTTGCCCCTTTATCGCCGGCTTGTCACCCATGGAACCCGGGAATTTCATGGCTGCAATGCTGACATTTTTTGCTTGACGTGGCGCGGGAGTCACAGCCGCGCGGCATAGGATGCGCTTACAGTTTGATCGATCTGAATTTGGGGGAGAATCTCCGTCATGAGAGCGCTGGCCCGATTTGCCGCACTCGCCTTGGTGCTGATTTGCGGCCATGCCTTCGCGGCGGACGAGGATGCGCCCAACCGCAAGCCGGTGAAGGCGGTCGGCGATGCGCGGCTCTCGGTCGGCGGCCGGGGAATGCTGCCGCTCTACCTCTCCCGCGACTGGTCGATGCCGTTGCCGGCGATCTCGCGCGCGATCATCGTGCTGCACGGACGCCTGCGCAACGCCGACGAATATTACATATCGGCCAACAACGCGCAGGCCGCAGCGGGCGACGATGGCAAGAGCGCGCTCATGATCGTTCCGCAGTTCCTGGCGGAGATCGATATCGACGCGCACAAATTGCCGGAGGACACGTTGCGCTGGTCGCTGGAGGGATGGGAGGGCGGCGATGCCGCGCTTGCGCCCAATCCGGTCTCCTCGTTCGAGGCACTCGATGCGATCCTCGCAAAACTCTCCGACCGGCGCATCTTCCCGAACCTGAAGCAGGTCGTGGTCGCCGGCCATTCCGGCGGCGGGCAGGTCGCGCAGCGCTATGCCATCGCCGGCAAGGGCGAGGCGGCGCTGTCGCGCCAGCACATCGACATCCGCTATGTCGTCGCCAATCCCTCGTCCTATGCCTATTTCAGCGCCGACCGGCCGATGCCGGCAATTGCTGCATCCTGTCCGGGCTACAACAACTGGAAATACGGCATGGGCGACCGTCCGCCCTATCTCGCCGACGCGACGCCGGCGGCACTGGAACAGCGCTATGTCGAGCGCGAGGTGATCTATCTGCTCGGCACGCTCGACACCAATCCGAAGCATTCCGCGCTGGACAAGAGCTGCATGGCAGAGGCGCAGGGGCCTTATCGTTACGCCCGCGGCCACGCTTACGTGGACGCGATGGCCAAGCGCGACCACGGCACGCCCAATCACAGGGTCTGGGATGTCGCCGGCGTCGGTCATGACGGCGACAAGATGCTGACCTCGAAATGCGGGCTCGCGGCGCTGTTCGATATTCCGGGCTGCGGCGCGGAGCGCTGACGCCGCTGCCTTGAAGCTCCGGCTCCGGCGGTTACACTTCGCACCGCGATCGCCTCACCCCGAGGCGCCGCCAGGAAGACGAAGTGGAAACGCCTGATGCTGCTGCCGCTGTCCGACGTGCCGCGCTGGTGGCCCCGCCGCGCGATGATTCCGGAAAAGTTCGTCGCACGCTGTTGCGCGACGAGCGCGCTGCGTGGATGAAGGAAGGGCGCGCCTTCCGGATCTGGCCGGCGAAGGCGCGGGCGCACGCCGAATAAGAAAATTCACGAAAGGACTCTTTGACATGACCATCACCATCGCAGCCAACAGCGTGCCGAAGCCGCCGGCCGATATCATCGAGGGCTTTCGAGGTGCGCCTACGTCCGTGATCTCGGACAATCTCGCCAGGCTGCCGGGCGCGGTGGGGCTCAAACCCTATCATCGCGGCGGCAAGCTGGTGGGCACGGCCTTCACGGTGCGGACCCGTCCCGGCGACAATCTCGCCATTCACCGCGCGCTCGAGCTGGTCGGTCCCGGCGACGTCATCGTGGTCGATGGCGGCGGCGACGAGACCCGCGCGCTGGTCGGCGAGATCATGAAGAACATCGCGCAGTGGCGCAAAGCCGAAGGCTACGTGATCGACGGCGCGATCCGCGACGTTGCGGCCTTCGCCGCGGACGACTTCCCCTGCTATGCCCGCGCTGTGATCCACCGCGGGCCCTACAAGAACGGCCCCGGCGAGATCAACGTGCCTGTGTCGGTCGGCGGCAGCGTGATCTCGCCCGGCGACATCGTCGTCGGCGATGAGGATGGCGTGGTGTCGTTTCCCACCGCCGGCGCGGCGGCGCTGCTGGAGGCGGTGCGCGCCCAGGTTGCGCGCGAGGAGGAGACCATGAAGGCGATCCGCGAGGGCCGCTATCAGGGCTCCTACGGCAAGTCCTGATCAAAAGGGAGGCATCGTTGGGCCAGAAGGACGAATTCCACATCCTCGACAATCCTGCCGACGGCGGCTTCGGCGCGACGTAAGGTTGCGAAAGCCTTTCGATCGCGCCCTGGCGGTGGGGAAAACGGGTATTCTCGTTCGTCGTGTTGAGAGTGGCTTTTCGGCCCGCTCTCTGTGACGCGGCAGGCGATTGGCCTGGCTCAACCGAGGGACTCTGCCAGGCAGGCCTTGCATTTGCCTGACTGTGCTTGTCTGCTACAATCTTTCGGCGTCACAATGGTTGTGGCCGCCCCAGAGTTGTTGCGCCAGTGATGATGATCAGTGTCGACAACACGTCCCCGGACAACGGCTCGGATCAAGGGCGGCCGAGAAGGCGTACTGCAGCTACGATTTTCATCGATGTCGTCGGATATTCCCGGCTGATGGGAAGCGACGAGGAAGGCACGCATCAACGATGGATGTCGATGCGATCGGACGTTATCGAGCCGCGCGTCGCTTCAAATGCCGGTGAGGTAATCAAGAGTACCGGTGACGGCTTACTGCTGGAGTTCGGGAATCCGGTTGACGCAATCAGGTTCGCACTCGGCATGCAGATGCATCTGGCCGAATCGTCATCAGCCGGTAGCAACCCGCTGCAGTTGAGGATGTCGGCAAATGTCGGCGACGTCATCGCCGAGCGTGACGACATCTACGGGGACGGAGTCAATATTGCAGCCCGGCTTCAGGAATTCGCCGGCCCGGGCGGGGTCGTGATTTCCGGGGCCATTCACGATCAGGTGAAGGATCATCTGCGCTACCAAGCCGCCGATCTGGGATTCCTCACGCTCAAGAATATCGAGCGGCGCATCCGGGCATTCAAGATAGCGCATCACGACCTGCGGGCTCCGACAATCTCGGTGGCCCATTCGCTCAAGCCGTCCGTGGCAGTATTGCCGCTGCAGATGCTCGGCCTTCAGGCGGCGGATGCCTATCTCGCGCAGGGAATCGTCCACGATATCGTCGCCTCGCTGGCGGGTATTCGCGAATTGTTCGTCGTATCCAGCACGTCCACACTTGGGTTCACCGGTCCTACCGTCGACCCTGCTGCCGTTTGCCATCGCCTTGGCGTGCGATATCTCGTCACGGGAACGCTCAAGCGTCACGGCGAGGTGCTGCGGATGCGGGTGGAATTGATCGATGTCGATACGCGGTCCATGCTGTGGACCAACCAGTACGAGGCGTCGATCAGCCAGTTGTTTGACGTGCAGGAGAAGATCGCAACGAGCATCGCATACGCGCTCCTGCCGCATATCCATATCTCCGAGCTGCAGCATGCCGAGCGCAAGGCGCCGCAGAGCATGAACGCTTACGACCTGGTCCTGCAGGGCATGTATCGCCTGTATCGCCTCGGTCATGACGACATGCTTGCGGCGCGAAGCCTGTTCGAACGCGCCCTCGACCATGATCCGCAATATGCGGCGGCCTATGCCCTGATGGCAAAATGGTACATCCTGCACATCGGCGAGGGGCATTCCACCGACTTCAAGGCCGATTCCCGCGAGGCATTTCGGCTTGCGTCGCGCGCGCTCGAGTTCGAGCCGTCGGACCCAATGGCGCTCGCGATATTCGGGCACATCAATTCGTTTCTGTTCGGTGCGTATGACCGTGCCATCGATGCTTTCGACCGTGCCATTGGAGGAACGCCCAATTCCGCTATTGCGTGGTCCCTGAGCGCATCGACATACTGCTATCTCGGCGATGGACCGCGTGCCGTGGCGCGCGCGTCTTACGGCATATCGCTGTCGCCGCTCGATCCGTACGCCTATTTCTATCAGTCGGCGCTCACCAACGCGCACTACACCAATGAGACCTTCGACGATGCCGTGCACTGGGGCACGAAGGTCATGGCGGCGGCTCCGCAGTTTGCCGCTAATCTGCGGCTTCTTGCCGCGAGCCTCGTCGCCGCCGGCTCGCTCGAGCGGGCGCGCGAAGTTGGCGCCGCACACATGAGGATCGATCCCTCGTTCTCGGTTGAGAAATATTGCAGTTGGTACCCGATCAAGCAGCCGGATCGGCTAGCGCTTTTGGGCGAGCGATTAATTGAAGCCGGGCTGCCTCGTTAACGTACGTGATGAATTGCGCCACGGCGCTCGATCGCTTCTCAGCAACGAAAAGGTTCTGTAGCGACAGCTCTGGAGGATCACATGGGAATGGGCATGGGAATGGGCATGGGTATGGGGATGGGTATGGGGATGGGGATGGGCATGGGCATGGGCATGGGTATGGCCTTCGGCGCCACGCCACCCGAGCTCGGCTTCCGACCCCTGACCCTGCAATACGACCTTGGGCCGAATACCGATCCGAGTTTCCCGGACCAATTGCTGCCCAAGGAATGCTGGAAAGACAGGGTCGGACCGTGGGATCCTGACGTTCTTTGTCTGCTCCCTCTCACGGAGTTCATAAGAGCCACCAATTGGGACACGATCGACGCGGACATCGTCGCGGAGCGGCCCAGGCTGCTCGATTGGAAGCCGGGCACGGCGGGCTATCAGGATTTTGTGGCCCGCGAGATCATCCAGCTACAGCTGCTCATGCAGACCGATCGCGAGCGCTACATGGGCGAAATCGTTGCGCAGCATGACAATGCACCCGGATACTGGGTGAGCCTGATGGCCGTCAACAATCGTGAGCACCACAATACGCTGGTGGTCATGAATCTTGCGGTCCGAATCGGCCAGATCGTGGCGGCCTTTTACAAGGTCAAGTACCACCGAACGCGACCGTCCTACGCCTGCCCAGGCCTGCTGCCGGCTTTCGGCCCACCAGCGCATGCTTCATTTCCAAGCGGTCATTCCTTACAGAGCTGGCTCATGTCGCTTTTCCTCGAGGAGGTAGCGCCTGCCTACAAAGAAGAGCTGTACTGGCTTGCAAAGCGGGTCGCGCTCAACCGTGAAAGGGCGGGAGTTCACTACCGAAGCGATACCGAAGCAGGCGAGTTCATTGCCACGAAGTGCAAGGCAAAGATCATGGCTCTGCCTGCCAACTCCGAGATCAAAGAGCTGCTCGAACGGGCCAAGAATGAGTGGAGCCAACCAGCAGCAATAGCCCCTGCCATCGCTCCGGTTTAGGTGGCATTGCGAGAGGTGATGACCGTCTATCCTGAGGGAACGCCGGTCCAGATCGGCGCAAGCTCTACGAGAGGGTCCACTCCCGATAACCGAGATTGTTGTCGGCGCGGACAAGGTCCGCGACGACCACGGGACCGGTGGCTACAGGCAGGTTAGACCCCGCATCAATGTTGCTGCGGTCGCCTTTGACCGTCGCGCGGACGAGCAAAGCGTTTCTCTTTCCTGCCTGTGGAGTCCACTCAAACGGCCCAAAGATCGCGGATGGTTCACCGGGTGATACATCCATCGTCGTATTGTTTCGGTGCACTGGCGACCACTGGCCCGATTGGGCATTCCAAGTGTCTGCATAGTTGCCGACGGCTGTGAAAACATCCACCGATGCCGCGGTCGCGATCTGGGCGCCGCGATTCCCAAGTTTGACGTAGACATAGTTCACATAGCCCGGGCGCGGCGTCTGATCATCCGACTGGCCGTCCGCGGCGTTGCGGACCCAGAAAACAGCAGGGAGTGCGTGCCAGTGGTTGCAGTACTTGTATTGCCCGCCACGGCCGTCATCGACGTAGATGTCAATCGGCGGTGCGCTGCCCGGCGTGTTCTGGCCGGGCGAAGACGTCTGATAAAGACCTTGTTGCTCAAAAGCCCAGCGGACAACCTTGTGAAGCATTCCGCCCAGCCGCCTCGATCCGTCGTAGTCGAGATAAGGTGTGCCGACATCGGCGTCCATCAAGGCTGTGGCGAACTGGCTCGCCTCGCGGGTCGGCTGCGTCGCGACGGAACCGAGCGACGCGATCGCGCGTACGATGAGGTAAGCAATGTAGTATGCAGTCGCCGTGCGGGCGTCGACATCCGGCGCCTCGTCGGGGCGAACCGCATCGCCGCCAGCGGCGAGATAGAGCTGGAACAGGGTGGTCGACAGGATCTGCTCGGAGTTGTAGCCGGCGGGATCGCGCGACCCGTAGGTCGGATTGGGTTTCTCGTACAGAGTGCCGTTCCAACCCCACCCTTTCTTGACGTCACGGTCGTGGCGCCGCAACGGCAGCTGGATGAAGGGGAACGTCACCCCTCGCCACGCCTTCGGGAGCTTTGACGCCGGATCACACATGATCGCGCCGAGCGCGTCACCGGCGCTGTGCGCGAAGTCGAATTCGGTCGAGCCAGTGGCAGCCAGGATCAGGACGTGGCAGAACTCATGCCAGACGAAGCGCACGTCGGCGACAAGCCCAAGAGGGTGCTTCCAAGTGTCCGCGAAATCCGCAAGCCCGAACAACATCCTGACGTCCCACTCTGTCGCCGTTTGGTCGGCGCGGAACGGGGTCACATAGGCATTGATGCCACGGCCGTCATGGGCTCCCGAGCCCGTCAACATCTTGGCTCGATGTTCGACGGTCAACGGTAGTGCAACCTTTCCAAAATAGTCTTTCAGAACAAACCCGAATCCTTGGACCAGTTGCATCATTGAATCGCAATGACAGTAGGCGCTGACCGCGGCGAACTCGTTGGTTCGAGCCGTGAAGGCGAAGGGAGGCCGCTGCACCGGCGGATCATAGTCAGCACCCAGCGCCGCCGGCGTGAGCACGGTCACGCGCGGCCCCGACAGCTTCCGACGCCCGCCACCGGCGTGATCGAGATCTAGCAATCCGACTGGATCGCGCTCGTGATCGAGCAAGTCGGCGCCGCTGTCGGGGCGCAGCTTGAAGCCGCCTGTCTTGCTGTCGGGATCGCTGAGGAAGGCATATCCAGCGCAACCCGACGCGATCGGGGCCTTGCGGATAAGCCTGGCTTCGAGAGGATCAAAGAGGACCTGGTGCGCAATGGAGTCGCCGCTCGCCATCGGCATGAAAACGGTGGCGGCAGCCGCCAAGCCAAGCCCGCCATCCTCGTACGCGGTGCTGGGCCCGCTTCGATGATACGCAACGAGCTGTCCATCTGCGATTGCGTCCGGCGACACAAAGCCCAGAACAGGGCCGAGCCAGTCCGAGATCAGTTCCGCGGGGAGGCTGTCGGCCCACTCCGGATCGAAACGGCGAAACGCCCTTTCCACGAAGCCCGGTTTGATCGACAGATTGGCATGCATGAGTAACGTTGATCGGGCACTGGTGATTTGCCACCGGCCGGTCTGCCGCCCGTAGTGTACGACGAGACGTATGCTGCCACCCCGAACATCGGGGATGAAGTCAGTACTCCCGACCTTGATCGGAATTGTTTGCTGACACCAGACGATCGTCGTCTCGATCTCGCCGTTGCGCTTCAGTTCGCGCGGCTGCGACCATCGAAATCTTGATTTGTTGGATCGCCCTGGTCCGTCGGAGTCGGTCGTGTGGTCGAGGTGGTCCAAATCGTCGTCGCTGAGCGGCAGCAAAGGCGGGTCGGTGTGGGACGCCAGCCTCAGATACTCGAACGCTGCTCGCTTCGCTGACACGTCAGGGTCGGCCACCGCCGGCGTTTGCAGATGGCGCAACTCACGAATAACCCCGTCCGCATCCTTCTCAATCAGAAGATCTGGTTCTTGCGGAAGATACATAGCTCACCTCAAGGGGTCTCGATCTCCGGCACGACGGAGCCCGAGCATGCCCTTGACCATTGCGCGAGGCAAGCGTCCTTCTCCCGCCGGAGCTGCGGAGAAGGGGCAGCGGATACCACTGGAATCACTATTGATTTCGTTTGCCATCTCCTCGGGCCGCGGACCGGGGGGCTCGTCTCGCCGGCTGGCGATCCGCATCACGCTCCGTTGCGAGGGGGGATCGAACCTGCCTCGCAGGTTCCGCGGTCCCTCAGCTCAGCCGGATAGAGCGACAGTTTCCCCGCGCGGCCAAGGCCTAAGAAATCTCTTCCCGGGATTGCCATCCCGGGTCCGTTGCGCTCGCGCGGGCTTGAGCGTCAGAGCATCTTGCCGACGATCTTTGTCATATCTGCCGCCGAAAACGCGCGCAGCGTTTCGGTGCGGACGTTGCCGAGCGCGCTGAGACTAAGGCTCAGCGACATCGCGGCAGCCTCATCTGGAGCCTCGAGAACGGTTACAACGTCATATCGTCCCTGCGTCCAGACGATCTCTTTCACGCTCACGCCGAACGTTTTGGCCATCTCCTTGAAGGCGTCGGCCCGCTTCGGCGAGTCCTTGACGTTGCGGACTCCCTGATCAGTGAAGTTCGCCAGCACGACATAGGTTACCATGGTCGTCCTCCCTGGTTAGAACCCAGATACAATTCTCACTTGAGGCAACCGCGCCCAGCTTGCCACGGCGGCTGAGACAGCGCTACTTGCGCGTTGGGAACGTCAGCGGACGTGACTTATTCGGTCAGGACAACGGCCGCGCGAAGCTGAGCTCATGGCCGTCGGGGTCGGTGAGATGGAAGTAGCGCTCACCCCATTCTGCATCGCGCGGCGTGGTCGACGGCTGCCATCCGGCTCCGCGCGCGCGCTCGTAGATCCCGTCGACGTCGTCGACGTAGAAGATGATGCGGCCCCACCAGGACCAGCGCTTGTCGTCCGGCTGCGCCGTCAGGTTGAGATAGCCGGTGCCGGCGCGAAAGCTGGTGAATGCAGCGCCTTCGCCGCCATACAGGAGCTCGAACCCCAGCGAACGGTAGAAGTGCACGGCGCGCCCCATGTCATGCGTGCCGAGCGTGATGGCGCTGATGCTTTCGATCATGTGAGCTGCTCCGCCGAGAGGGACCTGGACGCGATTGTACAGCCGCCTTGTTCAGGTTGACGATGATCCGGCCCGCCATGCGGCTGGCGAACCGTAACCTGCTCTGCTATGAGGGGGCCGAACCCGCACCCGCAGGTTCCGCGGTCCCGTAGCTCAGCCGGATAGAGCGACGGTTTCCTAAACCGTAGGTCGGAAGTTCGAGTCTTCCCGGGATCGCCATTTTGTCATGGGCAATGGCCGCTATTTGGCGGGCTCTTCGGCGCAAAACTTGCTACAGGCAACAGACTTCCCTCCTGGCCACGCCGACATGTCGGCCGCGCCTTACTGCCCTATCCGGAGACCATGATGCCTTTCGACCTGATCCTGCGCGGCGGCCGTGTGGTCGACCCGTCCCAGAAGCTCGACGCCGTGACCGACGTTGCCTTTTCCGGCGGCAAGGTCGCGGCGATCGGCAGCGGGCTGAAGGCCGATCCGGGCACGGAGGTGCGCGACGTCTCGCAGCTCATCGTGACGCCGGGGCTGATCGATCTCCACACCCACGTCTATTGGGGCGGCACCTCGCTCGGCATCGACGCCGAGGAATTCTGCCGCCTCTCCGGCGTCACCACGGCGGTGGATACCGGCAGCGCCGGGCCCGGCAATTTCGCGGGCTTCCGCAAGCATGTGATCGAGCCGAGCCAGGTCCGTATCCTCGCTTATCTGCACGTCTCGCATGCCGGCATCTTCGGCTTCTCGCACCGGATCATGGTCGGCGAGAGCGAGGAGTTGCGGCTGATGAATCCGATCGAGGCGGCCAAGGTCGCCGATGCCAACCGCGACCTCATCGTCGGCATCAAGGTGCGCGTCGGCTTGCATTCCTCGGGCACCTCAGGGGTCGTGCCGCTCGACATCGCGCTCGAGGTCGCGAACGAGGTCGGCATGCCCCTGATGGCGCATATCGACCATCCGCCGCCGAGCTATGAGGAGGTGCTGGCGCGCCTCCGTCCCGGCGACGTGCTGACCCATGCGTTCCGTCCCTTCCCCAACACGCCGGCGACGGCGCAGGGCACGGTGAAGAAGGCGGTGTTGGATGCACGCGAGCGCGGCGTGCTGTTCGACATCGGCCACGGCAAGGGCTCGTTCGCCTTCAAGACCGCGCGCGCAATGCTCGCCAACGGCTTCTATCCGGACACTATCTCCTCCGACATCCATCAGCTCTGCATCGATGGCCCGGCCTTCGACCAGGTGACGACCATGTCGAAGTTCTTGTGCATGGGCATGGAGCTGTCCGATGTGATCGCGGCCTCGACGGTGAACGCGGCGATGGCGCTGCGGCGCCCCGAGCTCGGCAGCCTCAAGCCGGGCTGCGTCGGCGACGCCACGCTGATCTCGATCAGCCGAGGCCAGTTCGACTATGAGGACGTCGTCGGCGAGCACCTGATCGGTAACAGCAAGATCGCGTCCGAAGGCGTGGTCATCGGCGGCCGCTGGTGGCATCCGAATTGAGCGGATCAGGCTTGCTCGCGATAGAATTGCAGCAGCCGCGCGCCCGCCGGCGAGAGCCAGTCGGGTGCGCCGGTGATGTAACCCTCGACGTGATTGCGCGCGCCGACCAGATAGGTCACCGGCATGCCGACGAGCGTGAAGACCGAGGCTGAGGCTTCCGTCGCCGTGCCGTACGCATCGACGTAGCAGGCGAGGTTCTGCACGGCGAGACCGCCGAGGAACGCACGGATCTTGCGCAGGTCCTTCGTGTCGGTGCAGATCGCGACGACGTCGAGCCGGTCCGGCCGTGATCCCGCGAGGCTTGCGAGCACAGGCAGATCGAGCCGGCAGGCCGCGCACCACGTCGCCCAGAAATTGACGAGCGTGATCCGGCCCGGCCGCGCCGTCAGCACAACATCTTTTCCATGCAGGTCCTGAAGCCTGAGCTGCGGCATCATCGCGCGCGGCCGCACCACCGTGAACTGGCTGCGGCCGGCCTCGAACACCGGCGGCCAGGTGGGATCGCCCTGCGCGCGGCTTGCGCGCGGAGGGACAAGGATCGCCGGCGCGGCCATCAGCAGCGCTCGTCTGGACAGTGTCGTGCCGCGCGCCGCCTCACGCATGGATATAGGCCCAGCCCTTCAGTTGCAGATCGACGACGCGCCCGATCCCGAACGGGACAAGACTCGCGCCCGCGATCAGCGGAATCGAGACCTGCTCCTTGGCTTCCGCGATCGCCTTTGACGACGCGCACATGCTGTATGTGAGATTGGGCAGCGACTGCCGCAGCGTCGCGAGCGGCTCGACCAGTGGAGTCTTGTCTGCCCGGAAGACGTCGATGCCCTTGCCGTTGGCGACGACCTCGATTAGCAATCGCGCGCCCTTGTCGGCGAAGTGCTTTGCGAGGTTGGCCGAGTAGCTGATCGCATGTCCCATGACATAGGGCTCGTTGCTGTCGATCAGGATCACGACGCCGTCGGCGAGACGGTCCTCCCTGGCGGCGGCGCCGCCCGCGGTGAGGATCGCGGTGCCGGCGAGCAGGCCCCTCCGGGACCATCCATTGGCTGACATCATGGCGGCGGCGTTCCTGCCGCTCAGAACTGACGCGGCGCGATCGGCGCCTTGCGGCCGCGTCCCCACAACACGAACAGGCTGAGCGCAAGCAGGACGACATTGAGCGGCGTGACATCGGCCTCGCCGCGCGAGAGGTGGAAGGCGAGCGCGAACACCTGCAACACCGTGCAGCCCAGTGCGGCCAGCACCGTCAGCCGCGGCAGGATTCGCGTCAGGGCCGGAAGCAGGATGCCGATCCCGCCGGCGAGGTCGATCAGCCCGATGATTCGGACGAACGTTTCGGAATACTGGCCGGCCCAGGGCATCATCGCGGCGAGCTGAGGGATGGGCGTGAGCAGCTTGACCAGCCCGGCCGAGGTGAACACGAAGAAGATCAGGCCCTGTGCGGCCCAGAGGCCGATACGAAGGGCGCGGCCCGGGGTGGGGGTCTCGAAGGTGGTGGCGGACATGGTGGGGTCTCCAGGATGTGAGGGTTGCCACCATTTGATGGTTTCGCATTATTTGATCATTATGCGTTCCAGGATTGATTCATTTCCTGGATGTTGATGATCTCATGGATTCGCTGGTCAGTATGAGGGTGTTTTGCCTGGTCGCGGAGCTGAAGAGCTTTGCGACCGCGGCACAGCGCCTGCGCATTTCTCCCGCCATGGCGAGCAAGCACGTGATGCAGCTCGAGAAGCGGCTGGGCACGCGGCTGCTCAACCGCACCAGCCGGCGGGTCAGCCTGAGCGAGAGCGGCGCGCTCTATTTCGAGCAGGCGCGGCAGATGCTGGATTCGCTCGACGAGGTCGAGGCCGCCGTCAGCAAGGCGACGGTCGTTCCGCGCGGCACGTTGCGGCTGACCGCGCCGGTGTGGATTGCGAATGCGATCTTCGCGGGCGTGCTGGCGGATTACCAGACCCGCTATCCGGAGGTGTGTCTCGACGTCGATCTCAGCGGGCGGCTGGTCAATCTGGTCGAGGAGGGATTCGATCTCGCTTTGCGCGCGACCGGAACGCCGGACGAGGCGTTGATCGCGCGTCCCATCACCAAGGTCCCGTTCTTGCTGGTTGCAGCCCCTGCGTTCCTCAAGCGCGCCGGACGCCCGGCGAAGTTCGCCGATCTCTCAGGCCAGGCGCTGCTGCACTATGCGCTTTATCCGGGAGAGAGCTTCTCCCTGAACAGGAACGGCACGGTCGAGACCATCAAGCTCAACCCGGTCCTGCGCAGCGGCAACGAGACGCTGCTCCACATGGCCGCGCTGGAAGGCATGGGCTTCGCCTTCCTGCCGAAATGGCTGGTCGCGGACGACATCGCCGCCGGTCGGCTCGTGCACATCCTGCCCGACGACATCATCTTCGAAGGGCGCCTGTTCGCGGTCTATCCGAGCCGCAAATACCTCTCCGCCAAGGTGAGGACCTTCATCGACTTCATCGCCGCCGACAAGCGGATGAGGTGAGCGGCTACAGCGACCGCGGCATCAAAGGCCTGGAACGGCCCCGTCAGTCGCGTCCTGCCTCCATGATCGCCCTGGCAAGGCGCGCCGGATCGGAGAAGCACAGTTCGTGGCTCCCCGGCACCTGCACGAGGCGGAACAGGCCGAGCTTCTCCGACAGCCGTGGATGCCAGGGATAGCCGTGCGGCAGCGCGGTGTCTTCGGTGCAGTTGATGTAGGATTTTGCCAGCGGCATCTCCGCCGGATTGGTCTTCAGCGCAATCTTGTCGCTGAAGGTTTTCAGCGGATGCGGATTGAGAATGTCGTAGGCGCGCTGCGCCAGTTCGAGATCGGCGTCGTTGATGAAGGCCTCGCGCCAGATCGGGAACGGGAGCACCACCGAGCCGTCGCCGCGCTCGGCCGCGATCATGTCGAACAGCCCGATATAGTGCGGCGGCACCATGTCGTTGAGCGATTCGCCATTGTTGGGCACGAAGGCGTTCCAGTAGACGAGGCGGCGGATGCGCTCCGGCACGAGGTCGGCAACGCCGGTGATGACCATGCCGCCATAGGAGTGGCCGAGCAGGATCACGTCCGTCAGGTTGTTCTCGGCGAGATAGTCGGCAATCGACTGGATCGCCTCCTTCAGCCCCGTCGTCTTGGCATCGCCCGGGCGGTTGCCCTTGATGGTCGGGAGGTGGACCTGATGGCCGGCGGCCCGGATCGGCGCTGCGACCGGTTCGAGCTCGGCACCGGTGTGCCAGGCGCCGTGAACGAGAACGTAGGTCGACATATTGTAGCTCCCTCGGAAGGCTGGTTAGATTGGTCGGGCGATGGGCCTTGCCGGCTGAACGCCGGCCTTTGTCGTTGTTGCCGCCATATTGAACCGGCCAGGATGCCGCGCGCTTGTCTGGCGCTGAACCGGATTGGTCTCGGAGCGAACTGATGGAGCAGGTCAATTCTATGAGCCGGCCGCGGCACGCGATCTGGAACACCGCGGAGACCCGGCCGGACGAGCAGTTTTCCTACTACCGCGAGGCGATCTGCCAGGCCTTCATGAACCTGACACCGGAATCGGCGACGACGTCGCGCTTCCCGGCCAAGGTGGAGACGATCGGGCTCGGCGCCGGCGCGATCAACCGGGTGATGTTTCCCGAGCACACCGTGAATCGTTCGCGTGCCGATATCGCGGCATCGCGCGACAGCTGCTTCTATCTCAACTTCAAGCTCGCCGGGCGCTGCCGCATGCTCCAGGATGGCCGCGAGGTCAGCCTGTCGCGCGGCCAGGTCGGCATCGTCGACAGCGACCGCGAGGTGACGCTGTTGCACGATCGCGGCCCGACGCTGGAGGTCGCTTCGTTCTGGGTGCCGTCGCGTGCCTTGCGCGACCGGCTGCCGCCGTCGTTCGATTTCAGGGCCGAGCGGGTGTCCGACGATCCCCATGTCGGTCACCTCATCGTCGAGACCGCGCGCTCCCTGAACGCCGGCGCATTGCGGATGACGGAAGAGGACAGCGTCCGGCTGTTCGACGTGCTGCTCGATCTCGTTGCGCTCAGCCTGTCGCGCCGCTCGCGGGCGCAGACGGCGGAAGCCGCAAGTTTTGCGGACGCCACCGTGCTGGCGCTGCGCCGTGCCATTCACGAGCGGCTGCGCGAGCCGGGATTGACGGTCGCGGCGGTCGCCGGCGCGGTCGGCATCAGCGAGCGCTACGTCCACAAGCTGTTCGAGCGCTCCGGCACGACGTTCTCGGACTATGTGATGGATCGTCGCCTCGTCGGCGCAGCGGCCGACCTGAAGGATCCGGCACTCTGCGGCCGCGCGATCGGCGCCATCGCGTTCGACTGGGGCTTCTCCGACCTCTCCCACTTCACCCGACGCTTCAAGCAGCGCTTCGGCTGCCGGCCGCGCGACTGGCGCGCGGGCTGAGCGGCGCTATAGCGACCTTGCGATCAGCAGCTTCATGATCTCGTTGGTGCCGCCGTAGATCTTCTGGATGCGGGCATCGACGAAGATGCGCGAGATCGGGTATTCCTGCATGTAGCCGTAGCCGCCGAACAGCTGGAGGCATTCGTCGGCGGTCTGGACCTGCTTGTCCGAGCACCAATATTTCGCCATCGAGGCCGTCACCGTGTCGAGGTCCTTGGCGACCAGGCGCTCGATGCACCAGTCGACGAAGACGCGCGCGATCATCGCCTCGGTCTTGCGCTCGGCGAGCGTGAAGGCGGTGTTCTGGAAATCCATCAGCGGCTTGCCGAAAGCCTTCCGTTCCTTGGTGTACTCGGTGGTGAGCTTGACGGCACGCTCCATCGAGGCGACGGCGCCGACCGCGAGCGCGAGACGCTCCTGCGGCAATTGCTGCATCAGCTGGACGAAGCCCTGGCCTTCCTCCTTGCCGAGCAGGTTTTCCGGGGCTACCTGCACGTTGTCGAAGAACAGCTCCGACGTATCGGAGGCATGCAGGCCGATCTTGTCGAGGTTGCGGCCGCGCTTGTAACCGTCCGCGCCTGACGTCTCGACCACGATCAGCGAAATGCCCTTGGCCCCTTGCTCGCCGGTGCGCGCGACGACGATGACGAGATCGGCGGCCTGGCCGTTGGTGATGAAAGTCTTTTGGCCGTTGATGACGTAGGAATTACCCTGCTTCTTCGCGGTGGTCTTCACGGCCTGGAGGTCCGAGCCGGTGCCGGGCTCGGTCATGGCGATGGCGCCGACCATCTCGCCGCTCGCCATCTTCGGCAGCCAGCGCTTCTTCTGCTCCTCCGAGCCGTAGTTGAGGATGTAGTGCGCGACGATGGCGCTGTGCACAGAGACGCCGGTCGTCAGCTCCGGCACGGTGCTCTCGAGATCATCCAGCACGGCGGCGTCATAGGCGAAGGTTGCGCCCAGGCCGCCATATGCCTCCGGCACGCTCGCCAGCAGCGCACCCATCTCGCCGAGCCCGCGCCAGGCGAAGCGGTCGACCATCTTCTGCTCGCGCCATTTTTCGGCATGCGGCGCCAGGTCCTTGGCAAGATACTTCCGGAACTGGTCGCGAAAGACGTCGAGCTCTTCGGTCATCCAGGAGGAGCGGTAGGACATGGTTACCTCGGTTAATGCGGTGTTCCGGCTTGGTAGGCTGGCCGGCGGCGACAATTATTGTGTTTTCAGGCTGCGCCGGTGACGCTACCAAGGCGGCCCGGAATAGCGTCTGTCGGGATGGCTGATTGTGGCGACCAAAACTCAAGAGCTCAAGCTCGACATCGAGCGCATCGGCATGGTCTCGGCGATCCTGACGCAGCCGAAAGATGCGCGCGCCTGTTATGTGCTGGCGCACGGCGCCGGTGCCGACATGCGGCATTCCTTCATGGAGAAGGTCGCTGAGGGCCTCGCGAACCGTGGCATCGCGACCTTCCGCTTCAATTTTCCCTACATGGAAAAGAAGCTGGGACGTCCTGACCAGCCGGCAGTCGCGCACGCCGCCATCCGCGCGGCGGTCGCGGAGGCGGCGCGGCTGTGCCCCGGCGTGACGCTCGTCGCCGGCGGCAAGTCCTTCGGCGGGCGGATGACGTCGCAGGCGCAGTCCAAGGCTTCATTGCCGGATGTCAAAGGGCTCGCCTTCCTCGGCTTTCCCCTGCACGCCGACAAGAAGCCGTCGATGGAGCGCGCCGAGCACCTCGCCGGCATCGCAATCCCCATGCTGTTCCTGCAAGGCACGCGCGACGGGCTTGCCGATCTCGGCCTCCTCAAGCCCGTGATCGATGCGCTCCGTCCGAAGGCGACGCTGCACGAGGTCGCAGGCGGCGATCACTCCTTCGCGGTGCTGAAAAAGTCCGGCCGTAGCAACGAAGAGGCGCTGGCGGAGGTGCTCGACGCGCTCACGGCCTGGATCGACGGGCTCGCCTGAGGGCAGAGCATGATCCGGGCTTGAAGGGCCGCGTTAGCGCAAACTGCTCAGCGGTTTTCCGAAGAGATCATGCTCAAAAAAAATCACGCTCGAAGCGAGCCCCTTGTCGCGCGCCTTCTGGATCGTGACCGCTGCGATCGCGTGTGCGCCGCACTCATTGCGCTGCAGCTTGCAACGTCGAGCAATGTCTATCTAAGATCGTGCACCTGCCACCTGCCACCTGCCGCCCAACTTTCCCCGAGGTACCGATGCTTGTCCGACTCGCCGCCACCGCGGCGCTCGCCTTGTCAGTGCTGACCAGTCAGGCTCAAGGTGCGGACTACATCTGCAAGACTGTGGACGAAAACTGGACCTGGTTCAGTGATCACGTCGTAGGGTCAATCGACTATTTGATCGTCGGACCAAAGGATCGGACGTTCCGAGCGGGTACGGGCGTCTTCTTTCGCGGCAGGCCCTGGGGCTCCACATCAGACGGCTCAGGCACAGTGCGGATGACCGCTTATGGGGCGGGCGCCCTCCACATACGGCAGCAGGACAGTGGTCCGGCGTTCAAGGTGTGTGTGACTTCCGAGAAGCTCGATCCTTTGACCATTATTCGTGCCGAATTTTGAATGCGTCGCATCTCCGGCTGATCCCCTGCGGGTGAGGCCACCTGTCAATTCAAGAACCTAGGGTGAATAGATGATTTTGAGAATAGCTCGGACAGTCGTTCTTGGCCTTGCGCTGAACATCGCACATTCTCCAGTTCAGGCTCAAGGCGTGGAGGTACTGGTAGCCGCCGCCGGCGGTGTCCTCGCCGGCAAGAAGATCTCCAGCATTTTGAGCGATATCGATAACAAGATCGAGCAGGCGAAGAGTGCCTTTACGGGTGCCGGAAACCAGCTGATAGCGAGTGGGGCCGAGCAGGCGTATGAAAGCCTGAAGCAGCTCAAGTCCATTCTGGATGAGGAAAGAGAAAAGACGTTCGAGCAGATTTCAGACCAGAGAAAGCTGGCGATTTGGGACCTGTACAATGTCGCAAACAGGCTGAACGAGAAGATCAACGACGACTTTGCTCGCGCAGCGGTACAGGAAGCCAAGCTGCTGCCGATGCTCCAGTTCATCGGCAAGGATGTCAAGTTCCTCATCATGAGGGTCGGGCCCACGATCATCACCCGCTCGGATATCGCTCAGAATCCGATCAGGATATTTGGCGTCGGCTTTGGCGTCGACGATGCCCGCAACAAGTACGAGACGACCGTTCTCATGAACGGAAAGCCGCTTTCCAAAGACAAGATCGTGGTGAAGGAATTCGGCATCGAGTTGGCGCTGCAGGCGACTGATTTCAATATCGACTGGAATCCGTCAGCTTATACCTATTTCCCGATGATCATTCAAAGCGCCGTGACCTCCCAGGACGGGCTGTGGTGCGGTTGGGTCAGCTGGGGATGCTCCAAGACCTATGCGGCGACGTATCACCTCAGCCTCTATCCAAGCAATCCGGCCGCTCTCGCTCTCCACCAGCAGTCCGAGCACGACGAACTAGTTGGCGATCCCGAAATATTGCTGACTGGGGGCTGCAATCTCCCGAACTTGCACAACCCTGATCATCCAGCGACAACCACTTGCCCCCAGAGTGGATTGTATTCGGCTGGCGACGGATGGCGCTGGGTTTCTTACGACAGGGGTCACAACAACTGCTCCCCGATCAGCGGCAACGGATGCCCGTTCGCCTACAACGAACAGTCGAACTGTAGCTTTCTCGAAGACAACACGAAGGCCCAATGTCAGATCCAGAATACGGGAGGATCGGTCGCCTACCAGTTTGGTATTGCCCGCCGAAGAATAGAAAAGAAGACCGATACCCTTCCGAACGTTCCGTTCTCGCTGTTGCCGGGAGAAACCAAAAGGGTTGAATTCGAACGTTCTGCGGTTCAGGTCTGGGTCGATGGGACGTTGCCCTTTGGCCAAGCCTTCGGCCCGTATCAGATCAAGCCGGCAGGCGGCAACGGTCTCGATATCATGTGCACCTCGGCGGGTGATGTTGGTGCAAAATCAGCGGTTAATTGCATGGCCGCTGCACCTTGGTGACTATCGACCCAAATTGCGTCGCGCCGCCATCCGTTGCGCGCGATTTAAGGCGCCGCCGTGTAAAGCCCCTTGTCGCGGGCCTTCTGGATCGCTAGTGCGGCGATCAGGTCGAGCGTCGGCGTCGACAGGCCGCCGGTGCGCGCGAAGGCGGCGGGCGCCTTCACCAGCACGTCAATCTCCATGGCGCGGCCGAGCTCGTAATCCTGGAGCAGCGATGGCTTGTGATTGGGAGCGGGGCCGCTGCGCGTCACGCGCTTCACCTCGGGAATGAAGTGCTGGGCGATGTCGTTGGCCTCGTTCAGCATGCGCGGAATGACTTCGGCGAACGCAGGGTCGTCGCGCACGCCGCGCGCGGTCTGGCCGGTGAGCAGGCACAGCACCGACAGCGACATGTTGGTCAGCAGCTTTGACCAGATCGCCTCACGGATCTCGGCCACCGGCGGCGATTCCAGTCGCGCATCGTTGAGGACGCCGCGGAGTTTCGTGATGCGCTCGCAATTGCGGTCGTCGCATTCGCCGATCAGCAGGCGGTTGCGGTCAGGCGTGAGGTTCTGCACCACGCCGGGTGCGATCACCTCGTTGGAGGAGAAGACCACGCCGCCGATGATCCGCTCCTTCGGGATGCAGGCGCGCAAGCGGCCGCCCGGATCGAGGAAGGAGATGTCCGGCGGGGTGGGATGCCGTGGCGGCAGGCCGATGCCGTACCACCAGGGAATGCCGTTCTGGGCAAACACGATCGCGGTGTCGTCTTGCAGCAGCGGCTTGATGCTGGAAACCAGTCCCTGAAGCGCGGTGGCCTTCAGCGTGCTGATCACCACGTCCTGCGGGCCGAGCTGGGCGGGATCCCCTGAGGCGTTCACCTTGGCGGTGACCTCGGAATCGCCGACGCGCAGCTTCAGGCCGCCTGCGCGCGCCGCCTCCAGATGCGCCCCCCGCATCACGCATGACACCTCATGGCCGGCGCGTGCCAGCCTGACCGCGATGTGGCTGCCGACGGCGCCCGCGCCGAAAATGCAGATGCGCATATATGTCCCGTCCCTGATCCCTTGGTGCCGTCAGGCGACAGCATGACACAAGCCGCCATGCGATGGACGCGGCCGCCCTACGCCGGAAACATATGGATCGGGATGCGTTGCCTCGGCCATAGTGTGCGCCAAACAAACGACCGGAGGATCGCCGATGACTGCCAGCCCCGTCCTGTGGACCCTTGATGCGCGTGGGGTTGCGACCGTCACGTTGAACCGGCCGGAGGTCAACAACGCCTATGACGGCGCGCTGATCGCGGGCGTGCTCGCAGCCATGGACGATCTCGGCAAGAAGCCCAATCTGCGGGTCGTGGTTCTCAAGGGCAACGGCAGGCATTTCCAGGCCGGCGCCGACCTCAAATGGATCAACGGCGTGCGGCCGCAATCGACCGAGGCCAACGAGGCAGCGTCCCGGGCGACGTTTGAGGCCGTGCAGCGGCTCAACACGCTGCCGATCCCGACGGTCGCGCTGGTACAGGGCGGCTGCTTCGGCGGCGGCACCGGCGTGATTGCGGCCTGCGACGTCGTGATTGCTGCGGACAATGCCCTGTTCTCGATCACGGAGGTGCGCTGGGGCCTGACGGCGGCGATCATCATTCCGCAGCTCTGCGACGCCATCGGCGTGCGGCAGGTCCGCCGCTACGCGCTGACCGGCGAACGCTTTGGTGCCGAGGACGCCCGCCGCATTGGCCTCGTGCACGAGGTGGTGCCGCTCGCCGAGCTGGAGGCCGCCGGCGCCAAGGTGGTCGAGCAATTGCTCACCAACGGACCGGAGGCGATGGCCGAGACCAAGCGCCTCGCGCTGGAGAGCTCGTTCGGCGGGATGGGCGTGGACGATGCGGCATACGCGCGGCTCGTGCACTTGCATTCGGTCAAGCGCCAGAGCGCGGAGGCGGCGGAGGGGCTGGCGTCGTTTGCCGAAAAGCGGGCGGCGAAGTGGGGTGCCGGGACAGGCTGAGCGTTCTCCGCTCAGCAGCCGCGGCAGATGTTGTTGATGCTGCGATAGACGGCGTCGTCGTCCTGCCGCATCGGCCGCAGCGTTTCGAGCGTCTTGCTCTCGGCGGTCGGCGCGATGGGCTTGCGCTTGGATGCGAGCTCTTCCTCCTGGCGCTTGTAGCAGGCTTCGCGATCGGCCTTGGCCTGGATGAAGCGGCAGTTTTGCTCCACGGCTGCGGCGGGAGCGGCAGAGATCGCGAGAGCGATCAGGGCGGCGAGAGCGAATTTCACGAGTGTCGAATCCATGGCGGCCCTTCTCTCAGGTCTGTCACGCCAGAGCAACTGCGATGTTGTGACAGGTGCCCGACACGGCGCGCACCGCGTAGCCCGGATGAGCGAAGCGATATCCGGGAATGTTGCGAAAGTCCCGCATGTCGCTTCGCTCATGCGGGCTACGCCACCTCACAATTGACACGGCTCACAGCGACGGCGCGAGTGACTTTTTCAGCAGTGTCAGCAGCGCCTGCACCGCAGCCGCATTGCGCCGCCGCTCGGGGATCGCGGCCTTCACCCACAATTCCGGAATCGGAAAGTCGCGCAGCACCGGCTTGAGCGTGCCGTCGCGCAAGGCATCCGCGACGAGATATTGCGATATCAGCGCGATGCCGTTGCCCGCGATCGCGCTGCGCGCCAGCACATGTCCTTCGTTGGAGGAGAGCAGCGGGCTTACCTGGATACTGATGCGGCCGCGCGGCCCGTCAAAGATCCATTCGGGGCCGGTCGGCAGAAAGCTGAGGCAGCGATGCTCGACGAGGTCGCGCGGATGCTTTGGCGTGCCGTGCTTCTTCAAATAGGCGGGCGAAGCGCAGAGCAGCCGCTTCAGCGCGCACAGCGGCTCGTCGACCACGCCGCCGAAGGAGTGCGGGAAGGCCCCGATGGCGATATCAAAGCCTTCGGTAACAGGATCGACCGGGCGATCGATCAGCACGATCTCGAGCTTCAGCCTAGGGTTCTGGGTCTGGAAGGCGCTGAAGGCGTCGGCAAGGCGCGCCACCGTCAGCGAGGTCGGGGCCTTGATGCGGAGGTGATCGACGAGATCGTGGCCCTTCTCGCCCATGCGCGAGAGCAGGTCGGTGGCATCAGTGACGACGCCGCGCGCGCGATGCACATAGCGCTGGCCGGCGTCGGTCAGGCGCAATTGCCGGGTCGAGCGGTGAAACAGCGGCGTGCCGATCCGCGCCTCCAGTTGCGTGACGCGCTTGGCCACGACCGAGGTCGAGACATCAAGCTTTCGCGCGGCGGCGGAGAAGCCGGCCGCGTCCGCGGTGGCGAGGAACGCCTGAAGGTTCACCAGGATGTCCATCTCTGACCTTTCGCAATTCGAGAAAGCTGATCGCGTATTTTGGTGGATTGTAGCCCGCCTCGCGTTAATTCATAGTCGATCCCAAGCAAGGATTTTCAGGGATAGGACGCGTCATGCGGGCCACGACGATCGAAGAACCAGCGCGCCAGGTGCCGCTCTATGGCGAATATGAAGTCGTCGTGCTTGGCGGCGGCCCGGCCGGCATTATCGCGGCGGCGTCCGCAGCGCGGGCGGGACGGAAGACGCTGCTGATCGAGCGCTACGGCTTCCTCGGCGGCATGGGTACGGCAGCCGGCGTCACCAATTTCTGCGGCCTGCATGGCAACGTCTACGGCAAAGCCCACCGGCTGGTGCAGGGCATGGCGTCCGAGCTCCTGGCGCGGATCGACCTGCTCAACGGCCTGAACACGCCGCATCTGATCCTCGGCAAGGTCTTTGCCCAGGCCTACGACACGGCGGCCTACAAGATCGCGGCCGACGAACTCCTCGCCAGCCACAAGGTGCACATCCTCTTCCACGCGCTCGGCGCCGGCGTGGTGATGGGCGATAACAGCCGCATCGACGCGCTGATGGTCGAAACCAAGGGCGGCCGGCAGGCGGTGCGCTCAGAGATCTTCATCGACTGCTCCGGCGACGGCGATCTCGCCGTGTGGGCCGGCGCGCCGTTCGAGATCGGCGACGAACACGGCCATCCGCTGTATCCCTCGATGATGCTCCGCCTCAACGGCATCGATCCCGAGAGGGCAGGCGAGGCCTGGCGCACCATTCCGCAATTGATGGAAAAGGCGCTCGCCGCCGGCACCCACAAATTCCCGCGCAAGAGCGCCATCGTGCGGCCGCAGAAATCCGGCATCGAATGGCGGGTGAATTTCACGCAAGTTGCCCGCGAGGATGGCCACGCCATCAACGGCATCGAGCCCGACGATCTCACTCGCGGTGAGATCGAGGGCCGCAGGCAGGCGCTCGCCGCGTTCGAATTCCTGCGCACCGTGCCGGGCTTCGAAAAGTCCTACATCGTCGATTTGCCGCCGCAGCTCGGCATCCGCGAGACCCGCCGGATCAGGGGCGGCTACCAGCTCAGCGGTGAGGACGTGCTCGGCTGTGCCTCGTTCGAGGATTCCATCGGCGTCAACGGCTGGCCGATCGAGGCCCATGTCCCCGGCGACGTCGTCTTCACCTTCCCGCCCATCCCGGAATCCCGTGGCTACAATGAGCTGCCCTACCGGATGCTGGTGCCCGAAGGCGTCAACAATCTGCTGGTCGCCGGCCGCTGCGCCTCGATGACCCATGAGGGCCAGTCGGCCGCCCGCGTCTCCGGTGCCTGTTTCGTGATGGGGGAGGCTGCCGGTTCCGCCGCAGCGCTGGCGCTCTCCGGAAACCGGATCCCGCGTGACATCCCCATTGAAAAATTGCAGGAAACGTTGAAACAACAGGGCGCCTTCATCGGGCGGGACCAGCCCGTACCCGAAGGGCTTTGACGGGCTGCAAGACAACGACGGAGGAAACGGGATGATCGGGATGGCGCGGCTCGCGCTTGCGAGCCTTTTGGCGATCATGGCGATGGGCGCGGCGCAGGCTGAGGACGCGCTGAAGGCCAGGATCGGCGTGCTCCGCCTGTCCTCCTCCGCGCCGGTCTTCATCGCGCAGGACAAGGGCTATTTTCGCGAGGCGGGACTCGACGTCGAGCTGAAGTTCTTCGACGCGGCGCAGCCGATCGCGGTCGCGACCACCTCGGGCGATGTCGATTTCGGCGTCACCGCCTTCACCGCCGGTCTCTACAATCTCGCCGGCAAGGGCGTGCTGAAGGTGATCGGCGGCATGAGCCGCGAGAAGGCCGGCTACCCCCTGATCGGCTATTTCGCCAGCAACAACGCCTATGCCGCCGGCCTGAAGACGCCGAAGGACCTCGCCGGCAAGCGCGTGGCAATGACGCAGGTCGGATCGTCCTTTCATTATTCGCTCGGCCTGCTCGCCGACAAATACGGCTTCAAGCTCGCGGACGTGAAGATCGTGCCGCTGCAATCGCTGTCGAACGCGGCGGCGGCGCTCAAGGGCGAGACCGTCGATGCGGCGCTGCTGCCGATCTCCACGGCGCGCAAGCTGATGGACGAGGGCGGTGCGAAGTTCTTGGGTTGGGTCGGCGACGAGACGCCGTGGCAGCTGGGCGCGGTGTTCGCCGCGCCCAAGACGCTGACCAACAAGGTGCTGGTGACCAAGCTGCTTGGCGCCTTGGCAAAGGCCGACCGCGAGTATCACGACGTCATCCTCGCCGCGATGAAGGACGGCGTGGCGCCCATCAACGAGCAGACCAAGCCGCTGCTGGAGATCATCGCGAAGTACACCAATCTGCCGGTCGAGCAGGTGGTCGGCAATTGCGCTTACATCGATCCCGACGGCAAGCTCGACGTCGAGAACGTCGACAACCAGATCAAATGGCTCCAGGAGCAGGGCTTTGCCGACAAGGGCTTTGATGCCAATACGATCATCGCCAAGGACTATGTGAAGGCGGATTGATGACGCGAGTCCCCCTCCATCTCCGTCATCCTGAGGTGCTCGACTTGCGGTCTTCCGCAAGGCGAGCCTCGAAGGATGCACGGCCCGGATGCGGCGGGGCCGCTCATCCTTCGAGGCTCACATTGCGATGCATTCGCATCGCAATGTTCGCACCTCAGGATGACGGATCGAGAGTGAGGTGCAACGCATGGACCTGATCGCCAACCACATCACCCACCGCTTCGGCGATCTCGCCGTGCTCGACGACGTCTCCTTCACCGTCAGTGCCGGCGAGGTGGTGGCGATCGTCGGGCCCTCCGGTTGCGGCAAGAGCACGCTGCTGTCGATCCTGGGCGGGCTGTTGCAGCCGACATCAGGCGCGCCCGAGTTGCGCGGGGCGCCGCCGGCGGACAGTCTCAATCCGCTGACCTTCGTGTTCCAGGACTTTGCGCTGCTGCCCTGGGCGACGGTCGAGGAGAACGTCGAATTCCCGCTGCTGCACGCCCAGCTCTCGGCGGCGCAACGCCGCGCGCTGGTCGAGGATGCGCTGCGCCGCACGGGCCTGACCGATTTTCGCAAGACCTATCCAAAGCAGCTCTCCGGCGGCATGCGCCAGCGCGTCGGCATTTCGCGCGCGCTTGCGGTCAGGCCCGCCATCCTGCTGATGGACGAGCCGCTCTCGGCGCTGGATTCGCAAACGCGCGAACTGCTGATGGAGGATTTTGTCCGCCTGCTCGCCGATGGCGGCATGGGCGCGGTCTACGTCACGCACAATCTCGAAGAGGCGGCGCGGCTCGCCGACCGCATTGTGGTGCTGTCGCGCCGGCCCGGGCGCATCCGCGAGGTCGTCACCGTGCCGATGACGCGCACTGAGCGCGGCGAAACGGCGGCGCGTGAAAAGCTGCTGGCGCTCCAGAACCAGATCTGGTCGCTGATCCGCCACGAGGCGATCGATGCCGAGCGCGAGGTTCAGCATGCTTGATCGCGCACCCTCGACGGAGACACCTGTAATGAGCGAAGCGACCCGGCGCGTCCGCTTCCGCGGCGCCGGCTTCGTGCCCGCGTCGAGCCGCTTCGGCGGCTGGATTGCGCTGGCCCTCGTCATTGCGCTCTGGCAGGCTGCCGGCAGCGTCGGTCTCGTCAATCCGCTGTTCCTGCCGGCACCGTCGGCGATCGTGCGTGCGATCTACGAGCTCGCGATGTCAGGCGCGCTCTGGCAGCACCTCTCGGCCTCGCTGCTGCGCATCGGCGTCGGCTGGCTGCTGGGCACGGCGGCCGGCATCGCCGTCGGCTTTGCCATCGGCCTGTCGCGGCTCGCGCGCAGCGTCGGCATCACCTTCATCTCGGCGCTGTTTCCGATTCCGAAGATCGCGCTGCTGCCGCTGTTGATCCTCTGGCTCGGCATCGGCGAAGAGCCGAAGATCGCGACCATTGCGCTCGGCGTGTTCTTCTCGACCGCGATCTCGGTCTATAGCGGCGTCGATGCGGTGCCGCGCAACCTCATCCGCATGGCGCAGAGTTTTAATGTCCCCTTCGCCACCATCGTGCGCAAGGTGATCTGGCCGGGCGCGCTGCCCGCAATCCTCGCCGGCTTCCGCATCACCGCCTCCGTCGCGCTGCTGCTCGTCGTCAGCGCCGAGATGATCGGCGCGCAATACGGCATCGGCGCGTTCGTGCTCCAGGCCGGCAATCTGATGCAGACGGACCAGCTGCTCGCGGGCGTGGTGATCCTGTCGGTGTTCGGGCTGGCGGTGGGGAAGGTGATCAATCTGCTGGAGACGCGGCTGCTGCACTGGCGGTAGCCACGTTAGCAATGGTGATGTGGATGGAGGCGCGGCCACAACCCTGCCGTCGTCCCGGCGAAGGCCGGGAACCATAACCCCAGGGAGGGGTTTGGCGAAGACCCGTAGTTACCTTTCGTCGGTACGAATACCGCCGTTCCTAGATAGATCACGCGGTATGGGTCCCGGCCTTCGCCGGGACGACACCGAATGTAAGGCTATAGCACCCAATCTCACGCATTCCCGCGATCCTCGCGGAACAAATCGAGCTTCTGCTGCACCGGGCGGTCCGAGAAGCTGAACAGCACGGCATCGTCATCGGCCTCGTGCGTCACCCAATGCCAGCTCGGCACCACGAACAGGTCGCGCGGGCCCCATTCGAATACGGCATCGCCGATGCGGGTGCGGCCCTTGCCTTCGATCGGACAGAACACCGTCGCGTCCGTCGAACGATAGCGCGCGGTCTTGAACCCCTTCGGCAGCAACTGGATGAAGGTGCCGATGGTGGGCATCGCGAAATCGCCGGTCTCGGGATTGCTGAACTTCAGCTTCAGCCCGTGGCAGGCGTCCCATTCCTGGCTCGCGCGAGCCTTCTCCAGCGCCTCGCGGGTATGGGCATAGGGATAGCTGAAGATCGGCGAGGTCTTCGAACTCCGCTTCACGTCAACCGGCAGCAGATTGTGGCCGTAGCGCGCAAAGCTGTCGCCGGCGGGCTTCGTGATCCTCTGCTGGTCCTCGTTCGAGCCTTCCGCAAAGGAGCAGTCGAAGAACTGCACCAGCGGGATATCGAGGCCGTCGAGCCAGAACATCGGCTCGTCAGTCTCGTTGGAGTGGTCGTGCCAGGTCATCGACGGCGTGATGATGAAATCGCCGGGCTCCATCGCCGTGCGCTCGCCGTCGACGGCGGTGTGGGCGCCCTTGCCTTCGAGCACGAAGCGCAGCGCCGACTGGCTGTGCCGGTGGGCGGGGGCGACGTCGCCGGGCACCACCATCTGCACGCCGGCATAGAGCGAGGTCGTGATCTTGGACTGGCCGCGCAGGCCCGGATTCTCCAGCACCAGCACGCGCCGCTCGGCTTCCTTGGCCGTGATCAGCTTGCCGGCTTCCGTCATGTAGTCGCGGATGATTTCGAATTTCCAGAGGTGCGGCCGGCAGGCGCTCTTCGGCTCCGGCGTGATCAAATCGCCCATCACCGTCCACAGCGCGGTGAGATTTTCGCCGTCGATCTTCTTGTAGAACGCCTCGCGTTCCGGCGTCTTGGTCACGGCTTCCATGGTGGCGCTCCCGTCGTTTTGTTGATTGACAGTATACTGACGATCTAGGTAGCGTCAATGTGACGAGTAACGTACAAAGCAGTCATTCCGGGGCACGCGAAGCGTAAACCCGGAATCTCGAGATTCTCAGGTGCGCAAAAGCGCACCATAGCTCGATGCTGACGCATCGCCCCGGAATGACGGGGAAAAATCAAGAGGGAGGGTTCCGATGAAGCTGCACGGCTATTTCCGCTCCAGCGCCGCCTACCGGGTGCGGATCGCGCTGAATCTGAAGGGCTTCGGCGCCGAGCACCTGCCGCATCATCTTCGCAAGGGCGAGCAATGCGCGCCCGCCTATCTCGCCATCAACCCGCAAGGGCTGGTGCCGGCGCTGGAGAGCGATGGCGGTGCGGTGCTGACCCAATCGGTCGCGATCATCGAATGGCTCGACGACACGCACCCCAATCCGCCGCTGCTGCCGAAGGATCCGCTGCGGCGCGCCAAGGTGAGGGCGTTTGCGCTGGCGATCGCCTGCGACACCCATCCGGTGCAGAATCTGAAGGTGCTGGCGCGGCTGCGCGAGCTCGGCCTTGCCGAGGAGAAGGTCCAGGAATGGGCCGCCTGGGTCAACCGCGAGGGCCTGTCGGCCTGCGAAACCCTGATCAGGGACGAGCCGGGCCCGTTCTGCTTCGGCGATGCGCCGACGCTGGCCGATCTCTGCCTCGTGCCGCAGCTTGCCAATGCGCGCCGCTTCGGCGTCGATGTCTCGGCCTATCCGCGCCTTCTCAAGGCAGAAGCCGCCGCCAAGGCGTTGCCGGCGTTTGCCAATGCGGCACCGGAGAAGCAGCCCGATGCCGAGTAAGCCTCCTCCTCCGATCACGATGGATGCGGTCTATGCCGCGCCGGGCTATCTGTTCCGGCGCATGCAGCAGATCGCGGTCTCGATCTTCATGGAGGAGTGCAAGGCGTTCGATCTCACGCCGGTGCAATATGGGGCGCTGATCGCGATCCACACCCATCCCGGCATCGATGCGACGCGGCTGTCGGCGGTGATTGCGTTCGACCGCTCCACCCTCGGCAGCGTGATCGAGCGGCTCCAGGCCAAGGACTATATCGAGCGCAAGCCCGCGCCCGAGGACAAGCGGATCAAGCTGCTCTATCTGACCAAGTCGGGCGCCGCGATCCTGCGCGAGATCATCCCCGCTGTCGAACGCGCCCAGGCGCGCATGCTGGAGCCGCTGAAGCCCACTGAGCGCAAGGCGCTGATGGGGCTTCTGGTGCAGCTCGTCGATCTCAACAACGAAGTCTCGCGCGTGCCGCTGCGGGCCGAGGACGCGTTGGAGCATCTGGGGAAGGGCGGGTGAGGGGGAGTTGGCGAGATCGCAGCCCCAATACTCAATGTCGTCCCGGCGAAGGCCGGGACCCATAACCACGAATCTTGGTTTGGCGAAGACAGGCAATGACCATCTCGCGCCACACGGCTGCTTCGGCGTATGGGTCCCGGCCCCCGTGCGCAATTGCGCACTAGGCCGGGACGACACCAAGAGTGTGGTGACGCCGCCGCCTTTACCTCCGCTGTCATTCCCCGCGAAGGCGGGGAATCCAGTATGGCGCGGCTTCTCGGTTCAATCACAGCTGCCTCCGGAATAATGGATCGCCCGCCCCAGTGCGCAAGTGCGCACAAGGCGGGCGATGACACCGAAGGTGTGGTGACTGAATGCGTCCCTGACCGCCCTTGTCGCCTCACATCCGCAGCAGCGCCTGCCGGTCGATCTTCCCCGTTCCCGTCTTCGGCAGTTCGTCGATGAAGATCACCTCGCGCGGGTATTTGTAGGGAAGCAGCTTGCCCTTGACGTAATCCTGGAGCCGCCGCGTCGCTTCGCTTTGGTCGGTGGCACGGCTGTTCATCACCACCACCGCCTTCAGCGTCATGCGACGATCGGGCAATTCAGCAGCGAACACCGCGCATTCGCGGATGTCGGGGTGGTCGGCGAGGCACAGCTCGACCTCGAGCGGATAGACCCATTGGCCGGAGATCTTGATGAGATCGTCGGCGCGGCCGCGGAAGAAGTGGAAGCCGTCGGCATCGCGCACGAAGCGGTCGCCGGTGTAGATCCAGCCGCCCTCGCGGATGGTCTCGGCGGACTTGTCCGGCCGGTTCCAGTACAGCGGCGTGTTGGAATCGCCGCGGACCCACAAGATGCCTTCCTCGTCGTCGCCGACCTCGCTTCCGTCCTTGTCGCGCAGTGCGACCTCGTAGCCGGGCACGCGCAGGCCGGCGGCGCCGAGCTTTTTCTGCTCGGGGCGATTGGAGAGATAGATGTGCAGCACCTCGGTCGAGCCGAGGCCTTCGACGATTTCGAGGCCGGTGAGAGTCTTCCAGCCGTTGAAGACGTCGGCCGAGAGCACTTCCGCCGCGGAGAGCGCCATGCGCAGCGACGAGAAGTTCGTCTGTTGCGCGCCCTCGGCCTTGGTCAGCGAGGTGTAGAGCGTCGGCAGGCCGAAGAAGACCGTCGGCCTGTACTGCTCGATCGCCGCGAAGATCGTTGCCGGCTTCGGCTGGCCCGGCAGCAGCAGCGTCGTCGCGCCGACCGAGAACGGGAAGGTGACGGAGTTGCCGAAGCCGTAAGCGAAGAAGATCTTCGGCACCGAGAAGCAGATGTCGTCGGGCGTCAGCTTCAGCATGTTCTGGGCGAAGGCCATCTCGCTATAGGCCATGTCGTGCTGGAGATGCACGATGCCCTTGGGCCGGCCGGTCGAGCCGGAGGAGTACATCCAGAACGCCATCTCGTTGCGATTTGTGTCCGCCTCCGCCAGCTCGGCCGGGAATTGCGCAAGCCAGCCTGCAGCCGCGACCGCCGCAGGCGCAGCATGCTCGCCCGTTTCGCCATTGACGACGATCAGCGTGCGCAGGTTCGTGTCCTTGCACGCCTCCGCATTGAAGCGTGCGCAGAATTCGGACTCGGCCACCGCGACGGTCGCGCCGGAATCGGCGAGATAGAACTGCAGGAGATCGGGCGGCGTCAGCGTGTTGATCAGGAGCGGCACGAAGCCGGCGCGCACCGCGCCGAAGAAGGCGGCGGGATAGGCCGGCGTATCGTCGAGGAACAACAGCACGCGGTCGCCGCGTTTCAGCCCGAGCGAGACGAAGCCGTTGCCCCAGCGGCAAGCCTCCGCGCAGAGCTCGGCATATGTGCGCGTGCCCGCCGCACCGATCAGCGCGAGCTTGTCGCCATATCCCTTGCCGAGATTGTCGAACAGCACGCGGCTGGCGTTGTAGATTTGCGGAACGGCAAAGCCGATCTCGCGTGCGCCCGCGCTGTCCGCGGGCACCTGGTCGCGAATCTCGTTGTTCATGCCTCGTCCCCGCCGTTCTTGGCGGCCTCATAACGCGCCATGAAGGCCGGCGACATCGTGCGCAGGCGGGAATCGTCGATACGCCCGGAGCGGGTGATGTAGCTGTAGGCAAAGTCCATCAAATCGAGCTGCATGTGTTCGGCAAAGTGCTCGTACCAGCAGGCCGAGGTGCGCGCAGCGTCGACGAGTTTCTGCACCACCGGCTTTCGCGCGGCCTGGTAGCGCTGCAACGCAGTGGTCAGATGCGCATCCGATTCCAGCGCCTTGACCAGCGCGATCGCGTCCTCGATCGCGAGCCGCGTGCCGGAGCCGATCGAGAAATGCGCCGAGTGCAGGGCGTCGCCGATCAGCACCATGTTCTTGAACGACCAGTGCTCGTTCCAGACCCAGGGGAAATTGCGCCATACCGATTTGTTGGAGACGAGGCAGTGGCCGCCGAGCGTATCCGCAAACACCTCCTCGCAGACGCCCTTGGACTGCTCGACGTCCTTGTAGGCGAACCCGTAAGCCTGCCAGGTGGCGTGATCGCACTCGACCAGGAAGGTGCTCATGGTCGGCGAATAGCGGTAGTGATGGGCGTTGAAGGCGCCGCGGTCGGTCTTGACGAAGGTCTGCGACAGCGTGTCGAAGCGCTTCGAGGTGCCGTACCAGACGAACTTGTTGGAGGAGTAGGACAGCGAGGTGCCGAAATCGCCCTCGTAAGCGCGGCGCACCAGCGAATTCAGCCCGTCGGCGGCGACGATCAGGTCGTGGCCGTTGAGCTGGTCGATCCCGAGAATTTGCGTGTCGAAGCGCGGCGTGACGCCGGCATCGAGCGCGCGCTGCTGCAGGAACTGCAAGAGCTCGAGCCGGCCGATCGAGGAGAAGCCGACGCCGTCGATGGCGACGCTGTCGCCATGGACGTTCAGCGTGATGTTCTCCCAGCTCTCCATATGCGGCGCGATCGCGTCGACCGTCTCGGGGTCGTCGGTACGCAGGAACTCCAGCGCCTGGTCGGAGAACACGACGCCAAAGCCCCAGGTCGCGTCGGCCGGGTTCTGTTCGAACAGGTCGACTTGATCCTCAGGGTGACGCTTCTTCCAGAGATAGGCGAAGTAGAGCCCGCCGGGCCCCCCGCCAATCACGGCGATCCGCAACGTCTGCCTCCCTAATTGACAGTATACTTACTATCTAGGGGTAGACTAATGTGCTCCGACGTTCGGCGCCAGCGGAATTATCGGCATGGCGGGGCGCGCCGAAACTCGCTCCAAACACACGTTTGGCGCGTGTCCGAAACCATCACGTCCGGAGCATAGCCAAACCGCGCCGGCTTGGCCACCTGTGCGTCAGACGCAGCGCTTCACGTAGACCCCGTTCACGAGCACCCTGGTACAGCGGACCACCGGAACCGGCTTGCGGACCACGACGGCGGCGTTCGGCCCGGCGCAACCGGCGCGATAGACGCCGCGGGCGCACACGACCGCGTTGGCGTCGGTGGCCTCGAACGTCATGGTCGCCGCGAAGGCGAGAAGCGCAGAAGCAACGAGCAGCAATGAACGCATGTTGTCCTCCCTGTCTTGTCGTGATCGAAATCGATATCTGCAAAAGTTTGTCGCGGCAGGCGTGCGAAAATCCATTCGCGCACGCCGCCGATCAGTATCGTGCGCTGCCCTATCGCGCTGCGAACGGGGCGAGCACCTCCTTGCAGGCAGGCGACAGCGACGCGGCATTGCTCGAGATGCATTGCACGATGCGGCCGCCGCCGGGCGCAACGCCGGCGCACAGCGTGCGGATGTCGGCGCCGCAGGCCGATCGGACGATGAGCAGTTCTTCGCGCGGCCGCAGCGGGCGCAGAACGATCACGGCTGGCGCGGCCGCCGGTGCTGCCGCCGCTGCAGGAGCCGCGCCCGCAGGCGCTGCCGTTGTTGCCGCGCCGCCGCCGGCCGCGGCGCTCAGGGCCTTCTCGCAGGCGGGCGAAACCTTGGCCTTGTTCTTCTCCAGGCATTCGAGCGCGGGGGCGCCACCGGGCGGCACGCCGGCGCAGACCTTGGGATAGTCGGCGCGGCACGCGCTCTTGACCGCAGCAACCTGCGCGCTGCTCGGCTGTTTTGGTGCCGCCGCCTTTGGGGCGGCGCCAGCGGCCGGCTTGGCCGCCGGCTCGGTGGCGGGCGCAGCTTCGGTTTTTGCAGGTTCAGACTTTGCAGGTTCAGATTTGGCCGGAGCGGCTTCGGTCTTCGGAGCCGCAGCGGGCTCCACCGCGCGAACCGCGGTCTGGCATCCAGGTGACAGGCTGGACATGTTCTTCGCCAGACATTGATACGCTTCCACGCCGCCGGGCGTGACGTTCGCGCAGTGCGCCATGAAGTCCGAACGGCATGCGGACCGCATGGCGCTCTTCTGCGCGTCGGTCGGTACTTGCGCGAAGGCGCCTGTTGCAGTTGCGAAGAGCGCGGCGGCGAGCAGCGCCGTGCGCGTTGATGCATGTTTCAACGTGTTGAACATCTGAGTGAATTCCTGCCCTGTCGGTAACGCCGACGGTTTTCAAATGTAATGCAAGCGCAATCGCCGCGAGTGATGCCTCGCGCGCGGTATCTTTGGATGCTTTGGCCTCTACCGCAAGTAGATAATGCCAGCGCAATTGCGACGAAACTAGAGCATGATCCGGACCCGAAGGGCCGCGTTAGCGCAAAGTGTGCAGCGGTTTTCCCTCGCGACAAACGCGGAACGCGTCTGCGCGGAGATCATGCTCAAACAATACGTCGTCAGAGCTTGACCATGCGCTTGCCGCGGTTCTCGCCCGCGAGCAATCCGATCAGCGCTTTCGGCGTGTTCGCGAGACCGTCGATGATGTCCTCCTGCACCTTCAGCTTGCCGGATTTGACCCAGGCCTGGAGATCGGCGAGCGCACGCTGGCTGTCCTTCATGTAGTCCATCACGATGAAGCCCTGCATGACGAGCCGCTTCACCACGATCAGGCCGGGCACGCCGCGCGGACCGTGCGCGGCGGGCGCGCCGTCATATTGCGAGATCGCGCCGCAGCAGGCGATGCGGCCGTAATTGTTCATCTGCGGCAGGCAGGCTTCCAGAATGTCGCCGCCGACATTGTCGAAATAGACGTCGATGCCCTTTGGCGCGGCCGCGCGCAGGGCCTTGAACACGGCGCCGTCCTTGTAGTCGACGGCGGCATCGAAGCCGAGCTCGGAGGTCAGCCAGTTGCACTTGTCGGCGCCGCCGGCGATGCCGATCACGCGACATCCCTTGATCTTGGCGATCTGCCCGACGATCGAGCCGACCGAGCCGGCCGCCGCGGAGACCACGACGGTCTCGCCCACTTGCCGACGTCCAGCAGGCCGAAATAGGCGGTGAGGCCGGCGATGCCGAACACGCTGAGCAGATGCGTCATCGGTTCCAGCTTCGGCATCTTGGTGAGATGCTTGGCCGGCACCGCGGCAAACTCCTGCCAGCCGGTGTCGCCGAACACGATGTCACCGGCAGCCAAGCCCGGCGCCTTCGAGCTGACGACCTCGGCGATGCCGCCGCCGGCCATCACGCTGTTGGCTTCGACGGCTGAACGATAGGTCGCGCCATGCATCCAGGCGCGGTTGGCGGCGTCGAGCGAGATGTAACGAACGCGCAGCAAAGCCTCGCCGTCCTTCGGCTCCGGCATCGCGCCGTCGACCATCTTGAAATGTTCTGGGCCGAGCTTGCCGCTCGGCTTTTCCACCAGAAGAATCTGGCGATTGATGTTGCCGCTCATGGCGTTTCCCTCTTCGTTTGCTTGACGATTATTGATGCAGCCGCCGCAAAGAAAACGTGCAGGCCGCATTCGTTGTGCGCTGCATGAAGGCTAGATCGCGGGGGGCAGTTTCACAACGGGAACATCCGGCCAACGCGGCCTCCCGCCAAGCGTGTTGCGTAGCCGTCATATCTGCGACATCATGAAGCGCCGGTGTACGTGGGGGTAAGCAATGTCGAACAGGTTTACGCAATACATCTTGGGCGCGATGGTGCTGGGCATCATCATGGGCTCGGCGATCTACAACTTCCTGCCCGATACGCGCGCCGACTGGGCCTCGTCCATCAACCTGATCGCCATGATGTTCCTGCGCCTGATCAAGATGATCATCGCGCCGCTGGTGTTCGCGACCCTGGTCGGCGGCATCGCCCATATGGGCTCGGGCTCCAAGCTCGGCCGCATCTTCGCCAAGACCATGGGCTGGTTCATCAGCGCCTCCTTCGTCTCGCTGCTGCTCGGCCTCGTGATGGTCAACCTGCTCCAGCCCGGCGCCAACTTCCCCGGCACGCTGCCTGCGGCAGGCCAATCGACCGGCCTGCCGGTCTCGGCCTTCTCGATCGAGAAGTTCCTGACCCATCTGATCCCGACCTCGATCGCGGACGCGATGGCGCAGAACGAGATCCTCCAGATCGTGATCTTCGCTGTGTTCTTCTCGGTGGCGATGGGCGCGATGCCCGAGCGCTCCAAGCCGATCCTGGCGCTGATCGACGATATCGGCCACATCATGCTCAAGGTGACGAGCTATGTGATGCTGTTCGCGCCGCTCGCGGTGTGGGCCGCGATCACGGCGACGGTGGCCAAGAACGGCCTGCTGGTGCTCTGGAAGCTCGTCGTCTTCATGGGCGGCTTCTATCTCTCGCTGGCGATCCTGTGGACGATCCTGGTGATCGTGGGCTTCATCGTGATCGGGCCGCGCTACAGCCATCTGCTGAAGCTGGTTCGCGAGCCGCTGATGATCGCGTTCTCGACCGCGAGCTCGGAGGCGGCCTATCCGAAGACGCTGGAGGCGCTCAACCGCTTCGGCGCCTCGTCGCGGATCTCGAGCTTCGTGCTGCCGCTCGGCTATTCCTTCAACCTCGACGGCACGATGATGTACTGCACCTTCGCGGCCGTCTTCATCGCGCAGAGCTACCACATCGACATGGCGCTCGGCACGCAGCTCGCGATGCTGGCGACGCTGATGATCACCTCCAAGGGCGTCGCCGGCGTGCCGCGCGCCTCCCTCGTGGTGATCGCCTCGACGCTGGCGCAGTTCAACATCCCCGAGGCCGGCCTGCTCATGATCATGGGCATCGACACCTTCCTCGACATGGGCCGCAGCGCCACCAACGTGATCGGCAACACGCTCGCGACCTCGGTCGTGGCGAAGTGGGAAGGCGAGCTCGGGCCCGAGCATGAGATGGGACCAGGCGACGCCGTGCCCGGCGACATGGTGCCCGGCGAAGTGCCCGCCATGGCCGGCCATGGTTAGGAGCGCATCATGGGCCAGACACTGACAAGGTCAGTGATCGGCGGCTGCCTCTGGCTCGCGGCATCGTTGCTCGCGACCACAGCATTCGCCCAGACCAGCAGCGAAGGGCTCAGCCCGACGCTGTCGGCCATCAAGAAAGCGCATGTCGTGCGGCTCGGCTATCGCGAGAGCTCGCCGCCGTTCTCCTTCCTCGACCAGTCGGGCCGCCCGATCGGCTACAGCCTCGAACTCTGCGAGGCGATCGTCGAGGAGATCGGCGTCGAGGTCGACGATCCCAATCTCAGGATCGACTACGTCAAGGTCACCTCGGACGACCGCATCGACGCCGTGCTCCAGAACAAGATCGACCTGGAATGCGGCTCGACCACCGCCAATGCCGAGCGTGGCAAGCGCGTCGCCTTCTCCCCGCTGATATTCGTCGCCGGCACCAAGCTGATGGTGCCGAAGGCGTCAAAGGTCCAGTCGTTGACCGATCTGAAGGGCAAGACCGTGGTGGTGACCAAGGGCACCACCAACGAGCAGGCGATCCAGGCGGCCGACAAGAAGTCCTCGCTCGGGTTGAACATCGTCACCTCGCCGGATCACGAGCAGTCGTATCAGATGCTCGTCGACGGCAAGGCCGATGCGTTTGCGACCGACGACATCCTGCTCTCCGGCCTGATCGCGCGCCACAAGGCGCAGGACAAGTTTCGCGTCACCGGCGACTATTTGTCCTACGACCCCTACGGCATCATGTTCAGGAAGGGCGAGTCGCAATTGTCGGCCGTGGTCGAGCGCACCTTCCGCAAGCTCGGCTCCAACCGCGACCTGGTCCCGCTCTACAACAAATGGTTCACCGCCAGGCTTCCGACCGGCGAACGGCTCAACGTGCCGATCTCGCTGCAACTCGAGGAAGCCTTCAAGGCGATGGACGATTCGGCGAGCGCGAATAACTAGCGCTTACTTCCCTTCTCCCCTTGTGGGCCTGTTGCGTAATTCGTCAATTGTGATTCCCTAGGGCAAAGCCTTGGAGGGTAGCNATGGCGGTTAAGCAGACGGGACAGCCGAGCTTTGTGGAAGCGCTGATGCCGAAGGGGGCCGGCGCCAATGCGGCGCTGGATCGGCTGGCTGGCCTGGTCAAGTGGTACCGGTTCGAGAAGCTGATCGGCCATTTGCGGGATGAGGAGAGTCCCGGTCGGCCAGGCTA
>NZ_AXAB01000023.1:0-158894 GCF_000472645.1 Bradyrhizobium sp. WSM2254 | reverse complement strand
TGGCAAAAGGGCGGCATCGAGAACGCCATCGGCCGCTTGCGCCGCTTCATCCCCCGAAAGACCGACCTCGAAAAGCTCCCAACCAAGCGCTTCCGCCAGTCCGTTGCCACCTACAACAACACCCCGCGCAAATGCCTTGACTTCAGAACCCCGGCAGAGGCCTTCTCCTCTCAACTGTTGCACTTCGAGTGTGAATCCACCTCCTGGCTTTCGCCAGGACGACGTCGGGGAAGCACTGTGGCCCTCTACTGCCGCTTGCGCTCGTTCGCGGGCGCCGGCTTCGGCGGCTCGGCTGGCGGCGGAGCGGCCGCCGGGGCGCTGTTGCTGGCACCGAACAGCACGCGGGTCGGGTTGCGGTCGAAATTGTTCACGGCGCGGCTGATGTCGCCGAGGGTGCGGCGGCCGTCCGAGATCAGCAATCCGGAGCGCTTGTCGAAATCATCGGCGAGTTCGCGGATCGACTTCACCGCCTGGAACAGCTCGCCGCCATCCTTGCCGCCGGCGAGCGTGTTGAGGCCGAGCATGAGGCTGTCGGCCTTGAGCATCACGCCGTCGACCTTGGCCATCACGCCGTCGATCTTCTCGGAGTTGCGCGCCAGCGAGTTGGTGAAGGTCTCGAGGTTCTTCAGCGAGTTCTTCACCGATTCCTGATTGTCGGCGACGATCTTGTTGATGTTCTGGAGCGTGCCGCGGATCGCCTCGGTGACGTCCTGCAGCTTGTTGGGATCGGCCGTCAGCGACGGGATGCCGTCCTCGTCGAGCGGCGGCGGTGGCGCGGCCTCCTCGCCGCCCTTGAGCGAGATCGCGGCGACGCCGGTCAGGCCCTGGAATTCGAGGCCAACCAGGGTGTCCTTGCGGAGCGGGGTGTTGTTCTCGACCATGGCGAGTGCGACAACCCGCCGCGGGTTATCGAGCTTCACCGAGACCACTTCACCCACCCGGATACCGTTGAAATTGACGCTGCCGCCGTTGCGCAGGCCCGCCGCCGGGCCTTCGAACACCACGCGCAGCGGGCTGCGCTGCTTGGTGGTGTGCAGCGACTGGAACCACAGCACGAAGCCGATCGCCGCGGCAATCACTGTCAGCGTGAACGACCCGATCAGTACGTAATTCGCCCGCGTTTCCATCAGGTGCTCCGGCTACCACTCAGCCCATGACCGCGCGGGCGCGCTTGCCATGGAAATATTGCCTCAGCCAGGGATGCTGCGAGGCCTGCATGTCGGCGATCGACCCTGCCGCAATGATCTTACCGTTCCCTAAAACGGCGATGCGGTCGCAAGCGGTGTAAAGGCTGTCGAGGTCGTGCGTTACCATGAAAACGGTCAGGCCCAAAGTGCGCTGGAGCGTCCTGACCAACTCGTCGAAGTCGCCGGCGCCGATCGGGTCGAGGCCGGAGGTCGGCTCGTCGAGGAAAACGAGGTCCGGATCGAGCGAAAGCGCGCGTGCGAGCGCGACGCGCTTGATCATGCCGCCCGAGAGCTCCGACGGAAAGCGCTCGGCGACCTCGGGCTTCAGGCCGACCATCGTCAGCTTGGCCATGGTGATCTCGTCCATCAGCCGCTGCGAGACACGCAAATATTCACGCATCGGAAACTGGATGTTCTGCCGCACGGTGAGCGAGGAGAACAGCGCGCCCTGCTGGAACAGCACGCCCCAGCGCCGCTCGACATTGCGGCGCTGCGACGTGTTGGAGGAATCGAGGTCGACGCCGAACACCTCGATGGAGCCTGCCACCTTCGGCACGAGGCCGATGATGGTGCGCGTCAGCACCGATTTTCCCGCGCCCGATGGGCCGACGAAGCCGAGGATCTCGCCGCGCTTGACGTCGAGGTTGAGGCCGTCGAGGACGCGTGTGCTGCCGAACTGCACGGTGATGTCGCGGACGCGGATGATGGGGTTTTGGATCTCGCCGGCCATCGTCACATCCCGATCGAGGCGAAGAAGATGGCGAACACGCCGTCCATGACGATGACGAAGAAGATGCCCTTCACCACCGACGCGGTGGTGTGCTGTCCGAGCGATTCCGCACTGCCCTGCACGGCGAGCCCTTCGACGCAGGCGACGATGCCGATCACGGCGGCCATGACCGGCGCCTTGACGATGCCGACGATGAAATGGTCGATCGAGATGGCATCGCGCAGGCGGAGCAGGAAGGCTTCGGGATCGACGCCGCCGTAGAGCCAGGCGACGAGCCCGCCGCCGTAGAGCGCGGCCATGGCGCCGAGGAAGGCCAGGATCGGCAGCGCCAGCACCAGGGCCAGCATGCGCGGCAGCACCAGCACCTCGATCGGGTCGAAGCCCATGGTGCGCAGCGCGTCGATCTCCTCGCGCATCTTCATCGAGCCGAGCTCGGCGGTGTAGGCGCTGCCCGAGCGGCCCGCGACCATGATGGCGACCAGGAGCACGCCGATCTCGCGCAGCACCAGCACGCCCAGCATGTCGACGACGAAGATGTCGGCGCCGAACCTGCGGAAATGGAAGATGCCTTGCTGCGCGATGATGCAGCCGATCAGGAAGGTGATCAGCACGATGATCGGCACCGCGCGCCAGCAGACCTGCTCCATGTGGTGCACGGTCGAGGTCAGGCGGAACGAACGGGGATGGATCAGCACGCGGCCGCCCGCCGCCAGCACCGCGCCGAGCATGTCGATGAGGCCCGCAACCGTGCCGGCGACACCCGCCACGGCGCGGCCGATCTGCTCCAGCATGCCGGTGATGGTGATCGTGCCGGCATCGACCACCGGCGTCGCCCTGACCCGCCGGACCTCGTCGACGAGGCTCGAGTAATTGACGGAGAGGCCCGCGATCTGCGCCTCGACCGCGCCCTGGGTCAGGCTGCGGCGCAGCCGCTCGATCAGCCAGGCGCCGAACGTGTCGAGCTTGGCGACCTCGGAGACGTCGATGAAGATGTTTTGCGAACCGCCGGCCAGCTTCTCGGCATCCGCCACCATCCGCTCCAGGACCGGCGCGAAGCTCGCGGTCCAGGTTCCGGTGGCGCAGAGTGCCAGCGCGTTGCCTTTCGCAATCCGTTCCAGCTTCGGATCGCTAGTCAAGATGTCCGCTCCCGTGCCGGGGCGGAGGAAATCAGATAGTTGCGCACGCGCCCTTACCCGGAGAAGGTATCCCCAACTGGTTAACGTTAGTTGCTAGAGGTAACTAGCAGGTTCAGATTTCGCCAGAGTTCAAAATGACTTCCAGCAAAGTTCCGGCTCTTCGGGCGCGAATCGAGCGCTTTCCCATCGCCGGCAGTTTCACCATCAGCCGGGGCGCCAAGACCGAGGCCGTGACCGTTGTGGCCGAAGTGAGCCAGAACGGCCTGACCGGCCGGGGCGAATGCGTGCCCTATCCCCGCTATGGCGAGACCCCCGAGGCAACCCTGGCCGCCATTGAGGCCATGCAGGCGGCCGTGGCGGGCGGTATCACCCGGAAGGCGCTGCAGGCCGCCATGCCGCCGGGCGCGGCCCGCAACGCTCTGGATTGCGCCCTGATCGACCTCGAGGCCAAGGCGGCGGGCCTGCGGGCCTGGAACCTGCTCGACCGCCCGGTCCCGGGCGAACGCACCACCGCCTACACGATCTCGCTAGGCACCCCCGAGGCCATGGCCGCGGCGACCGCCAAAGCGGCGCACCGGCCGCTGCTCAAGATCAAGCTCGGCGGCGACGGCGATCCGGAGCGGATCGCGGCGGTGCGCAAGGCGGCCCCCGAATCCGAGCTGATCGTGGATGCCAACGAGTCCTGGACCGAGGCCAATCTGGAGCACAATCTCGCCGCCTGCGACGCCGTCGGCGTCACCCTGGTCGAGCAGCCGCTGCCGGCAGGCAAGGACGACGCGCTGGCGCGGATCAAGCGGCCGCTCGTGGTCTGCGCCGACGAGAGCGTACATGACCGCATCTCGCTCGCTCCCTTGCGCGAGCGCTACGATGCCGTGAACATCAAGCTCGACAAGACCGGCGGCCTCACCGAGGCGCTGGCGATGGCGGATGCGGCGCAGGCGCTCGGCTTCGAGATCATGATCGGCTGCATGGTCGCGACCTCGCTGTCGATGGCCCCCGCGATGCTGGTGACGCCGCAGGCGCGCTTCGTCGATCTCGACGGCCCGCTGCTGCTGGCGCGCGATCGCGATCACGGCCTGCGCTATGACGACAGCCTGGTCTATCCGCCGGAGTCCTCGCTGTGGGGATGAGCCTTGAGCCGATGCCGCGCCGACCAGATCAGGACCGCGCCGGCCGCGGCCATCGCGGCCATGACGTAATACAGGCCCTCGCCGATGCGGGCGTAGATCGCGCCTGACGCGATCGAGGTCGCAGCTCCCAGCAGCCCGTTGCAGGCGGCGTAGTAGCCCTGCCCCCGCGCGATCTGATGCGACGGCACGCGCTGCACCAGGAGGTTCATGGTGCCGACCATGGTCATGCCGAAGGAGAGGCCGTGGCCGAGCTGCACGATCGCGAGCCACGCCAGCGACGGCTCGCTCGCGGTGACGATCCAGCGCACCACGGCGCTTAAGCCCCCGATCGCCATCAGCGTGGATGGATGCAGCGAGAAGCGCGGCGACAGCGCGAACACGACGATCTCGGCGATCACACCCAGCGTCCACAGCCCCGCGATCGTCAGCCCGCCGAGACCATGGAGCTGCCAGGTGATGGCCGAGAACGTGTAAAAGGCGATGTGGCTGCTCTGGATCAGCGCCGCCGAGGCGATCACGGCCCAGAAGGCGGCATCGTGCAGCAGCGTCTTGCCGGCATGCGTGTCCGTCGTCCTCCGCCTGACATCGTCGAGCGGCTGAAGCTGCAGGCTGGCTGCGACCGCAACGACGGCCCAGGCGACGATGACCCAGATCAGGTCGCGCGCCGCGATGTGGTCTACGAGATAACCGCAGGCGAGCGAGCCGGCGGCGAACGCCGCCGAGCCCCACAGCCGCAGGGGTCCGTAATCGAGTCCATAACGGGCGACACCGCGCAGCGCATAGGCATCGGTCAGCGGCATCGTCGGCGTCCACATCGTGCAGGTCAGCGCGTAGATCAGGAACAGCGCCAGTGGCTGCTGCTGCAGGCCGAGGGCCGCAAATCCGATTGCCGTCGCCAGCACCGACACCATGATGCCGGCGCGAATGGCATGTCGCTTTTCGGCGAAGGCCGCGACCTGCGGCAGCGTGGTGAAGCGCGTGATCGCCGGCAGCGCGTTGATGAGGCCGATCCAGGCCGCGTCGATACCGATCGCCTTCAGCCAAACCGGGAAGAAGGGCATATGCGTGCCCAGGACCGCGAAGAAGGCCGAGTAGAACAGGGCCAGGCTCACGGCGAATCGCCGCTTCACGGCGGCTTGCGTGGGGATTTGTGATTCGCCTGCCATCAAACCAATTGCGATTCGGTCGATATCGTGGTGATCGTTACAGTAACGCGCGGTGATTTGCGCGACGAGATTGTCATGGCCAACGAAGCATTCGCCCTCTCGCCCATGTCTGCCCGCGCGGCCGAGCCGAACGAGCAGGATTACGACGCGATCCGCGAAGCCTTCATGGAGACCGCGCGCGGCCGCTGGTTCCTCGGCGAATATGCCAAGCGCAACCGCAATGCAGACACGAGCATGGTGCTCGACGCGGTCGCCAAGATCGAAGAAACCCTTGCGGCACAGCGGCAACCCGTCGTCGAGGACCGTCTGCCCGAGGCTCTGGTCGAGATCCGCCGCGCCGTCCGCGAGGCCGAGACGATCGCGACCGCGGCGTTCGACCCCGCCGCGATCGAGGCGAGCCTCGCACCGATCCCGCGCGGCGTGCGCATCATCAAGGAGATCTCCTGGCGCTGGCGCGAGATCGGCGCCGACGGGCGAATCTGCGACCTCATTGATTCGCAGCTCGCCTCGATCGAGGCCGCCTGCGGGCAGGTTTCGACCATCGACCCCCGCACCGAGCTCAAGGCCGCATTCGATCTGCTGAAGGATCGGGTCGAGCAGCTCGATGCCGACGGCGACGCAACGCCGCAGGCGACGGTCCATCCTGCGCAGGAAGCACCGCCGCCCGTCGCAGAGACCTCGCCGGTCGAGGCCGCGCCCGCCGCGATGGCGAACGAAGCCCCCGTGGCTTTTACGGAGACGCCGCAGGACATCGCAGCGTCTGCCGAGCCCGAAGCCGCCGCGCAGACGGCCGGCACCGCCGAAGCGTTCGCAATTGCCGAGCCGGCGATGGTCGCTGCCGTCGCGGTGGAGATCGCAGCCGAAAGCCGGATCGCGCCTGAAGATGCCGCGCCTGAAGACGCAGCTTTCGAAGAGCCCGTCGCGTTCGCGGAAGTCACCGACGAGTTCTCACTCGACGCCGCCGCGGAAGCCGAGGACGAGGCCGTGCTCGAGGCCATCGCGCTCGAGATGGCCGCGCCCGATCCTGATTTCGATGAGATCATCGAGCCGGTCGAGATGGCAGCGGCCAATCCCGAGCCGGTGGCTGCGGAGGTCGCAGCACCCGTCGCCGCCGAGCTTCCGCAGCCGGCCGCGCCGGAACCCGCCCCCGCGCCGATCGTGAAGGATCACGCAGAGGAAGCGCCGATCGCGGTGGAATCGCTGGCGCGCCTCACCAATGCCATCGCGGAAGCCGCCGCCGAAGTGATGGAGCAGCCGGCCCCGGCCGTGGCGGCCACGGCATCCTTCGCAGCAGCGCCGACCGCGCCGCTGCCGATGCCCTCGCCCTTGTCGGCGTCCTCGCTCGGCGCCAGCATCCTCGCCAGCGGCATCCTGCAAAAACCCCGCGCGCCCGCCAACGACCCGCTCGCACCGATCCGCCGCATGACCCAGGCCGAGAAGATCGCGTTCTTCTCGTAAGGGCGCGACCGTACTCGCGCGTGTCCCGGACAAGCAAAGCGCAGATCCGGGACCCAGGAGCCACAGCCTCCTTTGCAACATGGGCCCCGGCTCGGCAGCGCACCGTCGAAGAGACGCTGCGCTGCGTCCGGGGCACGAGAGCGGCGTGAGACCAACACTCTCGCGACATCGTCATTGCGAGCGCAGCGAAGCAATCCAGAGTCTTTCCGCGGCAACAGTCAGGATTGCTTCGCTGCGCTCGCAATGACGCTACGGCCCCGATGCAGCCGGGCCGTCGCCCTTCGAGGCTCGCCGAAGAGGCGAGCGCCTCAGGGTGACGGTGATTAATGCGAGCGCTGCTTACTTCCGATCACCCGCAATTCCACACCGCGCCGATCGGCGTGCGCGTCCAGCACGGACCGAAACTGCCGCCATTGTAGCGGCCGCCGCCGAAGCCGGGCTGGCCGAAATAGTGCCACTCGCCATCCCAGCGATAATATTGGGGAACCGGATCGATGTACCAATGGCGCCGGTCGTTGCGCGCAAGGCGCCGCATCGCGTCCTTCTGTTTGTAGAGCGGAATGCTGTTGCTCAGCGGTTGACGGTAGCCCGGCAGGAAGCCGTAGCCATGCCAGACCGGCTTGGGGCGTTTTTGAATTGACGCAGCGGGCGCAACCGCGGGCAGCAGCGACAGGATGACAGCAACAGATAGACACATAAGGCGCGACATGGATCGACCATAGACAGGCGAATACAAGAAGACCATTCAAATTCGAGTGCGAGACTTATCGTCTCACCAGACTCCGATGAGGGACTTGCCGATTCTCTCGCGCACATGGGCCTCCGCGCGGTCCAGCAGATGATCGAGCGTACTCTCGGCCGTATCAAGCACCAGATGCTCCCGATCCCACGGCTGATAAGGCCGGCTCACGACTTCATCCGAGCTTGGAAGGTTGAGACCATCGATATCGGGTGAACGGCTTTCCACGCGCTGCCTGTGCACCGCCGGTTCGCTGCAAACCACTTCAATTTCGACCATGCATGCCGAGCTCTGCGAGGCCGTCTGTCGCCATGCAACGCGGCTTGCCAGCACCGGATTGACGCAGTCCGCGATGACGATGCGCCCGAGCTTGAGATTTTCGGCTGCCAGCGCATTGGCGACGGCATAGCCGGCTGCGCCGACGATGAGCCCTGCGTCCCGCAATGTCTGCTCGATGGCATCGATACGAAGATACGTCGCCGCCAGCCGAACGGTGAGTTCGCGAGAGATTGTGGTCTTGCCGGTGCCCGGAAGGCCGCCGAACACGATGAGTGCGGATGTAGCTGATCGGTTCATGGCGGCCTCTAGCTGATCACGCCCTTCCGGATCAGGAAGCATCCATAGCCCCTGCTGTCGCCGACCTGCACGACGCCAAAGCTCGCCGCCGCCGCGCGATAGAAATCCGGACGCGCGAGCTTGCCGGGGGTGACGGGGCGACCGACGGCGCGCTCGATCTCCGCGAGCACCGCACGCTGCACGTCGGGCACGCGATCGGGATCGTCCACGGGCATCATCACGCGCACCGGATCGGGATCGAAATCGTCGAGCGGGTAGACCGACATGATGGCGCGGGCGGTCGTCTCCATGCGCATGCCCGGCAGCCGGATCAGGCGCTGCGAGGATGTCGTTTTGACGATCCGCGTTGCCGGATGAATGGCGTCGACGAAAACGAGGTCGTCGCCATGGCCCATCGAGGCCAGGAGCCAGAGCAGATCGGGCGTCAGGATCGGATCGATCGATTTCAGCATGTGACGGCATTTCCCCTGAAGGCTTGTCTCTTCTGTCGCCGGTGACACCGGCCATTCACCATAGCAGGTTCCAAGCGTGATTCAGATCACGCAGCCGCCCATGGTGATAGGGATCACGGACCCCTGGCTCGAACGCGGCCAAGCTTCCTCGCAACCAATCTCGCATCGAGATCAGTGCCAGAGGAGCACGCCATGTTCCGCCTAAAGCCTTTCCTGATGACAGCTAGCCTCATCGGAAGCCTGTTCGGCTTCGCCTGCGGGCCTGTTTCCGCGCAAGTCGCCCCGGTCGAGCCGGCTCCCACCGCGCTGCAAGGCCCGGAGCAGCGGGTGGCGCTGGTGATCGGCAATTCGAACTACAAGAACGCGCCACAGCTCGTGAACCCCGACAACGACGCCGAGTCGATGGCGAAGTTCCTGAATTCGGCCGGCTTCGAGGTGGTCGCCGCGACCGACCTGACCCAGAACGACATGCTCCGCGTGGTGCAGGATTTTTCGGCCAAGGTCGCTTCGCGCGGACCCAACACCGTGGCGATGGTCTACTACGCCGGCCACGGCGTGCAGCTCGCCGGCGAGAACTATCTCGTTCCCGTCGACGCCAAGGTCTCCACCCCGACCGAGCTCGTCAACAATTCGGTGCGCCTGGTCGACGTGATGTCGACGCTGGAGACGATCCCGAGCCGCATGCGCATCGTCATCCTCGATGCCTGCCGCAACAACCCGTTCCCGAGCATCAACGACGCCGGCCGCGGCCTTGCCATCGTCGATGCGCCGAACGGCTCGATCGTCGGCTATTCGACCGCGCCGGGCGCCGAGGCGCTCGACGGCACCGGCGGCCACAGCCCCTACACCCAGGCCTTCCTCAACGTCGCGCGCGAGCCCAACGTGCCGATCGAGCAGCTGTTCAAGCGCGTGCGTCTGGAAGTGAACCAGACCACCAGCGGCGCGCAGATCCCTTGGGAGAGCTCGTCGCTGACATCAGACTTCACCTTCTTCGGCGACACCGCCGTTGCCGCCAGCCGCGCGCCGGTGAATGCGCCCGTCGTGCAGATGGCCTCCAACCTGCCGAGCCGCTCGACGCGCCAAGCCTACGACTACGTCGTGTCAGAGGGACGGCCGGAGTACTATCAGGAGTTCATCCAGATGTATCCGCACGACCCGCTGTGCGATCACATCCGCTGGCTTCTCAACAACCTCCTGCTCACGCAGGCCTGGCACAAGGCGGTGCTCGCGAACTCGCCGCTCGGCTACCAGACCTTCTACGACAGCTACGGCACCAGCCCCTATGCCGTGTCCGCGCTGAAGCTCGCAGCCCAGCCGAAGCTGATCCCCTTGATGCAGGCGACGAAGTTCCTGGCGCCGCAGAACATTGCGCCGACCTTCAAGATCGGCAATCTCGGCCAGCCCAAATACATGCCGCTGCAGCAGGGCAATGGCGGTGGTCAGATGAATGGAAATCTGCCGGTCGTGCAGAAGCCCGTGGACAGCAACGTCATCGGCAAGCTCGGCAATGGCGGCCAGATCGTCAACCTGCCGGCGGGCAACAACCAGCCGAACCAGCCGAACGGCACGCCGTCGCAGACCCCGGGCAAGATCGTCACCCTGCCCGCACCGACCAACACCACGACGAACAATGGCGGCATCGGCAAGATCGTGACCCTGCCCGCGACCAACAACACCACGCAGAATGGCGGCAGCAACAATGCCGGCACTGCCAACGGCAAGACCAATGGCACGCCTGGCAAGATCGTGAGCATGCCGGTGAATGTCGGCAAGGGCGGCACGACTGTCGAGACCAAGCCGGTCGTTCAGACGCAGAACAACCCGATCCGCGTCAACAACGGCAACACCGGCATCGTGAAGCTCAACAACAACCCGGTGAACAAGGTGGAGGTTCAGAACAACCAACAGAACAACCGCCCGCAGTTCAATGCGACCAACCGTATGGTCAACAACGGCGGCAACAACTTCCGGCAGTCGATGAACCAGGCGCCGGCCATGGGCAGCGGCAACAATCAACGCGGCTTCATGCACTGATCGCGGAAGAAGCGCAGGCGGCAAAGGGGCGGAGCAGTAATGCTCCGCCCCTTCTTCGTGTCAGCTCTCAAACGTCGTCATTCCGGGATGCGCCGCAAGGCGCAGGCCCGGAATCCATACTCATTATCGTGGTTATAGATTCCGGGCTCACGCTTCGCGTGCCCCGGAATGACGACTAAGCCACCAGCTCGGCGAACAGATCCGCGTCGACATTGCCGCCGGAGAGCACGATGACGACGTTCTTGCCGGCGACGTCGAGACGTCCCGCGAGCAGCGCGGCAAGTCCCACGGCGCCGCCGGGCTCGACCACCAGCTTCAGCTCGCGATAGGCGAACGCCACCGCCGCGCCGACTTCCTTGTCGGATGCCGTGACGCCGCGCGCGAGCAGCTTGCTGTTGATCGCAAAGGTCATCTCGCCGGGGATCAGCGCCATCAGCGCATCGCAGATGGTGCGGCCAGCTGGCCCATGCGGCTCGCGATGGCCGGCGGTCAGCGAAATGCCGTGATCGTCGAACGCTTCCGGCTCGGCCACCACGATCTGCGCCTGCGGATAGCGCGCCTTCACGGCGGTCGCGACGCCGGCGATCAGGCCGCCGCCGGAGGCCGGTGCCATCACGATGTCGGGCGCGAGGCCAAGTGTTGCCATGTCTTCCGCGATCTCGCGGCCGGCAGTGCCCTGCCCTGCGATCACGAAGGGATCGTCATACGGCCTGACCAGCGTCGCGCCGCGCTTCTCGGCGATGCCGCGCGAGATCGCCTCGCGGTCGTCGCGGTCGCGATCATACAGCACGACCTCGGCGCCATAGGATTTGGTGCGCTCGCGCTTGGAGAGCGGCGCGTCCGCAGGCATCACGATGGTCGCCTGCATGTCGAGGATCTTGGCCGCCGCCGCCACGCCCTGGGCGTGGTTGCCGGAGGAGAACGCCACGACGCCGCCGGCGCGCTGGTCCTGCGGGATCGAGGCGACCTTGTTGAAGGCGCCGCGGAACTTGAAGGAGCCGGTGCGCTGGAGCATCTCCGGCTTCAGGAACACTTTGGCGCCGACGCGCTCGTTGAGCACGGGAAAGGACAACAGCGGGGTGCGGATGGCGAAGGGCGCGATCACCCGCGCTGCGGCATCGATATCGGCAGGGCCGATCGGAAGGGGCTGTTCGGTCATGGCTGACCTTATCGCGGCGGACGAGGCCCGGGCAAGACACCTCCGCGCGAGGGTTTCGAAAGCGTTCTCGAGCGAAGCGGATACCGGTTCGCGTGAAGAAAACGCGTCAAAACAAGAATCTAGAGCCCGGTCCGATCCATCGGAACGGAAATGGCTCTAGCCCCTTCAGGCGACGAAGCGTGGCTGTTCCCCGCCGTTCCGGCCGGGCAGCACCGCGCCGACCGCCCTTATGCTGTCGATAAAGGCCCTCGCCGAGGCTTCCCAGGTGTAGTTGGCGGCGAATTCGACGCAGGCCTGCCGGGAGATGTCGAGTGCGGCAAAGCAGGCATTGCGAAGATCGTGATCGAGTGCACCGACCGGCGCATCGCCGATCACGTCGCGGGGGCCCTTCACCGGGAAGGCCGCGACCGGCAGGCCGCTGGCCAGCGCTTCGAGCAGGACCAGGCCGAACGTGTCGGTCTTGCTGGGGAACACGAACACGTCGGCGGCCGCATAGATGTCCGCCAGCGCCTCGCCGTGCTTCTCGCCGAGGAAGATCGCGTCGGGATAGGCCTCTTCGAGCGAAGCCCGCGCCGGGCCGTCGCCGACGACCACCTTGGTGCCCGGCAGCTTGAGGTCGAGGAACGCCTCGAGATTCTTCTCCACCGCGACGCGGCCGACCGAGAGGAACACCGGGGCCGGCAGGCAGAGATCGATCGCGCGGGGATGGAATAAGTGCGTGTCGACGCCGCGCGGCCACAGCACGACATTGTCAAAGCCGCGCTCGGTCAGCTCGCGGGCAAGCGCCGGGGTCGCCGCCATCACGGCGCGGCTCGGCGCATGGAAGCGGCGCAGCGCCCGCCAGATCAGGGATTCCGGAACCGGCACCCTGGCGCGGACATATTCGGGGAAGCGGGTGTGGAAGCTGGTCGTGAACGGCAGCTTGCGCTGTCGGCAATAGCGGCGGACCATCAGGCCGATCGGCCCTTCGGTCGCGATATGGATGCTGTCGGGCCGGGCTTCCTCGATCAGCTTCGCGATTCGCGCCGGGCGCGGCATCGCGAGCCGCACGTCGCGATAGCTCGGCATCGCGAAAGTGCGAAACGATTGCGGCGTCAGGAACGTGAACTCGACGCCAAGACCTTCAACGTTAAGACCTTCAACGTTAAGCCCTTTGGCGGCGTCAGCAAGCTTGGTCAGCGTCCGAACCACACCGTTGACTTGCGGGTGCCAGGCGTCGGTCGCGACCAGGATGCGCATCAAGCGGCCCTTGCTGCGACCTGCGGGACGGCTGCCGGCTTTTGCGCCTGATCCGCCCAGGTGATGATCTCGAAATGGCCGTCGTCGTGCTCGACCAGCGCGGTGCAGCTCTCCACCCAGTCGCCGCAATTCATGTAACGGATGCCGGCCTCGTCGCGGATCACGGCATAGTGGATGTGGCCGCAGATCACGCCGTCGGCGTCGTGACGGCGCGCTTCGGCGGCGAGCGCCTGCTCGAACGCGCCGATATAGTTCACGGCGTTCTTGACCTTCTGCTTGGCCCATTGCGACAGCGACCAATAAGGCACCTTGAACATGCGCCGGAAGAAGTTGACGAAGCGATTCATCTGGATCGCGAAGTCGTAGGCCTTGTCGCCGAGATGGGCGAGCCAGCGCGCGTTCTGCACCACGAGATCGAAGATGTCGCCGTGGATGACCAGATAGCGCTTGCCGTCCACGCCGGTGTGGACGGTGTTCTCGACCACGTCGATGCCGCCGAAATGCGTGCCGTAATAATTGCGCAGGAACTCGTCGTGATTGCCGGGGATGTAGATCACCTTGGCGCCCTTGCGCGCCTTGCGCAAAAGCTTCTGGACGAGGTCGTTATGCGATTGCGGCCAGTGCCAGCTCGATTTCAGCGCCCAGCCATCGACGATGTCGCCGACGAGGTAGATCGTCTCGGCGTCATGGTAGCGCAGGAAGTCCAGCAGAAGGTCGGCTTGTGAACCGCGGGCTCCGAGATGAACGTCGGAGATAAACAAGGTGCGAAAGCGCCTTTCAGGGCTCTCGTCACTCACATCGTAGCTTCCCATGCGACAGCCTGTAACAATATCCCGTGACAGGGGGATGACCGATTGAACCTTTGAGGCACCTCAGATACGAATCAAACCTCGCCTCGCCCTCCCCGCGAATATCAGTCGCATGCGACAATCAGGCGACATGAAGCGACCATGGCTGTCCGCAAAAGCCCGGACCCGTCGCCTTATTGGTTAACGGCGGGGGTCGGCGCGCAGCTCGAAGCCGGCGTCAGTAGAACTTGTGGAAATGATGGATCGGCCCGTGGCCGTGGCCGACGCTGAAGCGGTCGGCAGCCGCAATCGCGGCGCTGATCCAGGCCTTGGCGTTGCGCACCGCCTGTTCGAGAGTCTCGCCGCTGGCAAGACCCGCCGCCACGGCCGAGGACAGCGAGCAGCCGGTGCCATGGGTGTTTCGGGTGGCAACGCGGGGCGCGGCGAGCGCAATCGTGCTTTCGGACGTGACGAGATAGTCGATGCTCTCGGCCCCCTCGCCGTGCCCGCCCTTGATCAGGACGGCTCGGCAGCCGAGCGCCAGCAGGCGCCGCCCCTGGCTTTCGATCCCGGCCTCGCTGGCCGCGACCTGCTCGCCGAGCAGAGCCGCCGCCTCCGGCAGGTTCGGCGTGATCACCGAGGCCAGCGGCATCAGTCGTGTGCGCAGGGCTTCCACGGCTTCGGACGCCAGCAAGCGATCGCCTGACGTTGCGACCATCACGGGATCGAGCACCACATGGCGAGGCTTCCAGCGCGCCAGCGCGGCCGCGATCGCATCGATGCTGGCGGCTTGCGCCACCATGCCGATCTTTACCGCGCCGACGTCGAGATCGGAGAACACCGCATCGATCTGCGCAGTGACGAAATCAGCCGGCACCGCGTGAATGCCGGTGACACCGCGCGTGTTCTGCGCCGTCAGCGCCGTGATCGCGGAGGCGCCGTAGACGCCGAGCGCCGCGAACGTCTTCAGATCCGCCTGGATGCCGGCGCCGCCGCTCGAATCGGAGCCGGCAATGGTGAGCGCCACGGGCGTCGTCATCGCCGGATACAGTCGTTTGAGAGTAACATCGCCATGGCCTGTCCTAGCGCGACCATGGAACGCCAGCAAGCGGGGCCGGCCGCAGCAGCGGTGATTTGCGGCACCGCCGATCCGGGCCCAAGCGAGTCAGGCGGAGCCGATCCCGCGCAGCATTGTCGCCCCGAATCAGGCACATGCTGCAATATACGGCCCGACACGGCCTCGGCCCTTGGCCTCCACCATCGATGAGTGAGACCTTGGGCGGCAGAGCCATCCAACGGCACCAATGCTGCGGGCCGACCCGACCTGCAAGCCTCTCGGGGTGGAACCATGTGGGCCTTCTTCGAACGTCTCCTCGACTCCTCGATGTTCTCGCCACACGGGATCTGCCTGCTCTGGGAGCCCGAACTGATCTGGCTGCACGTCGTCTCGGACGCCTGCATCGCCGCAGCCTATTTCTCGATCCCGTTTGCACTCGCGATCCTCGTCACCAAGCGGCGCGACCTCAAGTTCGGGTGGCTCTACTGGGCGTTCGCGGTCTTCATCATGGCGTGCGGCCTGACGCATGTGCTGTCGATCTACACGCTCTGGGTCCCGGTCTACGGCATCGAGGGCATGGTCAAGGCGGCGACGGCCATTGCGTCGGTCTTCACAGCCGGTGCGCTCTGGCCGCTGCTGCCGAAAATCCTGACGATCCCCTCGGCGTTCGAGTTCCGGCAGGTCCAGGCCGCGCTCGAGGAGGAAGAGACTAAGAACCGGGATGCAGCTCAGCTGCTCGGACAGGTCCGTGAAGCCCAGCGCGCGCTGCGCGAGAGCATGACGCGCCTCACCGCCGTGGTCGAGACCGCGGTCGACGGCGTCATCCTGTTCGACGCGCAAGCCCACATTCTGCTGTTCAATCCCGCCTGCGAACGGTTGTTCGGCTATCGCGCCGACGAGGTCATGAACCGCGACATCGGCATGCTGATGTCCAGCGAGGCGAGGCCCTCATCCGCGGGTCGTGCGCGGCGCTTCGCAACCGGGGAAGCCGGCGGCCTGCGCAAGGACGGATCGACCTTTCCGATGAATCTGTCGGTGGGCCAGGCGTGGCAGGACGGCGAGCTGATCTACGTCGGAATCGTCCACGACCTGACCAACCGCAAGCTGACCGAGCAGCAGCTTCAGCAGGCGCAGAAGATGGAGACGGTCGGCCAGCTCTCCGGCGGCATCGCCCACGACTTCAACAATCTGCTCACCGTCATCATCGGTAACGCGGAATTTCTCAGTGACCAGCTCAAGGCCCGTCCCGACCTCAGGCGTTTCGCCGACGATATCTGCCTGTCGGGCGAGCGGGGCGCGGAGCTGACGCAGCGGCTGCTCGCGTTCAGCCGCCGCCAATTGCTGCAACCCCGCGCGATCGAGTGCCGCGACCTCCTCGAGTCCATGCACAAGCTGCTCAAGCGGACCTTGCGCGAAAACATCGAGATCAGGACGGCGTTCGGCCCCGGCTCCATCATGGCCTTCGCCGACCGCGCCCAGCTCGAATCCGCAGTCCTCAATCTCGCGCTCAACGCGCAGGACGCCATGCCGGCCGGCGGACATCTCACCCTGAGCACCGAGCTCGCCGCGATCGACGACGACTATCGCGCCCTTCACCCGGAAGTGGCCTCCGGCAGCTACGCCCTGATCTCCGTCACCGATGACGGCGAAGGCATGACGCCTGACGTCATCGAGCATGCTTTCGAGCCGTTCTTCACCACCAAGGAAGTCGGCAAGGGCTCGGGCCTCGGCCTCAGCATGGTCTATGGCTTCGCCAAGCAATCCGACGGCCATGTCGCGATCTATAGCGAACAGGGCCTTGGGACGACGGTCAGGCTCTACCTGCCGCGCGCCGGCGCCGGACAATCCGTGGCCGACGTGCAGGAGAGCGAGGAGGCGGCGCCGCGAGGCTACGAGACGATCCTGATCGCGGAAGACGATCCGTTCGTGCGCTCCTCGGCCATCCGCAGGGTGGAATCGCTTGGATATCGCGTGATTGCGGCCGTCAACGGCAAGGAGGCCCTGCAGCGACTGCGCACAGATCCCAGCATCGACATGCTGTTCACCGATATCGTGATGCCCGGAGGCATAAGCGGATGGGAGCTCGCCGATCAGGCCCGGCTCATTCGCCCCGGTCTCCCGGTCCTGTTCACCTCGGGCTACGCGCTGGAGACCCTGGTCGAGCAGGGCCGAGCGCGCACGCAATCGATCCTTCTGACCAAGCCCTATCGCAAGATCGAGCTTGCGCAGCGGCTCCGGGACGCATTCGCCGCGGCGGCCCTGATCTCATAGGGCAGGACCGGCACCCGCGCGAGGCAATCTCTCCCAGGCGCCCAGGAAGTTCGCTTGCCAAGCCCGGCCGGTTTTGGCCTATTAGCCGCCAGATATGCCTTCGGAGTGACTGCAATGGTTCCTTTTTTCGTCCAGATCAAATGCAAGCTTGGCCAGTCCTACACGGTTGCCAATGCGCTTGCCGAAGCCGAGATCGCCTCCGAGATCTACTCCACCGCCGGCCAATACGACCTGCTGGTGAAGTTCTACCTCGACAAGGACACCGACATCGGCCACTTCGTCAACGAAAAGGTGCAGGTGCTGCCCGGCATCCAGGACACGCTCACCATCATCACCTTCAAGGCGTTCGGCACGGGCTAGCTGCCCGGAATTGACGCAAGCAAAGGATGCTGGCGGATCCCTGCGTGCCAATCGGGGGAAGGACCGGACTTACGCGCCACCCTCCTTGCGTTTCGGGCGCGGCGGACCGTCCACCGGCGGCAGCGACTTGACGTAATCCGCGATCGCCGCGATGTCCTCGTCCGACAATTGCGAGGTGTTCTTGATCACACGCCTCATCGCGCCGCCGACGCTGTCGCCCTCGGGCAATTCGCCCGTCTTCAGGAGGTTGGCGATATCCTTCGCGCTCCATTCGCCGATGCCCTTTTGCGTGATGTTCGGCACCCACCCCTCGCCTTCCGGATTGGGCCCGCCGGCAAAGCGCTGCGCGGTGATGATGCCGCCGAGCAGATTGCGCGGGCTATGACACTCCGCGCAATGGCCGAAGCCGTTGACGAGATAGGCGCCGCGATTCCATTGCGGTGACTTCGCGCCGTCGGCGACGAACGGCTTGCCGTCCTTAAACAGCAATTTCCAGATGCCGACATTGCGGCGGACGTTGAAGGGGAACGGCAGGTCGTGGTCGCGCACCTTGCCGGACACCGGCGGGAGCGTCTTCAGGTAGGCGAAGAGATCGCGAACGTCCTCGACCTTCGCCAGATGATAGGACGTGTAGGGAAATGCCGGGAAGTAGTGCTTGCCCTCGGGCGACACGCCGCGCATCACGGCGCTTACGAAATCGGCCTCGCTCCAGCGCCCGATGCCGTCGGCGGGATCGGGGGAAATGTTGGGTGCATAGAACGTGCCGAATGGCGAGCCGAGCGCCAGGCCCCCGCCCAGCCGCAATCGGTCTGGCTGGTTGGGCACGGCATGGCAGGATGAGCAGCCGCCGACGTTGAAGATCTCCTGCCCGTTGGCAAGATCCGGCGCGCGGGATGGCAACGGCACGGCCGATGCAGCCGGCGCGGTCAGCCACCAATAGACGCCGAAGCCTGCAACGGCGGCCATCAGCATGACAAGAATTGTTCGTTGCAGCATCGATGTATCCCATGGAGATCAGGCGAACTTACGGATTCGGCGGCGGCCGCTCCAGCCACGAATAATTTAGATGGTTTGAGCCCGATCCGGGAATAAACTCGGACGCGCACTGTTTGCAGGTTAATAGCAATCAGGCGTCAACAGGGAGAGACCCATGAACAAAGCACTTTTTGCCACGCTGGCACTCGGAGCTGCCGTCGCGTTCGCCGCCCCGGCCAGCGCGGAGAAACTGAAGGCGACGCTGGATGGCAAGTCCGAAGTGCCCGCCACCACCACCAGCGGCACCGGAACGGCCGACCTGGACTATGACGCCGCGAGCAAGAAGCTCTCCTGGAAGGTGACCTATTCGGGCCTCTCCGGCCCCGCTACCGCCGCTCATTTCCACGGACCCGCCGAGGCCGGCAAGAACGCCGGCGTCGCGGTCGCGATCCCGAATGCGGCGTCGAGCCCGGTCGAGGGCTCTGCAACCCTGACCGATGCGCAGGCCGCCGACCTGCTGGCCGGCAAGCTCTACGTCAACATTCATACCGCGGCCAATCCGGGCGGCGAGATCCGCGGTCAGGTGACGAAGTAAGCTTCAACGGCGGCTTCGTCGGCGAAGGCCGGGTGCTGGAGGGGGCGCCCGGCCTTTTCGATTCGAGAGAAGCATTTGAAATCAACAGCCGGGAGCTTAAGCCACACTCAGCGCCTGCGCGAGATCCGCGATCAAATCCGACGGATTCTCGATGCCGATCGACAGCCGGATCGTGGAATCGAGAACGCCGATTTTCTGGCGGATGTCGGCGGGAACGCCGGAATGAGTCATCGTCGCAGGCAGGCTGGCAAGCGACTCCGTGCCGCCAAGGCTCACCGCGAGCTTGAGGATTTGCAGCGCGTTGAGGAATTTGACCGCGGCTTCCTTGCCGCCGACGATGTCGAACGAGAACGTGGAGCCCGCCCCGAGGCACTGCCTTGCGAACACGCGTCCGGCCGGCGAGGCCTCCTCATGGTGACCGAGATAGTGGACTTTCGCCACCTTGTCGTGATCGCGCAGGTAGTCCGCCACGAGCCGCGCATTCGTATCGGCTTTTTCCATCCGCAGGCTCAGCGTCTCGAGCGAGCGGTTGATCATCCAGCAGGAGTGCGGATCGAGCTGGGTGCCGATGGCGCCGCGCAGCGCCTTGATGCCCTTCATGATCGCCTTCGAGCCGAGCGCGGCGCCCGCGATCAGGTCGGAGTGACCGCCGACATACTTCGTCAGCGAGTACAGCGAGAGGTCGGCGCCGTGCTCGATCGGCCGCTGAAACACCGGCCCGAGCAGCGTGTTGTCGCAGGCGATGATCGGCGTGTGTCCCTGGGCCTTTCCGATCGCATCGGCGATGCGGCGAATCATCGCGACGTCGACCAGGCCGTTGGTCGGGTTGGCCGGGGTCTCGATCAGGATCATCGAAACCCGGCCCTTGCGCATCGCCTCCTCCGAGGCCTGCTTGACCGCCGCCTCGTCGATGCCGTCGGCAAAGCCGACGGCGCCGATCGACAGGCGCGCAAGCGTGTTCGTCAGCAGGGTTTCCGTCCCGCCATAGAGCGGCTGGGAATGCAGGATGACGTCGCCGGGGCGGACGAAGGCGAGGATGGTGGTCGCGATGGCCGCCATGCCGGAGGAAAACAGCGCACAGCTCTCGGTGCGCTCATAGACCGCGAGCCTGTCCTCGACGATTTCGCTGTTGGGGTGATTGAAGCGCGAATAGACCAGGCCCGCGCCCATGCCTTCCGGCGGCTCGCGCCGGCCGGCGACGAAATCGAAGAAGTCCTGCCCGTCCTCGGCCGTCCTGAACACGAAGGTCGAGGTCAGGAACACCGGCGGCTTGATGGCGCCTTCCGACAGCTGCGGATCATAGCCATAGGTCAGCATCAGCGTTTCCGGATGCAGCATATGGTTGCCGATGTGGGTCTTCGACGGGAACGGTTTGACCATGGCCTGTCTCGCTGTTGACTAGGATCCGCGCCGCGCGTTGGAACTCCAAACATTGTGAGGCAATCGGGAGCGAGATGCGCCGGCATCCAGCAGGTCGAATCAACGCCGCGTCGGCTCGACCGAAGATAACCACTCTGACAACGATCCGTCAGGCCTTGGAAACAGAATTTGCTCCGTACACTACGCCTGGAACGACACTACGCCTGGAACGGGAAAAGCCCGGCACATCTCGACGCACTCTGACCTGAGGCGCGCGACGACCTCATCGTTTCCGTTGGCCTGCAGAGCCGCCGCAATGAACCCGCCGATACGACGCATTTCGGGTTCTCCCATGCCACGCGTGGTCGCCGCCGGTGTCCCAAGGCGAATACCACTCGGCCTGAGCGGCGGGCGCGGATCGTCCGGAATCACTTGCTTGTTTGTGGTGATGGCGATGGCATCAAGCACATCCTCGGCTGCCCGCCCGTCCAGTCCGACGGACGCGACCGTATCGACGACCATCATGTGATTGTCCGTCCCGTCCGTGACCAGCTTCATCCCGCGCTCCATCAGCGCGCCGGCAAGAACCTTCGCGTTGCGCAAAACCTGCCGCGCGTAGACCTGGAAATCCGAGGTCGCCGCCTTCTTGAGCGTGACGGCAATCCCGGCCACGACGTTCATGTGAGGTCCGCCCTGTAAACCGGGAAATACGGATGCATCGATCCGGCCGGCATTTTCTTTCCGGCATAGGATGATCCCGCCACGGGGGCCGCGCAGTGTCTTGTGGGATGTCGTCGTCATGACGTCGAAGCCGGCATCAAGCGGATTGCGCATGACATTCGCGGCAACCAAGCCGCCATAGTGGCTCACGTCAGCCATCGTGAGCGCGCCAACTTCGTCGGCAATACTCTTGAATGCCGCATAGTCCAGGTCGCGCGGATAGGAGCTGTAACCGCACAACACCATCTTCGGACGCGCTTTACGCGCAATCGCGCGCAATTCGTTGAAATCAATCGCGCCGCCGTTTGACGGGGCCGTCTTGTAGCGAACGAAGTTGAACAAACGCCCCATGTGGGACACCGGCGCGCCGTGGGTGAGATGACCGCCATGGGACAGGTCCATGGCGAGAATGGTGTCGCCGGGCTCCAACAGGCCGAGATAGACGGCCTGATTCATCGGTGATCCCGAAAGAGGCTGAACGTTGGCGTGCCCGGCACGAAAAAGCGCGCAGGCCCGCTCGCGTGCGAGGCTCTCGATTTCGTCCGTATACTGCTGGCCGCCGTAGTATCTGCGTCCCGGATATCCCTCGGAATATTTATTGGTGAAGACCGATCCGAGCAGTTCAAGCACCTCGGGGTAGGTGTAATTCTCGGACGGAATCAGTTCGACGCCGTCCTGTTGGCGGCGCTCTTCCCCCGCAAGGGCGGCGGCGATCTCTTGATCGTTGATGGACAGTTCGTTGCGAAACGACGGCATGCTCGGGCTCCTCAACACGCTGTTTTTCCAGCAGATTGGTTGCCCAGGCGATCGGCGTTGGAACCCCTCGCGCTTCACCGTGGTCGATTCCACGTTAGCTCGCCAGTCGCGCGATAGGACGAATGAGCACGGAGGCTCTTCGTAAAGTACAACCTAGCCGACCTGCGGACCTGCCGCAACTACCAGTTACCGCAGGCCGTGCTGGTTGAGGCAACGCTCGGAGCCGCATCAGCGAAGCGACATGCGGGGGCACCTTCCCCGGATATCGCTGCGCTCATCCGGTCTACGAGGTCGAGCGTGGAAAAAAGTGAGGTGGCTACTTCAACTTCAGGCGATACGTCTCGTGGCAGTCGGAGCAACGATCGTTGATTGCGGTATAGGCGGCCTTGAGGCTCGCGACGTCGGTGATCTTGCCCTTGACCTGCGCGATCGCCTTCTGCACCGGCGGGATCTTGGAGTCGAAATCGGCCTTGTTCTTCCAAACCTTCGGCGAGGCCCCATAGGTCGCGTTCACCACGTCCTGCTTTGGATTGACTTCGAAGGTCTTGGCGATCTTGGCGACGTCGGTCTCAAGGTTGGCGATCGCCTCGTCGACGGCCTTCTGGTCGTAGGGGATGTCGCCCTTGGTCATCTTCAGGATGACCGTATAGAGGCTCTTGGCCTGCGAGCGCATCAGATTGTCCTGTTGAACCGCGACCTCCTGCTGCGCCATCACGGCGCCCGCGCCCAATAGCAGGGTCGTCGCGACAATCATCGTCCGTTTCATTGTTGGTTTCTCCGACTCGCAGATGCCTTGGGATTGGACCCTCCACCCGCTTCACGGGAGTCGCGGTCCATCCATGGATAGAACCCCGCGCGGGGCGTTTATTCCCGCGCGGGAGGATTGTGGCTTACAGGCTGTGACGGCGACGGTGCTCGCTGATCGCGATCCACACCCGCTCCGGCGTTGCCGGCATGTCGATGTGGTCGATCTTGTACTCGCGCCAGAGCCCATCGACGATGGCGTTGACGACGGCCGGACAGGAACCGATCGCGCCGGCCTCGCCCGCCCCCTTCACGCCCATTGGATTGGTCTTGCAGGGGACGTTGGCGGTCTCGAACACGAAGTCCGGACCGTCCGCCGCCCGCGGCAGCGCGTAGTCCATGAAGGTCGCGGTGATCAGCTGGCCGTCGCCCGCGCCGTAGACCACCTGCTCCATCAAGGCCTGGCCGATGCCCTGCATGGCGCCGCCATGGACCTGCCCCGCCAGCAGCAGCGGGTTGAGCGTCTTGCCGAAATCGTCGACGATCACGTAGTTGACGATCTTGATGATGCCGGTCGCCGGATCGATCTCGACTTCCGCCACATGCGTGCCGTTGGGATAGGTGCCGTCGGCGCTGGCGAAGGTCGCGCTGCCGTTGAGCTTCGACGGATCGGCGCCGGGGCGCTTGGCGAGGTCGGCGAAGGAGATCGAGCGGTCGGTGCCGGCGATCCGGATCACGCCATCGGTGATCTCGAGGTCGCCCGCGCTCGCTTCCAGCGCCTGCGCTGCGAACTCCTTCAGCTTCTTGCCCAGATCGCCCGCAGCGCGCTCCACACAGACGCCGCCCGTGGGTATCGAGGCCGAACCGCCGGTGCCGAGACCCGTGGCGATCTCGTCGGTATCGCCCTGACGGACGTGGACGCGCTCCGGCGCCACGCCGAACTGCTCGGCGACGATCTGCGCATAGGCGGTCTGGTGGCCCTGCCCGCTCGACTGCGTGCCGATCAGGACGGTGACGTCGCCATTGGGATCGAGGCGGACGTTGGCCGTCTCCTCACCCATCACGCCGCAAATCTCGACATAGCTCGCAAGGCCAATGCCGCGGATCAGGCCGCTCTTCTTGGCCGCCTTGGCGCGCTTGGGAAATTCCTTCCACTCGGCGATCTCCATCGCGCGCTTCAGATGCGCGGCGAAGTCGCCGGAATCATAGACCTTCCCCGTCGCGGTCTTGTACGGCAACGCCTTCGGCTGGATGAAATTCTTGCGGCGGATCGCGTCCGGCGTCATGTCGAGCTTTCGCGCGCAGGCATCGACCAGGCGCTCGATGACATAGGCCGCCTCGGGCCGGCCCGCGCCACGATAGGCATCGACCGGCACGCTGTGGGTGAAGATGGTGCGCACCCGGCAGTGGAAGGCCTGGATGTCGTAGAGGCCCGGCAGCATGCCGGCGCCGCCGTGCGGAATGTAGGGCCCGAAGGTGGAGAGATAGGCGCCCATGTCGCCCATCAGGTCGCAATCCATCGCGAGGAACTTGCCGTCTTCAGTCAGCGCCATCTTCGCGGTGGTGACGTTGTCGCGGCCCTGCGCGTCGCCCATGAAATGCTCGGAGCGGTCGGCCGCCCATTTCACCGCCTTCTTCAGCTGCCGCGCCGCAACCGCCATCAGGGCGTATTCGCGATACGGAAACAGCTTCGTACCAAAACCGCCGCCGACGTCGGGGCAAATCACCCGCATCTTCTCGGTCGGGATGTTCAGCACGTTCTGGCAGAGGATGTCGCGCAGGCGGTGGCTGCCCTGGCTGCCGACCGTCAGCGTCAGATGGTCGCGCTTGGCGTCGTATTCGCAGACCGCCGCGCGCGTTTCCATGAAGCTTGCGACCACGCGCGGATTGACAATGGCGATCTCGGCGACCGCATGCGCCTTGGCAAAGGCGGCTTCGGTCGCCGCCTTGTCACCAATTGAAACGTCGAACAGCACGTTGCCGGGCTTGTCCGGCCAGACCTGCGGCGCGCCCTTCTTCACGGCATTGACGACGCCGGTCACCGATGGCAGCGGGCTCCATTTGACCTCGATCGCCTCGATCGCGTCGCGGGCCTGGTCGATGGTCTCGGCGACCACGAAGGCGATGGAATCGCCGACATGGCGCACTTCATCCTTCGCGAGGATCGGGTAAGGCGGGCCGGTGAAGGGATCGGTCTCGAGATTGAACAGGCACGGCAGATTGCCGAGATCCTTGACGTCGTCGGCGGTCAAGATCAACGCGACGCCGGGCAGCGTACGGGCACGGCTCGCATCGATGGTGTATTTGGCATGCGCATGCGGCGAGCGCAGCATCAAGCAGCGGAGCGCAGCCTGCGGCGCGTAATCGTCGGTATAGCGGCCCTTGCCGCGGATGAGCGCGTCATCCTCCTTGCGCAGCACGCTTTGGCCGACACCGAACTTGATGGGAGCTGCCATTTTTTCTCGTCCCGTCCTATGGTTGTTTTGCCGACATATTGCCGTGGAAAAAGTGGCAAGGCAAACGGCTTTAGCTGGCCGTTCTCTATAGAGGCCGATGATTCGAAGCCACCCTCGACGGTTCTGGCGCAACCAGGCCGCCTGGCCATGCCAGACCGGCGTTAATGGCTGAATTTCCTGACCATAAGGTACTTGTCATAGGTAGTGTCACCTATGCGAATGGCACGGGGGTCCGTGCCGTAGATTTCGAACCCGTTGCGCTTGTAGGTCTTGATTGCAGCAGTTGCCGTCAACAGGACGGCCAGATGCACCTGTTCGACGCATGCCTCGGCATGGACAAGAAGCTCTTTGATAAGCCGATCTCCGACACCTTTACCCCGACCATTCTCCTTCACATAAACCGTGAAGATGTGGCCTCTGTGTCGCGATCTTCTATCCGGCAAGACATAGAAGCCCGCGACACCGATCAAGCTGCCACATTCAAAAGCGCCAAGGATCGTACCGCTCAGCCAATGGCGATACGCCGCCACCATCGTGTCGCCGCCCTCGTCTTCTTCGGGGGAACCAAACGATTGAGGGTGCGTCTGAAGCGCCTCCGCGCGAATTTCGCGAAGAAGATCCAGATCGTCGACAGTCAGTCTCCGGATTTCCAAATTCGTCTGAGCACCGGCAGCAGGTGACGTCATGATCGCCCCTTTTTCCTTTCTAACGGCGAAGGATGGTATCGGCATGGATTGTGACCACTCACGTCCCACCACGGCCCCATAGATACAGCGCGCGATCTCTCAACGTCTCGATGGCGCGTTCAGGCGTGATGTAGTCGGCTTCGCCACGCGTCAGGCCGATATCCATCAACTCCCTGTCACTCAGGTCCTGCAATGTGACCCGTGGGCGCTGCCGCCGCTCCTGAAACGCATACCAATATCGCCTGAGCAGGCCGAGGACGCTTCGCGTCGATGCGGCTGCTGGTCCGGCAGCATCGCCGTCCGACAAAGCGTCGTCCAGCGCTGCGGCAGACGCCTTGAGACGTGCTGCCAACGCATGGTCGATCGCGTCCTTGGCTTGCGCGATGGAGAGGTTGAGGCCGCGTCCTGCGGCATCGCTCTCAATTTCGGATGATATGCTCGTCAATTGTGGTGGCATCGGATGCTCCTGCTGTTGTGCCGGCAGGGAGCGTGGCCAAACAAAAGGCCCCGTCCGATGCCGGCGGGGCCTGGTGGAAAAGATGTCGTCGTCGAATTACTAGCGCACGACTCCTTCCACGGCCCAGCCGAAGCGGGTCATGTGCGAGAAGTTGACGTTGCGCGTGCATTTAATCATGGGCGGCTCATACCATGGCAATCCTGCAAAATCAAGGGATGTGCGGCGGTCGGCTGCATCCTGGAGGCGAGTCCCTTGCTCCGGCCAATTCGTCATCCGTAAAGCGGATGCGACCAATCCCGTGAAGTTCGCCGCAACCGCCTGCCCCAAGGAAGGATGGCGGCTCATCATCCTTGCTCGATCCGGATCATCGCGATCCAAACCGGTTTTTGGCAGCGTCGCTGACTGGCGTGTAAAGACTCACGAGCGTTCCTTCCGGATCCCGAAACTGGGCCGTGCAATTTCCCCAGGGCATCATCTTCGGCTCATGCACCACCTCCACGTGATGCTTCAGCCTCGCAAATTCAGCTTCCACATCATCGACTTGGAATTCGACGATCGCGGTACGGTTGAGGGCAGGCTCCGCGCTCCCTTCCTTGAATAGGGCCACCGTCTCGACGCCACCAAAGGCGAGCGTTGCCGAAGGAGTGACGATTTCAGCGAATACCGGCGCCAGCCACTCGGCCGCTTTGCCGGTTACCTTCTCATAAAATTCGACGAGCGCCTTGATGTCTGCAGCAATCAGGCGCGTTGAAGCAAATCTCACAGTGTCGTCTCCTGTAGGTCTCCTGCCGCCCCGCGCGACGCCTGACCCGTAACGCCGTGCTGCTGACAGCATGGTGTCAGCAGAAGCATGCCGGCACTTTGCCGCGCAGCGTCACGCCACCAGGCTTATGGGTACATTCGCCTAACCGCGCACCAGCGACACCAGCCAGCTGCGGCCGAACAGGATGAGGATCGCGAGCGCGTAGACGATCGTGCCGCCGACGGCGAGCAGGGCCAGCGTCGCTTCGTCCCGGAAGGCATGCACGGAGGCAAGAGCGGCCGGGCTGAAGCGCGCAATCAGCCAGAACGCGGCGGCGAGGATCAATCCGGTCAGCAGGAATTTGCCGAGCGCCATCAGCCAGGCGCGGTCCAAAACGAGAAAGCCCCGCCGTACCGCGAAGAACAGCACCAGCAAGAGATTGGTCCAGACGCCGACGGCCGTTGCAAGCGCAAGGCCGATCTGGGCCAGCGATCCCATCAAGGCGAGCTTCAGCGCGACGTTGACGGCGATACCGGTCAGCGACGCCCGGACCGGCGTCGCGGTGTCCTTGCGCGCGTAGAACGTCGCGACCGCGCTGCGGATCAGCACGAAGGGGATCAGGCCGATGGCATAGGCCGCGAGCGTCGCGCCGGCAGCGGCGGCATCGGCCTTCGAGAACGCGCCGCGGGCGAACAGCGCGCGCATGATCGCGTCGGGCACGGTGAGAAAGGCCGCGACGAACGGCACCGAGAACAGCAGCGTGAAATCGAAGGCGCGGCGCTGCGCCTTCATCGCGCCGTCATGGTCGCTCGCCGTGATCCGCCGCGACATCTCCGGCAGCAGCACCGTGCCGATGGCAATGCCGATGACGCCGATGGGCAATTGATTGAGGCGATCGGCGTAATACAGCGCCGACAGCGCGCCCGCGGGCAGGAAGGTCGCGATGATGGTGTCGGCGAACAGCGCGACCTGAGTGCCCATCGAGCCCAGCGTTGCAGGTCCGAGCGCTTTGAAAAAGCCGCGAACGTCTTCGTCGAGCTTGAGAGGCGCAAAGCGCGGCAGGCCGCCATGGCGGGCGAGATCGCCAGCCAGCAGGAAATATTGCAGGAAGCCGGAGATGAGGACGCCCCAGGCCGCGGCATGGCCCGCGGTCGGAAACCAGACGGCAACTGCCAGCGTCATCATCATCGCGACGTTGAGGAAGATCGAGGCGGCCGCAGCGCTGGCAAAGCGCTGCATCACGTTGAGCATGCCGCCGTAGAGCGTCACCAGCGTGATCAGCAGCAGATAGGGAAAGGTGATCCGGGTCAGCTCGATCGCGAGCTTGCGCTGCTCGGCATCCTCGGAAAAGCCCGGCGCCAGAATGCTCATGGCCTGCGGCATGAACAGCCACGCGACGATCAGCAGCACCACCTGCGAGGCCAGCAGCAGCGTGAAGATGCGGTCGGCGAACAGGTGTGCTGCCGCCTCCCCCTTCTCGCCATGGACATGCGCATAGGCCGGCACCCAGGCGGCGTTGAAGGCGCCCTCGGCGAAGATCGCGCGGAAATGATTGGGCAGCCGCAGCGCCACGAAAAAGGCATCGGCCACGGGGCCGGCGCCGAGGATCGCCGCGAGCATGATGTCGCGGGCAAATCCCGTCAGCCGCGAGAGCAGCGTGTATCCGCCGACTGTGAAGATACGTCCGAGCATGCGGACTCTTCTAGAGGCTTATCGGCCAGAGGTCGATTGCATCTTACGATGCGCATTGCTGCGCCCTCTCCCCTTGTGGGAGAGGGCAGCGACGCAAGTAGCCACAAGCCCATTGGGGTGAGGGGTTTCTCTCCGCGCTTCCCGAGCGGAGAGAGACCCCTCACCCGTCTCGCCGCTACGCGGCGAGCCACCCTCTCCCACAAGGGGGAGAGGGGAAGGAAGCAAAAATCAGCCCGCCAGCGCGCCGCGGACGGCGGCGATGATTCGCTCCTGGTCGGCCTCGGTCAGGTAGGCGTGCATCGGCAGGCTGATAACGTCCTGCGACAGGCTCTCGCAAGCAGGCAGGCCGCCCTCGGCGACCGGATATTGCTTGTAGGCGGTCTGCTGATGCATCGACTTGCCGTAATAGATCGCGGTCGGCACGCCCTGGGCCTTCAGCGCGGCGGCAAAGCCGTCGCGGTCGGTGCCCTCAGGGAGGCGGATCGTGTACTGCGCCCAGACCGAGGTATTGCCCGGCGCCAGACGCGGCACGGTGACGACGTTGGACAGGCCACGCGCGTAGCGCTCCGCAACCCGGTTGCGGGCGGCGATCTCGTCGTCAAAAATCTTCAGCTTCTCGATCAGGACCGCGGCCTGCATGGTGTCGAGCCGGCCGGTCAGGCCGAGGCGGACGTTGTCGTATTTGTCCACGCCCTGCCCGTGCACGCGAATGCTGCGCAGCTTAGCTGCAAGCTCGTCGTCATCGGTGAAGATCGCGCCGCCGTCGCCGAAGCAGCCGAGCGGCTTTGCCGGGAAGAAGCTGGTGGCGGTGGCGAGCCCGAAGGTGCCGAGCTTGCGGCCCTTGTAGCTTGCGCCAAAACCCTGCGCGGCGTCGTCGAGCACGAACAGGCCTTCGGCCTTGGCGATCTCGGCGATGGCATCGTGATCGGCGGGCTGGCCGAACAGGTCGACCGGAATGACCGCGACGGGCTTGAGGCCGGCCTTGCGGGCGGTCGCGATGCCGCGCTTCAGTGATTCCGGGCTCATGTTGAAGGTCGCCTCGTCCACGTCCACGTAAACCGGCGTCGCACCGGTCCGCGCCACCGGCGAGGCGGTTGCGATGAAGGTGAAGGACGGACACAGCACGGCATCGCCGGGGCCGACATTCATCGCCATCATCACCATCAGGATCGCGTCGGTGCCGCTGGCGCAGCCGATGACGTGCTTGGCGCCGCAATAGGCCGCGAGCTGCTTCTCGAGCTCGGCGACTTCAGGGCCGTTGACGAACTGGCAATGGTCGAGAACGCGCTTGACGGCGGCATCGAGCGAGGCGCCGAGCCGGCGGCGCTGCGAGCCGACGTCGATGAAGGGAATGGGTTCGGAGCGCAGATGCTGGTTCATGGCGCCTTGCTGATCGTCCTGCGAAGTTGGAGAAGCCGACATGGATGGAGATCAGCCGGCGACGCGGCGCGGGCCCTTGAGGGCGGCCGACGTCGCGGCGGGACGCGACGGCGTCTCCAGGCACTGCGTGGCGATCTCGAGGCTGGCGACGCCCTCGTCGCCGGTGACCGCCGGCGTCTCGCCGTGGCGTACGGCCTTGAGGAACGCGATCAGCTCGGCGCGCAGCGGCTCGTCGTGGCCGACGGGCAGATGCCGCATCGAATAGCTGCCGTCGGGCTTGAAGCCGAAGCACTCGGTGACCTGGCGCGTCAGGAGATCGCCCATCACGTATTTGCCGCGGGTCGCGACCGTGACGCTGCGCGCCTTGAACGGCGTCAGCCAGTTGGTGTTGATGTGGGCGAGCACGCCGTTGGCGGTGCGGAACTGCAAGAGCGCGATGTCCTCGCGCTCGGCGACCGCGCTCGACAATTGCGGCTGCACCTCGACGATGTCGGATTCGGTGAACCAGCGGATCAGGTCGATGTCATGCACGGCGAGATCGATGACGACGCCGACATTGGACATGCGCGGCGGGAACGGACCGACGCGGGTGATCGCGATCGAGAGGATGTCCTCGCCCGCGATCGCCTGCTTGACGGCGGCGACCGCCGGATTGAAGCGCTCGACATGGCCGACCATCAGCGTGACGCCGGCCTTTTGCGCGGCGGCGACGATCTCGCGGCCTTCCGCGACCGTGGAGGCGATCGGCTTCTCGACCAGTACGTGGATGTTCTTGGCGATGCAGGCGAGCGCGACCTCGTGATGCAGATGGGTGGGCGCTGCGATGGTGACGGCATCGACGCCGGCGGCGAAGAGCTGGTCGAGCGTCTCGAAGCCCTGGCAGTTGGCAAGCTCGCTGGTGCGCGTCAGGTGCGCCGGCGAGGGATCGACCACGCCGACGAGAGTGACGCCGGGAAGACCCGCGAGCACGCGCGCGTGGTTGCTGCCCATCACGCCGGCGCCAATGACGCCGACGCGCAAGCCTGCCTTGGCAGGTGCTGACCCTTTGGAACTCATTTGAGCAAACCCCGATTCAACGCAAATCCCCGGGGCCGCTTCTAGCACGGGCGCCACATTTGTGGCGAATGCGCAGCTTCCGGTCCGGACACGATTTGATTCAAAAAGTTACACGTTCCCCGGGCCTTAAGCCGCTGAAAGATACCGCTCTTTCGGCCCGGGTCGCGTGATTCGGAGCCTGCTGGCTACGACCTTTGATAGTCGTCTTCAATCCGGATGATGTCGTCTTCCCCGAGATAGCTGCCGGTCTGGACCTCGATAAGCTCCAGCATGATTTTGCCGGGATTCTCCATCCGGTGCACCGCGCCCATCGGGATGTAGATCGACTCGTTCTCGTGCACCGTCTTCACGGTCTCGTTGACGGTGACCCGGGCGGCGCCACGCACCACGATCCAGTGCTCGGCACGATGATGGTGCTTTTGCAGCGACAGCCGCCCGCCGGGCTTGACCACGATGCGCTTGACCTGGTGGCGCTCGCCATTGTCGACCGACTGGTAGCTACCCCAGGGCCGGTGCACCTTGAGATGCTCCTCAGTGACCTTCGGCGCGACTGCCTTGAGCTTGGTCACGAGGCGCTTCAGGCCGTTGGCATCCTTCTGGCGCGACACGAGGACCGCATCCGCGGTCGCGACCACGACGAGATCGTCGACGCCTTCGAGCGCGACCAGCGCGGCATCGGTGGTGACGTTGCAGTTGCGCGAATCTTCGAACACGGCGGCGCCGTGTGCGGCGTTGCCTAGCGCGTCCTTCTCCGACAATTCCCACACCGCGTGCCAGGAGCCGACGTCGGACCAGCCGCATGACACCGGCACGACGGCCGCGCGCGAGGTCTTCTCCATCACCGCGTAGTCGATCGAGATCGCCTTCGCCGAACCGAACGCCTCCGGCTCCAGCGTCACGAAGCCGAGATCGCGGCCGGCGTTGTTGACCGCATTGGAGACCGCCTCCACGCTGGCCGCATCGACCTTGCGGTATTCGTCGAGCAGGACGGTCGCCGGGAACATGAAGTTGCCGCTGTTCCAGAGATAGCCCGAATTGACGTAGTCGGCCGCCTTCACCGCGTCCGGCTTCTCGACGAAGCGCGCGACCGCGTGCACCTCGCCGGAGATCACCTCACCCGGGCTGATATAGCCGTATTCGGTCGCCGGCCGCTCCGGCTTGACGCCGAAGGTGACGATGCGCCCGGCGCTCGCGGCAGTGAGGCCTTCGCGGCAGGCCGCGACGAAAGCGGCTTTGTCCTGCACCACGTGATCGGCGGCGAGCGCGAGCACGATCGCATCGCTGGCGCGGTTCTGCGCGAACACCGCCCCCGCGGCGATCGCGGGGCCGGAGTCGCGCCGCATCGGCTCGAGAATCACGTCGGCCTCGATGCCGATCTCGGCGAGCTGCTCCAGCACCATGAAGCGGTAGGACGCATTGGTGATGACGATCGGACGCTCGAATAGCGAGGCGTCCGAGACGCGCAGCAGCGTGTCCTGGAAGGTCGAGCGCGAGCCGAACAGCGGCAGGAACTGTTTTGGGCGCACCTCGCGCGAGGCCGGCCACAGCCGCGTGCCGGCACCGCCGCACATGATCAGGGGGATAATGCGTTTGTCCATCGTCATCTCAAACCTTGAAGTAGTCCCGATACCAGGTGACAAAATTACGAACCCCCTGCTCGATCGGCGTTGACGGTGCAAAGCCGGTGTCGCGCATCAGGTCCTCGACATCCGCGAACGTTTCCAAGACGTCTCCCGGCTGCATCGGCAGCAATTCTTTGATCGCCGTCCGACCCAGCTCCTGCTCCAGAAGTCCGACGACGTGCATCAGCTCCTCGGGGCGGTGGTTGCCGACATTGTAGACCTTAGACGGCGCATTTGCGGCAGCCGGGTCGTCGGCCGGCACCCGATCGATCAGCTTGGACACGACACGGGTGACGTCGTCAATATAGGTGAAGTCGCGGCGCATCCTGCCATGGTTAAAGAGCCGGATCGGCCTCTCCGCCATGATGGCGTTCACGAACAGAAACATGGCCATATCGGGCCGTCCCCACGGGCCGTAGATGGTAAAGAAGCGCAAGCCCGTGACCGGCAGCCGGTAGAGATGGCTGTAGGACTGCGCCATCACTTCGTTCGCCTTCTTGGTCGCGGCGTAGAGGCTCACGGGATGATCGGTCCGGTCCTGCACGGCAAATGGCAGTTTTGTGTTGGCGCCGTAAACGGAGGATGACGAGGCGTAGACCAGATGACGGCAGCCGTTGTTGCGGCAGCCCTCCAGCACGTTGAGAAAGCCTTGGAGATTGGAATCGGCGTAAGCCTGCGGATGCTCGATCGAGTAGCGCACGCCGGCCTGGGCGGCCAGATGCACGACCTTGGCAAATCCATGCCGCGCAAACAGCGCTGCGATCGCCTCGCGGTCGGCAAGGTCAGCCTTGACGAAGGAGAAGCGGGAATCGCTCCGCAACAGCTCAAGCCGCGCGCTCTTCAGCGCCGGGTCGTAATAGTTGTTGAGATTGTCGAGCCCGACGACCGGCCGGCCTTCGGCGAGCAGCTGCCGGGCGACGTGAAAGCCGATGAAGCCAGCGGCCCCCGTGACCAAAATCGCCTGATCCGTCATCTTGTTCCCAAGGGGACCTCTGGCCCTCGCCGCATCTTTAGCCGGTATCGAGGGGTCGCAATAGCCCCGCCATACGTCATAACGGCCGTTCATAACCCACTTCGTCACCGCTATTGCAAGATCGGCGCCAAAACCATACCAAAGCGGCCTAATTCGGCGCCTCGCGTCGGGTTGCCTCAAATCTTCGCAAACCCTGTTCATGCGGACGAGATGCGCCGAATTCTGCTGTCGACGGCCAAGATCCTGATTTCCGGGGCGCTGCTCTACCTGGCGCTGCGCAAGGTCGATCTGACCGAACTGGTGTCGCGCTTCACTGTGACCAGCCTGTTCTGGATCGGGGTCGCGATCGCCATCACCTTCCTGCAGATCTTCGTCGGCGTGTTGCGCTGGCGGGAGGTCAGCGCCGAATGCGGCGCGCCGCTCGAGCTCGAGCGGGCCATGCGCTACAACGTGATCGGATCCTTCTTCAACCAGACCCTGCCATCGGCGATCGGGGGCGATGCGGTCCGGCTGTGGCTGGTCGCGCGCGCCGGCGCCGGATGGCGCGCGGCCACCTACTCCATCTTTGTCGATCGCGCGATCGGCCTCATCGCGCTCGCGATCCTCATCGTCGCGAGCCTGCCCTGGAGCTACTCCCTCATCACCGATCCGCATGGTCGCTCGGCATTGCTGCTTGTCGACCTTGCCGCGCTCGCGGGCGGCCTCGGCTTCCTGGTCTTCGGCGCGCTGAAATGGCGATGGCTGAAGACGTGGTGGGCCACCCACCACATCCATGCCTGCGCGGTGATCGCGAACCGCGTGATCTTCAGCCGCAGGCGCGGGCCGATCGTCGCGATCCTGTCGCTGATCGTGCATGTGCTCGCCGCCGTCGTCGCCTGGTGCGTCGTGCAGTCGATCGCCGCTCCCGTTCGCTTCAGCGACGTCTTCCTGCTGGTGCCGCCGGTGATGCTGATCACGATGATGCCGATCTCGATCGCCGGCTGGGGCCTGCGTGAAGCCACGATGGGCCTGGCGTTCGGCTTCGCGGGACTTGCCGCAAGCGAGGGCGTCAACGTCTCGCTGCTGTTCGGCGCCGTGTACTTCATCGTCGGCGCGATCGGCGGCCTGGTCTGGATCCTCAGCGCGGAGAAAGCCGCGCAAGGGTCGGCCCCGCTCGGAGTGCCGGAGTGAACCCGGCCGCCGACGCGCTCGCCGCCGCACCCTCGCTGCTTGCCGTTGCGATCGCCGCGATGGTGTCGGCCGTCATCACCTGGACCAGCCGTCCCCTGCTCCAGCGTTACGCACTGGCGCGGCCCAACGCGCGGTCCTCACACCGCATTCCGACCCCGCAGGGTGCGGGCATCGCGGTGATATCCGCGACGCTGCTGGTCGCATCGGCCTGGGCAGCCTGGGCAAACGTCGCGATCCCGCCGGCGCTGATGGCTGCGACGGTCTTGATCGCGCTGGTCGGATTCGCCGACGACATTGTATCGCTTCCTGTGCTGTTGCGGCTCGTGCTGCAGGCGGCAGCCGTCGGGGCCGTCGTGTTCACCGCGCCCGAAACAGCGCGCATCGTGCCCGCGGTGCCGCTGGTGCTGGAGCGCGGCCTCGTCCTGCTCGCCGGAATCTGGTTCGTGAACCTCGTCAATTTCATGGACGGGCTCGACCTGATGACGGTCGTGGAAGTCGTGCCGATCACCGCGGCGCTGCTGCTGCTGGGATGGCTCGGCGACTTGTCCTGGCCGGCCGCACTGCTCGCCACCACCCTGTGCGGCGCCATGATCGGCTTTGCGCCGTTCAATCGTCCCGTCGCGAAGGTGTTTCTCGGCGATGTCGGCAGCCTGCCGATCGGCCTTCTGCTCGGCTGGTGCCTGCTGGAGCTCGCCTGGCACGGGCAGCCGGCCGCGGCGCTGCTGCTGCCGGCCTATTACCTCGCGGATGCCACCATCACGCTGTTTCGCCGCATCGCCCGCCGCGAACAATTCTGGTCGGCGCACCGCTCGCACTTTTACCAGCGCGCGACCGACAACGGCTTCAAGGTCCCGCGCGTGGTCGGCGAGGTGTTCACGCTCAATCTCGTGCTGGCACTGCTGGCGATCCTCACCGTGCGCGCCGGCTCGATGCCGGTCACGCTGCTCGCGCTGCTCGCAGGCGCGATCGCGGTCGGCTTCGTCCTGCGCCGCTTCTCCCGCCCTCAGGCGTCCTGAGCCGACAGCGCAAGCCGCAGGCCCTCGTCGAGGGAGACCTGCGGCTCCCAGCCGGTTGCGATCGCCTTGGAGATGTTGAGCTCGAGCGAGCCGATCAGGCTGTCATGCGTATCCTGCCGTCCGGCCACGCTGAGCAGCGTGCCGAGCAGGTCCGGCGGCACGCGGAACAGCCGCGGGCTCTTGCCGGATGCTTTCGCCAGGCGCTCGATGAATTCGGGCGTCGAGACCTGCTCCCGGTCCGCCACCAGGAAGATCTCGAAATTGCTGGCGGGGTCGGGATGGGCGAGCCGGCGCAGGATGAACGACGACAGGTTCTGCACGGCCAGGAAGGCGCGGTGATTGCGGATCGCGGCAAAGGGCAGCGGCAGCCCCAGGCTCACCGCGCGCGTCAGCAGCGCGAAATTGCCCTTGGCGCCCGCGCCATAGACCAGCGGCGGCCTGATCACCGAAATGCTCATGACGCTGTCGCGCGCCAGCGTCCTCAAGCCCGCCTCGGCCGCGGCCTTGGACATGCCGTAGAAGCCGCGGGGCGTCAGGATGTCGTTCTCGCTGAACGGCGCGCGGCCCTCGTTGCTGCGGCCGTGCACGAGAACGGTGCTGACGAAGATGAACTGGCGCACGCCGGCCGCCGCCGCGCAGCGCGCCAGATGCAGCGTGCCGGCGATGTTGACGTTGCGGTAGAGCTGGACCGCCTGCTCCTCGTGCTTGTGGTGCACGCGCGCGGCGAGATGGACGACGGCGTCGACGCCTTCGAGCGCGGCCTTCCAGTCGGTCTCGGGACCGATCGTTTCGATCACGACCTCGTCGCCGGCACCCGTCAGGCTGCGCACGGCGCGGCGGACCGACCACCCCTCGCATGCGAGGGCGGGCACGACATGACCGCCGACGAAGCCGCTCGCTCCCGTGACCAGCACGACCGGTTTGCGTTCGCTCATCGTTGCTCCGAAAGATCCGGGTTGCGCAACAATTCGTCGACCAGGGCGGCGTAGGCGTTCATCGCGGTGGCGCGGTCGAACTTCGATGCCGCCTTCACCGCGCGCTCCGCCATGGCACTGTCGTCGGAACGGGACGCCGCGCGGATCGCCTCGGCGAGCTGGTCGGCGCGGCCCGGCGTCACGACCCAGCCGAGCCCGTTCTCCACCACCGTCAACGCGGCCTCGGCCTCCGGCTCGGACACCAGCACCACCGGACGGCCGACCGCCAGCAGATTGTAGAACCGGCTCGGCACCGACACCCCCGCAACGTCCTTCCGGTACGGAATGATCCAGAGATTGGCAGCCGCCAGGAAGGCCTCGAGCTCGGCATCCTCGACCCGCGCCACGAAGGAGACATTGGGCAGGTTCGCGGCCGCCTGCAACTGCTTCAGCCGCGCAAAGCCGATGCCCCAGCCGGACAGCAGGAAGTGAATGTCCGCCTCGTCCTTCAAGAGGCGCGCCGCCTCGAACACGATCTCCGGATCATGGGTGAAGCCGAGATTGCCCGACAGGCCGACGACGAAACGCGCGGAGAGCGGCTTGCGGAACGGATTGTCCGGTGACAGCGGACGCGGCCCGGGCGCGAGCGTCGCCCAGTTCGGGATGAAGCGGATCTTGTTGCGCTTCATCCCGGCATAGCTCAGCAGCGGCCGCTCCGCATCGCGGCCGATGGTGACGACGGCATTGAGCGCGCGGAACATCAGGCCGTTGGCGAGGCGCATCGTCCGCGTCACCATCGAACCGGGCTTCAGCAGGCCCGCCGTCACGAGCACGTCGGGGAAGAGGTCGTGCAGGATCAGCGCCGAGCGGGCGCGCTTCAGCCTTGCGGCCGCCGCGACCGCGTAAGGCAGCATGAACGGCGCGGTGACGGTGACCACGACGTCGCCGGGCCGGAGCTCCCGCATCAAAGCAAGGAACGTGCGCGCCGCGAACAGCAGTTCGGCCGCGCCGCGCCGCACCAGCGCCGCCTTGCCGGTCATGCGGTTCTTGATGGCGACGATCCGCGGCTTGCCCGCGCCGGTCTGCGACGCCGGCAACGCGCCGGGCGAGCCCGACAGCACGACGACCTCGTGCCCCGTGGCGAGACGGCAGGCGATCTCGGCCATGATCGCCGCCGTCGTGCTCGGGTCCGGTGGATAATGCTGGCTCGCAACGACGATCTTGCCGGGAGACTGCATGGTCAGGCCGCGGTCGATCCGAATTCCGGAACTGCGTCTTTCAGGATGGTCCTGATGGTGGCCCGATCGTCGCGCGCGATCGCCTGCTCCAGCGCCGCGATCCACTTGCGCAGGGTCTGCATCGGCGGCTCGTTCGGCTGCGCGGCCATGATGCCGGCGACGCCAATCTCGCGGGTCGGCTCCTCGGAGGCGAACAGGATCTCGTGCAGGCGCTCGCCCGGCCGCATGCCCGTGAACACGATCTCGATGTCGTAGCCGGGCTGAAGGCCGGAAAGGCGGATCATGCGCTCGGCGAGATCGACGATCTTCACCGGCTGGCCCATGTTGAGCACGTAGACCGAGACGTCCGAACGCTGCGTTCCGAGCGCATGCGTCGCCGCCGTGATGACGAGATCGCAGGCCTCGCGGATGGTCATGAAGTAGCGGACCATGTCGGGATGCGTCACCGTCACGGGACCGCCGGCCTCGATCTGGGCCTTGAACTTCGGCACCACCGAGCCGTTCGACGCCAGCACATTGCCGAACCGGACCGAGATCAGCCGCATCGGCGGCTTGGCGCTGCCGCCTGCGGCGAGATCGTGGTCGAGCGCCTGGCAGTACATCTCGGCGAAGCGCTTGGTCAGGCCGAGCATCGACACCGGCTCGATCGCCTTGTCGGTCGAGATCATCACCATGGCTTCGGCGCCGGCGCCGTGCGCGGCGTCGGCAACGTTGATCGAGCCGAAGATGTTGGTCTTGACGCCCTCGCTCCAGTCGCGCTCCAGGATCGGCACGTGCTTGAGCGCGGCGGCGTGAAACACGATGTCCGGCTTGAACTCGGCCATCAGGCGCATGATGCGCTCGCGGTCGCGGATGTCGGCGATCCGCCCTTCGATCGCAGCCGCTGCGCCCTGCGCGGCGAGCGTCTCCGTCACCGCGTAGAGCGCCGGCTCGGAATTTTCCACGATCAGGAGGCGCGCGGCGCCGAACGCGACGACGCGCTCGCAGATCTCGGAACCGATCGAGCCGCCGCCGCCGGTGACGATCACCGCCTTGCCCCTGATCAGGGCTTCGAGCCGCGCATAGTCGATTGTCTCGCTCGGCCGCAGCAGGAGGTCCTCGACCGCAACCGCCGTGAGGCGCGGTGTATCGCCGCTTTCCAGCGACGGCATGCGGTTGACGATCACGCCGAGCTTGCGCGCCCGCATCAGGATCGATTCCGGGTGCGCCTCCGGCTCGAACGCTGACGGCGTCATGATGAGGCGCCCAATCGGCTTGTTGCGCTTGGCAAAGTCGCCGATGACGTCCTCGATGTCGTCGATGCCGCCCAGCACCGGAACGTTGCGGATGAACTGGCCGCGATCCGAGCTCGACGGCGACAGCACGCCGACCGGCCAGATCCGCTTGATCGCTCCGCTCTCGATGCCGCGGAGCAGCACCTCGGCATCCGCAGCGCGACCGATCAGCAGCGTCGGCGCGGCATCCTCGCCCCTCGCATGGCGCCGCACCCGCGTATAGCGGAAGTAGCGGTAGGCCATGCGCAGCGCGCTGAGGAAGGAGACCTCGAGGAACCAGTACAGGACGATCGTCACCTTGCCGAGGAAGAAGGCACCGCGGACATTGGGGGCGACGAAGATGTAGTCGAGCACCAGGAGGGCAACCGTCAGCACGCTCGCGACGCGGAGGATGTTCAGCGCGTCGGGCAGCGAGATGAAGCGCCATTTCGTCGTGGTCAGGTTGAAGACGAAGAAGACGACCACGCTGAAGGCGAGGAAGTAGGGCAGGATCTGGAGCAGCAGCGGCAGGCGGTCGTAGAAGCCGTCGCCGCCCTCGAAGCGCAGATAGAAGGCCGCGAACAGCGCCGCGGTGGTCGCCAGCAGGTCGTGGAGCGCGATCAGGAAATTGCGCAAGGTGAGATGCGAAAGACGCGTCATCCGACGACCGATGAATATCCCGTTAGGTGCAACCTGACCGCGCTGATAGCCCATCTCGACAGGACTTGCCAGCCGCGCGGCCGTTCAGGAACCGGCTTCCCCCACCTTCGCCTCCGCCTGTTGTGCCTGGAGCACGATGCCGCCGGCGACACCGACGCCGATGACGTACATCCAGCCCTCGTGGAAGTCGAACAGATGGGAGTTGAACAGCGAGGTGAAGACGTTCTGCACCACCACCAGGAGCCCGACCCAATTGGCCAGCCCGTCGCCGCGAAACAACAGTAGATGCAGGATCCAGATCGCGTAGAGAACGACGATGCCGATCACGCCCCATTGCACGGCGACGTTCAGCGTCTGGTTATGCGGGTTGCCGATCACTTCGGCGGAAGCCTGGTAGTGGCCGCTGGGCGTCGCGACGCGCTCGAACAATCCGCGCGTCGAGCCGGTACCGTGCCCCTTGATCGGCGCCTCCGCGAAGAAGCCGAGCGATTTCCGCCAGAACTCGAGCCGCAGGCCCAGCGAGGTCGGCTCGCCCTTCTCCACATAGTGCGTGTAGTCGCTGGCAAAGGTGTCGACGGTCTTGCGCAATTGCGGCGAGGCCTGCCAGGCGATAGCGGCGCCGGCGAGCAGAGCGGCCGCGATGATCGCGATGCTGCGCCATCTCAAATGAAGCAGCGCGAACACGCCGAACATGATCGGAACGGTGACGAGTGCCGTGCGCGACACCACCACGAAGACCATGTTGAGGAAGAAGCTCAGCGCCAGCGCCGTGAGCAGCCCGGCGAACCAGTAGCGCTTCTGGCGCAGCAGCATCACGACCGGATAGGCGAGCGCGACGGCACACAGCGTGAATTCCTGGCTCTGGTCGATGTAGTTCTTGACGAAGATGCCGCGCTCGGGCGGATCGATCTTGAGCGCGAGGTTCGGGTAGAAGGCGACCAGCCAGGACATCACCGACAACAGCGCGCAGGACACCAGGAAGGCGGTGAAGATCCAGCGTCCGCGCGGCGAGCGCTCGAAATGGTAGAGCAGCACCGGAAGCACGAGCAGCTTGACGGTCGGATTGACGGCGTAGAGGCGCGCGCCCCAGGTCGCGTCCGACCACAGCGTTCCCACCAGCGCGAGCAGGACCAGCGCGATCGGCGCAACGCAGATCGGACGCTTGAGCGATTGCAGGAACGCCCGGACGTCGAGGAACGGCACCATGCAGAGCAGCATCAGGGCGTTGAATATGCCCGCAAGCGACGTCGACCAGGGCAGCGAGGCCGCGGTGAGGATGGCAAACAGATCGACGGTCTCGCTCCAGGCCGCCGGGCTGCGCAGGCGCCGCCCCAGCATCTGGCCCGCCGTCTCCCCGGCAAGTGTCGTCACGTAGCCCCTCCCCGTGCGCGATGCACCAGCGCCGTCGTGCTGAAACCCTGGAGGATGTCGACCAGCACGACCACCCCGCCCGCGGCCTCGACGACCTCATGGCCGACCACCTGCTCGCGGGTGTAGTCGCCGCCCTTGACCAGCGCGCTCGGCTTGATCCGGGTGATCAAATCGATCGGCGTGTCCTCCTCGAAGATGACGACGAGATCGACGGCTTCGAGCGCCGCGAGCACTTCCGCACGCGCCCGTTCGTCCTGAACCGGGCGATCGGCACCCTTCAGCCGCCGCACCGAGGCGTCGCTGTTCAGGCCCACGACCAGGCGATCGCAGGCGCCGCGCGCCGCGGTCAGCACCTTGACATGGCCGGGATGCAGGATGTCGAAACAGCCGTTGGTGAAGCCGACCCGCAGGTCCTGCCTGCGCCATTCCGCGAGCTGCGCGTCGAGCGCCCCCGGCTCGAGCACGATCTTCTCCTCGGCCGCGAGATAGGCGTGCGGCAGGATCTTTCGCCGCAGCTCGGCCGTGCTCACAATGGCGGTGCCCTGCTTGCCGACGGCGACGGAAGCTGCGGCATTGGCCACGCGCAGCGCCGTGTCCCAGTCCGCGCCCGCCGCGAGCGAGACCGCGAGCGCGGCGGCGACGGTGTCGCCGGCGCCGGAGACGTCGCGCACCTTCACGGGGACCGCCGGAACGTGAACGGCCGCGCCTTGGCGCGGCACCAGCGTCATGCCGTGCTCGCCTTGCGTGACCAGGATCGCCTCGCAATCGGCGAGCTGCATCACGTCCTCGCTGGCATCGACGATGCTCTGCGGCGTGTCGGCGCGGCTGCGGGTCGCCTCGGCAAATTCCTTGCGATTGGGCGTGAGCAGCGTGGCGCCGCGATAGATCGCCCAGTTCAGGCTCTTGGGATCGACGATCACGGGCTTGCCGAGCTTTCGCGCGGCGTCGATGGTGTGGCGGATCACGCGCGCCGTCAGCACGCCCTTGGCGTAGTCGGACAGCAGCACGATGTCGGCGCGGGCGACCTGCGGCAGGATCGCCTCGATCAGCTTCGCCTCGACCTCGTCGGAAGCAGGCTGCGCCTGCTCCCAATCCGCGCGCAGCATGTGGGTGGAGAAATGCTCGGAGACGAAGCGGACCTTTCGCGTGGTCGGCCGCGACGGATCGCACACCAGCGCGCTTTCGATGCCCCCCTGCTCCGCAAGCGCGGCCGCGAGCCGCTTGCCCGCATCATCCTCGCCGACGAGGCCGACGAAGATGCAGCGCGCGCCGAGGGAGGCAATATTGCGCGCGACATTGCCGGCGCCGCCGATATCGATCTCGCTGCGCTGGGCAACGATGACCGGCGTCGGCGCTTCCGGCGAGATCCGCGACACCTCGCCATAGACGAACTCGTCCAGCATGATGTCGCCGATGCAGAGCACCGTGCGGCCTGAGATCGTTTGCGCGAGAGCGTCGAAATCGAGAATGGGCGTCGGCATGATCCTGGAGCCTCAGCGGAAGCGGTCGGGCCGGTCGAGATAGTCCCCGACATAGGCCTTCACCGCATCCTCGAGCGTCGTGAAGCCGCCGTTATAGCCGGCGCGGCAGAGGCGATCGACCTCGCTCTGGGTGAAGTATTGATAGCTGTTGCGGATCTGTTCGGGCATGTCGATATATTCGATGTTGGGCCTCGCCCCGAGCGCCGCATAGGCGGCCAACATCAGATCCCTGAAGCTGCGCGCCTTGCCGGTGCCGACATTGAACAGCCCGGACACCGAGGGCGTTGCCAGCAGCCACATGATGACGCGCACGACATCGTCGACATAGATGAAATCGCGGCGCTGGTCGCCGTCGGCGATGCCCTCGCGATGCGACTTGAACAATTGCACGGCGCGGCCCGCCCTCACGTCGTCGAAGCGCCGCGCCAGCACGCTCATCATCGAGCCCTTGTGATACTCGTTGGGGCCGAACACGTTGAAGAATTTCAACCCCGCCCATTGCGGCGGCAGCTTCTCGCCGCGTGCGACGCGCTCGGCAACGGCGAGATCGAACAGGTGCTTGCTCCAGCCGTAGAGGTTCATCGGCCGCAGTTTCTTCAGCGCGGGCAGCGACGCATCGTCGTCAAAGCCTGCCTCGCCGTCGCCATAGGTCGCCGCCGAGGAGGCGTAGATCAGGGGCACCGCATTGGCCGTGCACCAGTCGAGCAGGCGCATGGAGAGACGGAAATTGGTTTCGAACACGAGATCGCCGTCGGTCGCGGTGGTCGCGGAAATCGCCCCGAGATGGATCACCGCGTCGAGCTTGCGGCCGTTCAGCCAGTCCAGCAGCTCGGCCGGGGGGACGATATCCACAAGCTGCCGCTTGGCGAGATTGCGCCACTTGCCCTCGGTGCCGAGGAAATCACAGACGACGACGTCACTCCGGCCGGCGTCGTTCAACGCGGCCACGACATTCGACCCGATAAAACCGGCTCCGCCGGTCACCAGCAACATTCCAACCACCCTGCCCGATCTTCGCGGCCCGATACCTGCCGTAGCGCATCATCTGCCAAAGTGTAAGCATTTTGGGATCAGCGCGCTCCCGGCTTTACCTGCCGGCCGGGAGCGGCTAACCGAACCGCCAGATCAGTCCGTCCTCGGTCCTATTAACGAATGAATCAAAATTCACAATTTAGTGGAAGCGCAGATCGGAGCGACATGCGCCCGATCCTGATCGTCCCCTACATGTGGATCGGCGATTTCGTCCGGAATCACACCGTGGTCCGGGTCCTGAAGGAGCGCTGGCCGAACCGGCCGGTCGATCTCCTGACCACGTCCCTGTGCGCGCCGCTGGTCGATTACATGCCCGGCGTGCGTTCTGGCGTCGTCTGGGACCTGCCGCGCGGCCGGCTCGCCGTCGGCCGCCAGTTCGGCCTGGCAAAGCTCCTGCGCGAGCGGAACTACGGCACCGCCCTGGTGCTGCCCCGGACCTGGAAGGCCGCCATCGCGCCTGCGCTGGCCGGGATCCCCGAACGGGTCGGCTTCGTCGGCGAGTTCCGGTTCGGCCTGCTCAACCGCTGGCGCTGGGGCGAGAAAAAGCTGCCCCGCTTCATCGACAAGAACGCCGCGCTGGCCCAGCCCGACGGCACCCCCCTGCCGCCGGAATGGCCGGTGCCGCAATTGCGGGTCCCGGCCGAGGACATCGTCCGCTGGCGGCAGGCCAATGGGCTCAGCGCCGGCGCGGCCGTGGCGCTGGCCCCCGGCTCGGTCGGCGTCTCGAAGCGCTGGACCTATTATCCGGAGGCCGCCCGGCTGCTGGTCGAGCGTGGCCTCGAAGTCTGGGTCGTGGGCGGCCCCGCCGAAAAGGGCCTCGCCCAGGAGATCGTCGCGGCCGGCGGTCCTGATGTCCGGGACCTCACCGGCACCGATTTGCGCAACGGCGTGCTGGCCATGGCCGCGGCCGGCGTCGCCATCTCCAACGATTCCGGCCTGATGCACATCGCAGCCGCGCTCGGCACGCCCACCATGGGCATCTTCGGCCCGACCAGCCCCTACCTCTGGGCCCCCCTCAACGGCCTTGCCGCCACCGTAGTCCAGGACAAGAGCGTGCTGTCGTGCCAGCCCTGCCAAAGCACGATCTGCAGGATGAACGACCACCGCTGCATGCGCGATATCGTAGCGTCCGAGGTGGTGGCGATTGCGCAGCGGGTGCTGAGTGAGGCGGGGGCGCGGGCCGAGACGTGAGGCCGCCGGGGCTTCGCCGATGATGACATCGTGCCGGTGTCTTGCCCGACGAGTCAAACGGGTTTCGTAGAATCAGCAGCGCATCGACCCCGCCGCCAAGCCATTGATTTCGCTAACCCCAGCTACTGTGCATGGGGTTGTTTTCGCGCTTTTTGTTTGGGGGCGCGACAGCGGGGGTTCAGAGCAGCGGCCGATAGACCTCGCCGATCCGCGCCGCTTCGGCATCGAGGCTGAACCGTTCGAGCACCCGCGCCCGTCCGCGCTCGCCCATTGCGGTTGCGGCAGCCACATCGCGCATCAGCGGCTCCAGCGCCGCGGCGAGCGCATCGGCATCGCCCGTCGGGATCAGCACGCCCGTCACCCCATCCTCGACCACGAGCTCAGCCGCACCGGCGCGCGCGGCGACGAGTGCGCTGCCGGCCGCCATCGCCTCGATCAGCGTCAGGCCAAAGCCCTCGTTGCGCGAGGTGAAGGCGTAGATCGTCAGGCGCTGGTACCAGCGCTGCACCGCTTCGATCGGCAGTTCGCCGGTGATGACGATGCGCGACTGCAGGTTGGCTGCCTCGATGCGCTTCTTCAGGTCGTTCGCGAAGGGCGTCTGCTCGGGCGTGACCTGACCGACGATGATTGCGGTGAAGTCAGGATAGCGCGGCAGCAGCCGGCACATCGCATCGACGAACACGTCGGTGCCCTTCTGCGCGCGCACGCGGCCGAAGCAGCCGATCGCGTAGCGGCCCGGCAACGCGGTTTCCGCGAACGCCGCCGAACGATCCATCGGCGGCGCATAGACGTCGGTGTCGACGCCATGCGGGATCACGGTGGCCTTCACCTTCAGGAACGAGGCCGAAAGATCTGACGTCGCGATGATCGCGTCCATGCGGCGGATCAGCCAGCGCGTGATCCAGCTGTGGTGCCGCTGCGCCGCAGATGTGAAGACCAGCTTGAGCGGCCAGCCGAGCGCGCGCAGCACGACGCCCGCGATCATCTCGTTGTTGCGGCGCGCATGCCAAATCAGCGGCGTCTTGCGGCGCCATAGCTTGAGGAAATCGGCACCGCTCAGCCGCGCGATCCCCTCCGGCGCGTCCGAGCCGAACCACGCTGCGCGATACAGTTTCGCCAGCCGCGGCGCCACCATCCGGTTGGTCGCGGTGACCCCGGAATAGCGCCTGTGCAGATTTGGCACGATCACTTGCAGATCGTCCGGGGAGTTCGCCACGTCATGCTCCGTTTAGCAGACCCCCTATACGCAACATTAAGCATAGTGACCAGTTCAGCCGCGCCGATACCCCCTCTTCACCACGCAAACGCTAGCATCCTGCGTTGATCGAAGACGGGTGAGATCATGACTGTGCTAGTCACCGGCGGCGCCGGCTATATCGGAAGTCACACGGTCCTGGCGCTGGCGGAAGCCGGCGAGGACGTCGTCGTGATCGACGATCTCTCGACCGGTTTCTCCGCCTACCTGCCGGAAGGCGTGCCGCTGTTCATTGGCGATGCCGGCGACGAGAACCTGCTCGAGGGCGTGATCGCCCAGCACAACATCGAGAGCATCATCCATTTCGCGGGCTCGGTGGTCGTGCCGGAGTCGATGCGCGATCCGCTCGGCTACTACCGCAACAATTTCATGACCGCGCGCAACCTGCTCAACGTCGCAGTCAAGCGCGGCATTGGCCGCTTCATCTTCTCCTCGACCGCCGCCGTCTACGGCAATCCGGACGAGGTGCCGGTGCCCGAGCACGCGCCGACGCGGCCGTTGTCGCCCTACGGCTCGTCGAAGCTGATGACCGAGATCATGCTGCACGACGTCGCCGCCGCCTACGGCATGCAGTACGTGGCCCTGCGCTACTTCAACGTCGCCGGCGCCGATCCGCAGGCACGCATCGGCCTTGCCACCGTCGGCGCCACGCATCTGCTCAAGATCGCGGTCGAGGCCGCGACCGGCCAGCGCGCCAAGATCGACGTGTTCGGCACCGACTATCCGACCCCGGACGGCAGCTGCATCCGCGACTTCATCCACGTCACGGACCTGTCGCAGGCGCACCGCTCGGCGCTGGCTTACCTGCGCAATGGCGGCGCCTCGACGACGCTGAATTGCGGCTATGGCCGTGGCTATTCGGTGCTGGAGACCATCGACGCCGTGCGCCGGGTGTCCGGGCGCAGCTTCGCCGTGCAATACGCCCCGCGCCGGCCCGGCGACATCATGACCATGGTCGCCGACACCAGCCGCATCCGCGGCCTGCTCGACTGGAAGCCGCAATACGACGACCTCGAGACCATCGCGGCCCATGCGCTGGCCTGGGAGGACAAGCTGTTCCGCGAGCGCCATGGCGAGCTCCGCCACGCCGTCTCGGCCTAGATTCCATCCGGACGCAAGCCCTTAATTGGGCTTGAAAAGCCCCGCTTTAGCGGGCACAGAGGCCCATCGATCCCTGACGCGCGGGCAGGCTTTTCCTTGCGCCGTCAATGGACTACGGATGGCCCAGTTTCCAAAGAAAATCACCGACGATCCCTATACGGCAGCGGTCCTGATTCGCCGCCTGGTCACGGAACAGGGGATCGTCTACTGGCGGCGCTACCTCGTCGCCTTCGCGCTGATGGCGCTTGCTGCCGGATCGACCGCGGGCGCGACCTACGTGCTCGGCCAGGTCATCAACCAGGCCTATGTCGACAAGAACATCCCGGGCATCGCGATGTTCTCGGGCATCACGGTGATCCTGCTCTTCATCAAGGGCGTGGCGACCTACGGCCACATGGTGATCCTGACCAAGATCTCCAACGCAATCCTCGCCACCAACCAGCGCCAGCTGTTCGCCAAGCTGATGCGCGAGAGCATCGGTTTCTTCTCCGAGCGGCATTCGTCCGAATTCCTGGCGCGGCTGACGGCCGGCGCCAAGTCGATCACCGACGTCCTCAACATGCTGGTCAACGCCATCGGGCGCGACCTCTTGATGCTGCTCGCGATGATCGGCGTGATGGTGTGGCAGGACCCGCTGATGTCGTTCATCGGCCTCGTCGCGGTGCCGCCCGCGATGCTGGTGCTGCGCAAGCTGGTCAAGCGCATCAAGGGGCTCGCCTTCAACCAGTTCACCGGCACCGCCGACATCATGGAGACGATGCAAGAATCGCTGCAAGGCATCCGCACCGTCAAGGCGTTCACGCTCGAAGAGACCATGCAGAAGCGCATCGACGAGAACATCGCGATCGTCGAGCGCAACGCCAACAAGATGGCCCGCGTCGCCAACCGCTCCAACCCGCTGATGGAGATGTTAGGCGGCTTCGCAGTCGCCGGCTGCCTGATGTACGGCGGCTATGCCGTGGTCGCGCTCAACGCCACGCCGGGCGCGTTCTTCTCCTTCATGACCGCCTTCCTGATGGCGACCGAGCCGGCCAAGCGACTGGCGCGGCTGAATATCGACCTCAACAGCCAGCTCGTCGGCGCGCGCATGCTGCTGGAAGTCGTCGACAGCCCGGCGAGCGAGCATTCCGACGACGACAAGCCGGCGCTGAAGCTGTCGGACGCGCGGATCGAGCTGCGCGACGTCAGCTTCTCCTACCGGACTGGCGAGACCGTCCTCAACCGCATGAGCTTCGTTGCCGAGCCCGGCAAGGTCACCGCGCTGGTCGGCCCGTCCGGCGGCGGCAAGTCGACCGTGCTGGGGCTGCTGCTGCGCTTCTACGAGGTGACGCAAGGCGACATCGTGATCGACGGCCAGTCGATCGGCGCGGTCTCGCGCAAATCGCTGCGCGCGCAGACCGCCTATGTCGGCCAGGACGTCTATCTGTTCCGCGACACCATCCGCAACAACATCGCCTTCGGCAAGCCGGGCGCGACCGAAGACCAGATCATCGACGCCGCGAAAGCGGCCTGCGCGCATGATTTCATCATGAGCTTCCCGCTCGGCTACGACACGCCGGTCGGCGAGCACGGCACGCAGCTCTCCGGCGGCCAGCGCCAGCGCATCGCGGTGGCGCGCGCGCTGATCAAGAACGCGCCGATCATCCTGCTGGACGAAGCCACCGCCGCGCTGGATTCCGAGTCGGAGAAGCAGGTGCAGGAAGCGATCGAGCATCTCTGCCAGAACCGCACCACCATCGTGATCGCGCACCGCCTGCACACCATCATGCACGCGGATAGCATCCTGGTGGTCGAGGGCGGCGAGATCGTCGAGCAGGGCCGGCACGACGAGTTGATCCGCCGCTCGGGTCGCTACGCCTCGTTCTTCCGCCTGCAACATCACGACGCCGGCACTCTGGCGCCGATCAGCGCAACCGCATAGAATTCCCTTCACCTCAAGAGCAGCGAGACCGCTTCATGAACGCCGCCTCCTACGTCATCCCGCTTCCATCGCAACCATCGCTTCCCGTCGTCGGAGAGGCCGGCCGTTATCCGGTGCGCCGCATCTGGTGCGTCGGCCGCAACTATCTCGAGCACATCCGCGAGATGGGCAATGACGAGCGCGCGCCGCCGTTCTTCTTCGCCAAGCACGCCGACATGCTGGTGCCCGATGGCGCCACCATCCCCTATCCGCCGCTGACCAAGGACCTGCATCACGAGGTCGAGCTGATCGTCGCGATGAAGAGCGGTGGCCTCAACATTCCCGCCGACAAGGCGCTCGACCATGTCTACGGCTACGCCGTCGGCATCGACCTCACCCGCCGCGACCTCCAGATCGCCTCGCGCAAGAAGGAGCGTCCCTGGGAGATCGGCAAGTCGTTCGACTATTCCGCGCCCTGCTCCGCCGTGCAGCCGGCCGCGAAGATCGGCCATCCCGCCAAGGGCAAGATCTGGCTCACGGTCAACGGCAAGGAAGCGCAGAAGGGCGACCTCACCGAGCTGATCTGGAACGTGCCCGAGATCATCTGGCAGCTCTCACAGCAGGTGAAGCTCGCCGCCGGCGACATCATCATGACGGGCACGCCGGCCGGCGTGTCGCAGCTCCAGCCCGGCGACAAGCTCGAATGCGGCGTCGACGGCGTCGGCACCCTGAAGGTCTCGATCGGCCAGCCGGAATAGGCTGCACGACATCTCGAAATCGAAAGGCCCCGGACATGTCCGGGGCCTTTTTGATTCGGATCGCATCTACCAGGCCTTCACCGGCCGATTGGCGTGGCTCACCTGCGGGACGCCGCGATTGAGCGACATGTGGGAATGCACGCACAGCCAGCCGTCGGCGGTTTTGGAGAACACCATGGTCGCCCGGCCCGGACGCGGAAACGCGCTGCCGTCGGGATGAAAGCCCGTGCTCGTCCACGGCGCGACCACGGTCGCCATCGCGCCGTCGGGGGATGCCAGAACCGAGATCTGCTCGAGCACGAAACGGAAGTCGGCCGTCTTCGGCCAGACGTTGTCCCATTGCGTGGTGACCCATTGGTCGAGGCCTGGGATGACATCGTTGTGCGTGCCGAAGGCAAGCACCTCGGGATGAAACAGCGGCCTTGCCGAAGCGTAGTCGACCTCGCGGACATAGCCGGCGAAAGTCTCCAGCCATTGGCGGAAGAATTGTACTATCTCGGTGTTCGCGGTCGGCAAGGGGGTCATTCGTACCTGCTTCACCGCAGCGCCGACATCACGATCAGGCCGAGGATCAGCGCCGTCAGCGAGTATTTCAGCGTGTAGTAGACGTTGCGGTTCCACTCCTTGACCTTGCGGCTGGCGAGGTGGATCTCGTAGAGCTTGCCGAACACCTTGTTGAGCACGCCGACGCTCTCGCCGTCGACGTTCTGGGTCGCCGACGCCTTGACGATGTGATGGCTGACCCAGCGGTTGATCGCGGTCATGAAGCCGAACTTCATCGGGCGCTCGACGTCGCAGAACAGGATGATGCGGTTGACGTCGGTCGCATTCTCCGCGCTGTGGATGAAGGTCTCGTCGAACATGAAGGCCTCGCCGTCGCGCCAGACGCATTCGACGCCGTCGACCAGGATGCGGCACTTGTTCGAGTTCGGCGTGACGAGGCCGAGGTGATAACGCAGCGAGCCGGCGAAGGGATCGCGGTGCGCGCCCAGCTTGCCGCCCGGCGGCAGCATCGCGAACATCGCGCCGTGCACGCTCGGAATCGAATTGAGCAGCTCCACCGTCTTCGGGCACAGCGTGCGCGCCGAGGGCAGGAAGTCGTCGTACCATTTCAGGTAAAAGCGCTTCCAGCCGCTCTTGAAGAACGAGTAAAAGCCCCAGTCGTTGTTCTTGGCGGCCGCACGGATGAAGCCTTCATCGAACAGGCGCACGGCCTCGTCGCGGATGGTCTCCCAGTTCTCGCTGAGGGGCTTGAGTTCGGGAAACTGCTCGACCGGGATCACCGGCTTGTTCGGCACCGCCGAGCCCGCATACATCAGCACATTGTAGGGGGCGAGATAGGTCGAGTGATCGCCAAGCTGGCGCGCGAAGCGCAGCCGCTGCTTGCCGCGGAAGTGAACGTAGATCGTCGATGCCGCGAGCACATACAGAATGACCAGTTGCGGCGCAAAAAGCTGTTTCAGCATTTCCCCAGTTCCCGAGTGACCCAGCCGGGGACGTCATCTACTCCGAGCCGGCCCGAGCGGCAAGATATTCACCGCTGGGTTGCAATCACGCTGGGGAGAGCGGGGGTACGGAACCCGGGGCTGAAACGGGCCGAAACGAGCCGAATTACGCCCGTGCCAGCGCCTGGAGACCCTTGAAGGTCAGGCGCTTGGGATCGGTGACGCCGGCGAGGTAGAGCCGGCGGATGAACGCGATGACGGCGTCGCGGTCGCAATCGGTCAGCGCGACGACGGCGTCGACCGCGATTTTCTGGGCTTCCATTGGGCTCACCTCGGCCTTGCGAGTAACCCCGGCCGAGACAGGCTAGGACTCATCCGTTAAATCGGCGTTAACCGTTCGGGCAGCATCGCCGATTCAGCCCGGTGGCCGTATACGCAAAACGACGCATTGCCGGGCGCACAGCGGCTCAGCGCGCATTGATGCTCTTCTTCAGCAGCGCAAACTGCTTCTTCAGCCGTGGCACGGCAAAATCGGTGAACGCCCGCACCTTGGGCACCGAGAGCCGCCCCTGCGGGCAGATCAAATGCGCCGGCATCTCCGGATCCTGGTCGGCGGCCAGCACGATCTCGAGCTCGCCGCGCGCGACCTGCTCGGCCACCTGGTACGAATACATCCGCGCCACGCCGCGCCCGGCGACCGCGGACGCCACGGCCGCATAGGTGCTGTTGACGACGAGGCGCGGGGTGAACTGGACCGTCCGGGCTGCCGACGAGCCCGCCTGTGGCGCGAAGGTCCAGGAATTGGGCAGATGCGCCAACGCCACGATCTGATGCTTGGCGAGATCGCCGGGGTCAGTGATGCGCGGATGCTGCTTCAGATAGCGGGGAGCCGCCACCACGACACGGCTGATCTCGCCGATCCGCATCGCCACCATCGCCGAATCCGCGAGATGGCCGATGCGAAGCGCGATGTCGACGCCCTCCTCGATCAGGTTGACCGCACGGTCGAACAGCAGGAGCTTTGCCGACACGGTCGGATAGGCGTCGAGAAACGCATCGAGGATCGGCCGCAGCACCATCTCCCCCGAGACCACCGGCGCGGTGATCGTGAGCAGGCCACGCGGCGCCGTGCGCGGTCCGGCCGCGATGTCGTCGGCCTCCTCCAGCTCGGTGAGCACGCGGCGGCAGATCGCGACATAACGCTCGCCCTCCTCGCTCAGCTTGATCGACCGCGTCGTCCGGTGCAGCAACTCGGCACCGACCCGCTCCTCGAGGAAGGCGATGGCGCGGCTCACCGCCGCCGGCGAACGGCCGAGCTTGCGCCCCGCGGCGGCGAGGCTGCCCTCGTCCACCGCAAGGACGAACACCTTCATCGCATCCAGACGATCCATGCGCTTCCCGCCGCCCCTGAGATTCCGGCTGAAGGCTAGGCGTTCGCGCCGGCCGCCACAACCGCCGCCGGGCGCCGATCCGGCATTCGTTCGCGCCGCGAAACAGTGTCTGCCGGAGAGCGCGTATTCGCAGCCGGGCCGCCGCGGCCTATCTCACGACCCAAGCCGGCCGCCGCCGGCGCAGTTCTCAAGCCAACAACAGGAGCCAGTCATGGGTATCGAGCAGAAGGTCGCCATCATCACCGGTGCATCGCAGGGCATCGGCGCCGCCCTGGTCCAGGGTTTTCGCGATCGCAACTATCGCGTCGTCGCAACGGCGCGCTCCATCAAGCCGTCGGGCGACGATGACGTCCTCGCCGTTGCCGGCGACATCGCCGACCGGGCCACCGCCGAGCGCGTGGTTTCGCAAGCCGTCGCCCGCTTCGGCCGCGTCGACACGCTGGTCAACAATGCCGGCATCTTCGTCGCCAAGCCGTTCACGCAATACACCGCCGAGGATTATGCGGCGGTGATGGGCATCAACGTCGCCGGCTTCTTCAATATCACACAGCTCGCCATCGCCGAGATGGAAAAGCAGGGCTCGGGCCACGTCGTGCAGATCACCACCACGCTGGTCGATCATGCCAATTCCAACGTGCCCTCGGTGCTGGCCTCGCTGAGCAAGGGCGGCCTCAACGCCGCGACCAAGTCGCTCGCGATCGAATACGCCAGGCGCGGCATCCGCGTGAACGCAGTGGCGCCCGGCGTCATCAAGTCGCCGATGCATCCGGTTTCGACGCATGCCGAGCTCGGCGCGCTGCATCCGGTCGGCCACATCGGCGAGATGTCCGACATCGTCGATGCCGTGCTCTATCTCGAGGGTGCGTCCTTCGTCACCGGCGAGATCCTGCATGTCGACGGCGGCCAGAGCGCCGGCCACTGAGCGAGAGGAGAGACGCCATGCCCATCGTCACCATTCAAGTGACCCGCGAGGGAACGACGCCGGGCGCGGCGTCGCTCACGGCGGAGGAGAAGGCCGCGCTGATCAAGGGATCGAGTCAGCTTCTGCTGGACGTGCTCGGCAAGCCGCTCGATTCCACCTTCGTCGTGATCGAGGAAGTCGACACCGAGAATTGGGGCTGGGGCGGCCTTCCCGTGCCGGAATTCCGGCGCCGCCGCGCCGCCCAGACAGGATGATCCGCGCGCGACCGAGCGCGCAGGAGGATGACATGACCAACGCTGTTACGAAGCAGCACGTCGACACCCGGCCGCGTCAGCGGCCGGGATCGACGCCACAGTCTACCTGGCGATATGCGGTGGCGGGTTTGTCCGCATCGCTCGTCGGGCTCGGCCTTGCCCGCTTTTCCTACACGCCGCTGATCCCGGCGCTGATCGCGGCAAAGTGGTTCAGCGCGTCAGATGTCGTGTATCTCGGCGCGGCGAACCTTGCCGGCTATCTCGCCGGCGCACTCGCGGCGCGCGCTGTCGCCGACCGCATCGGCGCGGTGCGCGCGTTGCGCGCGATGATGCTACTCGCCACGCTCTCTTTCTTCGCCAGTTCAGCCCCGGTGTCGTTCACCTGGTTCTTCGCCTGGCGCTTCCTGTCGGGTCTCACCGGCGGCATCATCATGGTGCTGGCGGCCTCCATCATTCTGCCGCGCGTTTCGGCCGCGAGGCGCGGCATCGTCGGCGGCGTGATCTTCGCGGGGGTTGGCCTTGGCGTCGCCGCATCGGGCACGCTGGTGCCGCTGCTGCTGCAACAAGGCCTGCAGCAGAGCTGGTATGGCCTCGGCGCCCTCTCCGCGCTGCTCACCCTCGCAAGCTGGTGGAACTGGCCTGCGGAGGCCAGGGCTGATGCTGCGCCGCCTTTGCATCACGCGAAGCACCACCATGCATCGACGGCGGCCCGCGCGCTGCTGGTCCAATACGGCCTCAACGCGGTGGCGCTGGTGCCGCACATGGTCTTCATCGTCGATTTCGTGGCGCGCGGCCTCGGCCAGGGCATCGCTGCGGGATCGCGCTACTGGGTGCTGTATGGTCTCGGCGCGATCGTTGGCCCGCTCGTCAGCGGCCATCTCGGCGACAGGGCAGGTTTTGGTCCGACCCTGCGGGCGGCCTTTCTGATCGAGGCGGCGGCCGTGCTGCTCCCGACCGTCAGCACCGCGCCGGTTTCGCTGATCGTGTCGAGTGTCGTGGTCGGCGGCTTCACGCCCGGCATCGTGCCGCTGGTGCTCGGGCGCATCCACGAGCTCGTCCCGCATTCTTCCGAGCAGCAGCGCGCAACATGGAGCCATGCCACGACCAGCTTTGCGCTGTTCCAGGCGGCCGCGGCTTACGGCTTCTCCTGGATTTACGCGCAGACCGGCGGCGACTATCTCGTGCTGTTCGGTTTAGGCGGCGGCGCCGTGGTCCTGGCGCTCGCAATTGATCTCGGCCTCGCCCTGATCGTCCCGCGCAGCTCCTGAGCGCGATGACGGAAGGCGAGCGGTGCTACCCGGCACCGGGCTTTGTCATGATTTGAGTAAGCGATCTCAGCAACTCGGTTTGCTTCAGGACCAACTCACATTGCTGTCGCGCATGCGTGCTCGACAGCTCAACCAACTCCGCCAGCGTTCTCGCACTGCCCAACTCCCGCGCATACTCCAGGGTCGCGCCCGCATTGACTTTCATCAGTTCGAGCACGACGACACGACACTCGGCTGCCGTTCCAATCGCCTCGATGAGGTGGCTTTCTGCGGTGGCGATTCCGTTGGCTTCCGATGTCGCATCGGCCAGCCGCGGCTTGGCGAGGTCCCTGGCATAATCCAGCGCAGCGTGAGCGCCAGTCTTCATGTCGTCCAAAGCACGCGCCTGAAACTCCTTGGCGATGTCCACGATGAGATCAATGGTGGTAGCGCCCGGAGGTTCAGGTGTTGCAACGATGACGCTGGCCGCTTCTTGTACTGGAACTGTCGCGGCAGCGGGCGCTGCTTGCGCAACCTGCGGCGCATCTTGCAGGACGACGGCGACCGGGCCCGGCTGCATCGCCAAGCCCTCGTCGACGGCACGGCTCACTTCCGCCGCCAGTTCCACCAGCGAGCGACGCCCTGCGCGTGCAACGTCAGCAGGCTGTCTTGAGCGCGGCTTGACCATGATCATTCGACTCCCTGATAAGGCGCTCCGAGATCCAACCCCACAGGGCCGCGATTTCCTCCGAGGCTTTTCCCTCCGGCGCGAACTCGGTCACGCCCAGCCCTGCCCCCAGCGCATCCTGGTGGTCGATGCGCTGCCCAATGCAGGGGAGCGCAAGCACGCCGAGCGAGTTGAGCGACGTGGCAGCTTCGCTCAGCCGGCCTCCCCGTGTGGGGGTCTGATTGAGGATGAAGGCAAACCGGCGATCGAGCCTGCGGGTCGCGATCAGCGTAGGTATTGCAGCTTCGATATCGGCCGGGCTCGGACGAGCCGGGATGAGACAAAGATCGGCACAGGCAATGGCGCGCGTCGCCAAGGCATTGTTCGTGGCGGCTGTGTCGATGATTGCGAGCCAGACCCCTTCGGCCCTGAGGCGGGATATCACCGGCTCAATTTCGGTGGGATCGGTAACGCAATCGACGCGAGGATAGGGATTCTCACGGCGCCCTTTCCATCTCGAGATCGTACCTTGCGCGTCCGCCTCAATGAGAGCAACGCGCTCTCCGCGGTGCATCGCTGCCACCGCTAGTCCAACGGACAGCGTACTCTTGCCGCTTCCGCCTTTCTGCGTGACCAGAGCAAGAACGTACATGTTCCGCGTTCTCCATAGGACGGCAACAACGTGGAACCCGGACATCGCCGGAAATAAATTTCTTGCAACGCAACAATGCTACCCTAAGTCGCGATTCGTCTCAAGCATCGCGAGCCTCTCCCGGTTATTTACGTAGCAAGATCAGGAATATTGCATCACGCCGTCGTCGATCCGGCCGAAGCGCAAGGAGACGATGTCGAGGGCGTAGTTCTGGTACAGCCGCCACGGCTGCTTCGAGCCTTGCTTGGGCATCTTCGCGACCGAGCGCTGCACATAGCCCGAGGTGAAATCGAGCGAGGGCTGCGCGGTGATTTCAGGATCCTCATTGTGCGGCATGCACTGGCGGAAATTGTGCCGGTCCATGTAGTTGATGAGCCGGCAGACATATTCGCAGGTGAGATCGCATTTCAGCGTCCAGGACGCGTTGGTGTAGCCGAAGGCCGACGCCATGTTCGGCACGTCGGCATACATCATGCCCTTGTAAGTCAGCGTATTGGCGAAATCGACGGCGCGGCCGTCGACGCTGACCTCGAGGCCGCCGACGACCTGGAGCACCAGCCCCGTCGCGGTGACGATGATATCGGCCGCAAGCTCTCGGCCGTCCTTCAGGCGGATACCATCGCGGGTAAAATTGTCGATCTCGCTCGTGACGACGGAAGCGCGCTGCTCGCGGATCGCCTTGAACAGGTCGCCATCCGGCACGAGGCACAGCCGCTGGTCCCAGGGATTGTAGCGCGGCGTGAAATGGGTGGCGACGTCGTAATCGGGCCCGAGCGCCATCTGCACACCGTTGAGGATGAGGTCCTTCACCTTCGCAGGCCTGCGCCGGCTGAGCTGGAAGAAGAACATTCCCCACATCACGTTGCGCCAGCGGATCAGATGATAGGCAAGCCGCGCCGGCAGGTTGCGCCGCAATTTGTTGGCGAGGGGATCCTGCGCCGGGCGCGACACAACATAGGTCGGCGAGCGCTGAAGCATGGTGACCTGCGCCGCCTTCTTGGCCAGTTCCGGCACCAGCGTCACTGCGGTTGCGCCCGAGCCGATCACGACGACGCGCTTGCCCGCGTAGTCGATGTCCTCGGTCCATTTCTGCGGATGCACGATGCGGCCGGCGAAATCCGCCGCGCCCTTGAACTCCGGCGTATAGCCCGCTTCGTATTTGTAATAGCCCGAGCACATGAACAGGAAATTGCAGGTGAAGCGCACCAGCTCGGTCGCGCCCTCGCCCGTCATGCGCTCCGCCTCGACGGTCCAGCCCGCGTCCGGCGTCGACCACGCCGCACGCTTGACGCGATGGCGAAAGCGGATGTGCTTCTCGATGCCGTTCTCGCTAGCTGTCTCGCGCACATAGTTCAGGATCTGCGGCCCGTCGGCGATCGCCTTCGGATCGGTCCACGGCTTGAACGAATAGCCGAGCGTGAACATGTCGCTGTCGGAACGGATGCCGGGATAGCGAAACAAATCCCAGGTGCCGCCGATACAGTCGCGGCCCTCCAGGATGACGTAGCTCTTGCCCGGGCATTTCGTCTGAAGATGATAGCCCGCGCCGATGCCGGACAGGCCGGCACCGACGATGAGGACGTCGAAATGTTCTTTGGCTTCGATCATGGCGTTCTCCCGCCGCACAGGATGGGCGGCGCCGCGCCGAATTGCAACCGTCAGGGGATGGTCGCGCCGTAGACACAGGCGGTGTCGAAATACTCGTGGAATTCGACTGCCTTGCCGTCCTTGAAGCGCCAGAAATCCACCTTCGGCGTCTTCGCGACCTTTTTGGTCTTCTTGTTGGTCCACGCGCATTCGCCGAGCGCGACGACGGTATCGCCCTGCGCGACGTACTCGTTCATCGTGTAGTACTGCATGCTCCAGTCGGCCAGCAGGCCGTCGAAATAGCCGCGCAGCTCGGTTCGGTCGTCATAACGCTTGGCAAAAGGCACCGGCTCGGCACCGCGCGGAATCGAATCGAACTTGATCTGCGGGCCGATGACCTTGTCGAACCAATAGTCGACGCTGGCTCCCTTGCTGTCGTTCCACTGGCGATAGGCTTCCTTCAACAGCTGAACGTTGGCTTCGCTGGACATAGCATTCCCTCCATATGCATTCTGAAAATGAACTGGGAAACGCGGCCGCCCGCCTCGAAAGTGGCAGGCTTGTTTTGGCTCTACCTCCGAGCGTACCACAGGGAATGGCGACAAAAAAAGGCCCCGGATCGCTCCAGGGCCTTTGTGTCGCAAGTGCGTGCCGATCAGTAGCGGTAGTGATCGCTCTTGTACGGGCCTTCCTGCTTCACGCCGATATAGTCGGCCTGATCCTTGCGCAGCTCGGTGAGCTTGACGCCGATCTTGGCGAGGTGGAGGCGCGCGACCTTCTCGTCGAGCGTCTTCGGCAGCACGTAGACTTCCTTCTTGTACTTGCCGTCCTTGTTGTTGGCGAACAGCTCGATCTGCGCCAGCGTCTGGTTGGTGAAGGACGCCGACATCACGAAGGACGGATGGCCCATCGCGTTGCCGAGGTTCACGAGGCGGCCCTCCGACAGCATGATGATGCGGTGCTTGTCGGGGAATTCGATCTCGTCGACCTGCGGCTTGATGTTGGTCCACTTCAGGTTACGCAGACCCGCGATCTGGATCTCGTTGTCGAAGTGGCCGATGTTGCAGACGATGGCGCGATCCTTCATCGCGCGCATGTGCTCGATGGTGATGATGTCCTTGTTGCCGGTCGCGGTGACGAAGATGTCGGCGCGCGGCGCGGCGTCTTCCATCGTCACGACCTCGTAGCCTTCCATCGCGGCCTGGAGCGCGCAGATCGGATCGACTTCGGAGACCATCACGCGGCAGCCGGCCTGGCGCAGCGAGGCGGCCGAACCCTTGCCGACGTCGCCGAAGCCCGCGACCATCGCGACCTTGCCCGACATCATCACGTCGGTGCCGCGGCGGATGCCGTCGACCAGCGATTCACGGCAGCCATAGAGGTTGTCGAACTTCGACTTGGTGACGCTGTCGTTGACGTTGATCGCCGGCCACAGCAGCGTGCCGGCCTTCTGCATGTCATAGAGACGATGCACGCCCGTGGTGGTCTCTTCGGAAACGCCCTTGATGCTCTTGGCGATCTCGGCGAAGTAACCCTTCGGCTTTTCCTTGAGCTGCTTCTTCAGAAGCGCGAAGAAGACTTCCTCTTCCTCGGAGCCAGGCTTGTCGAGGAAGGCGGTGTCGCCGTTCTCGGCACGCAGACCGAGATGGACGTACATGGTGGCGTCGCCGCCGTCATCGAGGATCATGTTCGGGTGACCGCCGCCGTGCCAGTCGAACAGTTTTGCGGTGTAGTCCCAGTACTCGGCCAGCGTCTCGCCCTTGACCGCGAAGACGGGAATGCCGGCTGCCGCGATCGCGGCGGCAGCGTGATCCTGCGTCGAATAGATGTTGCAGGAGACCCAGCGAATGTCGGCGCCGAGTGCAGCCAGCGTCTCGATCAGCACGCCGGTCTGGATCGTCATGTGCAGCGAGCCGGCGATGCGCGCGCCCTTCAGCGGCTGCTTCGGGCCATACTCCTCGCGGGTGGCCATCAGGCCGGGCATTTCGGTCTCGGCCAGCGAGAGTTCCTTGCGGCCGAAATCGGCGAGCGAAATGTCCTTGACGATGTAATCGGTGAAGCCGGGCTTCGCGTTCATAGGGGGTTCCTGTTTGTTTGGCTCGTCATTCCGGGTCGCTCGCGAAACGAGCAAACCCGGAAGCCGGAGGTTCGAGATTCCGGCGGCGCCGCTGTCGCGGCGCCCCGGAACGACGCAAGTGAACTAGAGCGCACGCTTGAGCGGCTCGACGAGATCGGTCTTCTCCCAGGAGAAGCCGCCCTCGTTGTCGGGCGTGCGGCCGAAATGGCCATAGGCCGAGGTGCGCGCGTAGATCGGGCGGTTGAGGTCGAGATGGCTGCGGATGCCGCGGGGCGTCAGATCCATCGCCTGCGCCGCCGCCTTCTCGAGCTGATCCTCCGGCACCTTACCGGTGCCGTGGGTGTCGATGTAGATCGACAGCGGCCGCGCCACGCCGATGGCGTAGGCGAGCTGCAGCGTGCAGCGGTCGGCGAGACCGGCGGCAACGATGTTCTTGGCGACGTAGCGCGCGGCGTAGGCCGCGGAACGGTCGACCTTGGTCGGATCCTTGCCGGAGAACGCACCGCCGCCATGCGGGGCCGCGCCGCCGTAGGTGTCTACGATGATCTTGCGGCCGGTCAGGCCGGAGTCGCCGTCGGGGCCGCCGATGTAGAACTTGCCGGTCGGGTTGATGTGCCAGATGGTCTTCGGCGTGATCCAGTCCTTCGGCAGCGCCTCGCGCACATAGGGCTCGACGATGTCGCGCACCTGGTTCGAGGTGAGGTCCGGCACCAGATGCTGGTGGGAGACCACGATCTCGCGCACGCCGACCGGCTTGCCGTTCTCGTACTGCACGGTGACCTGGCTCTTGGAATCCGGGCCCAGCACCTTCTCGCGGCCGGAGTGGCGCGCCTCGGAGATGAGGCGCAGGATCTTGTGGGCGTAGAAGATCGGCGCTGGCATCAAGTCGGGCGTCTCGTTGGTGGCGTAACCGAACATGATGCCCTGGTCGCCCGCGCCTTCTTCCTTGACCTCACCCGGCTGAAGCGCATCGACGCCCTGGGCGATGTCGGCCGATTGCGGATGCAGCAGAATCTCGATGTCGCAGGTCTTCCAGTGGAAACCTTCCTGCTCGTAGCCGATGTCCTTGATCGCGGCGCGCACGACGCCCTCGATCTGCTCGTTGGTGACGGACTTCGGGCCGCGGGTCTCGCCGGCGATCACGACCTTGTTGGTGGTCGCGAGCGTTTCGCAGGCGGCGCGGATCTGCCACGGGTCGATGCCGGCTTTCGGCCCCTCGCGGTAGAACAGATCGACGATTTCATCGGAGATCCGGTCGCAGACCTTGTCCGGATGGCCTTCGGACACGGACTCGCTGGTGAAGAGATAGGACGCGCGCATCAAGAAACCCCTTGTTCCGCCGCTGGATGGCGGTTCGTTTGCGATGTTTACCTTTGGATTATGTCAATCACGCCGGCGCGAGATGACGTAGGATTCGTCAAGAAACCAGAGCCCGTTGTACTTTCTCAGCACGTCCCTGGCGGCATCCAGAGTGCGGCCGTTTTGAGTCATTTCCGCCAACCGGTCGTCCTCGATCTGAGCGACATACACCGCCGCATTCCACGCTGCAAAGGCTGTCGAGGTTCCGATGGTACCCGTCACCTCGTTGGGCAGCGCTTCCATATCATACCTGAAGATCGAGCGGTTGTCCGCATAAGCATTAAAATTTAGGTCGCGGCCCAACGATCCGAGCTCATATTTGACTGCGCGCAATAGCTCATGACGGCTGACCGCGAAAGGATTTTCTCCAGGCCAGATTGCCTGAATCATTTCCATGCCGGGATCGTGACCATGAGAGTGAATACCGATCAGGCGCCCCCCCGGCCGCAATGCCCGCGCCAGAGGCGCAATGATCCGCTTTGCCCGGAAATTGACCGAGGACAGCGCGCGGTATGGCTGGGATGCAATAACGAGGTCGAAATTGGCCTCGGTCTGGCCCGGCCGCGGAATGGTCGAATCCAGCAGGAACCGGTGGTCCTCGCGATAGAGCACCAGGACGACGGGCCGCTCGTAGAGCGGCATGGCCGTGCGTGGGCTGATCGCAGCGCGCCAGTTCTGCTCCAGGAACGGCCGCAGCTCAGCGATCTGCTGCTCGAACTCGCCCGACGAGGCGCCCCGTAGCGGAACCTCATGCCAGACGGTGGCGGCCGCCGCTGCGGGCGATGCCGGCGTGAGCCAGGGCGCCTCCGAGTAGAACATGTTGGTGAAGACGAACACCGACGCAGGGTGCTCGAAAATGCGATCCGGCACCTTCTCCAGCGTCAGGCGCAAATCCTCGAGACTGAGCTCCTTGCCGGCGACATAGAACGGCATGTGTGGATAGCGCTGGTGCGTGGCGCGCAGCACCCGCGCGAGCACCGTGCCGTCGCCGACACCGGCGTCGAACACACGCAGCGCCGGCGGGCGCGGATGGATCGCGGCCAGCTCCAGCGCAACCCTGTCAGCGATCACCCGCTTTTCGCTACAGGTGTGGACGAACAGCAGATATTTCTGCCGGTTCTCGAAGAAACGGAAATTGCCGCGCGGATCGCGCTTTTCCGGGGGCACCTGAAGCCCGCGCGGCGGCGGCAGGCCGCCGGTCGTCGATGCCGCGATATAGGCCTGGATCCGCTCCAGCGTGTCGATGGTGATGCGCTTGCCCTCGCGCAAGCGCTGCACGAGCTTCCCATCGTTCACCGCACGCCGGCCAAACGTCGATTCCGCCATGTCCGCCGTGCGGCAGAACTCGGTGATTTGGCTCAGGATTTCGTCGTTTTTCATCTAGTGGGATTACAGTGGGCAGAAAAGTTGGGACCTACCTCCTAGCAAATTCTGCCCACTCAGGGAATACCCTCTGGAATTGCTCTACGCCCAGTCGCCCCCATCGTGCATTTGGCCGCGCCTACACTTGTCGGTATAGGTGGCGGATGGGGAAGTTCGGGGCTGGATATGTTCAGGGTGATTTGGCTCGCCGCTTGTCTTCTGGCGGCAGTATCGGGCGGCGCGCACGCAGGTTACCTGGACGAGAACCCCGACGAATTATTCGCATCGGTCTATGAAAGGATCGGCGCCCTGCCCGTGGCGGCGGCGCGCGACCCATTTGTCTGGCTGCGACTGGAAGAGCTGAAGCGCGAGCCATGCGACCAGAAGAGCATCGGCGATCTCGCCCTGATGCTGGACAAGCTCGGCTACCGGCGGCAGGCCGCTGACGGGCTTTACAAGTTCGTCATGAATTGCGGCGCGCCGATCACGGCGCTGCATCGCTCGATCAACATCTATCTCAAGCTCACGGATTATCCCCGAGCGGTCGAGGTCGCCGACGAGTTCATCCGGCGCGCACCAACCAATCACGACGCGCATTACTTGCGGGGCGTCGCGCTTGACGGCGTGCAAGACTACCGCCGCGCGCTGGCCGATTATTCCGACGCCATCGAGCTCTATGGTACGGACAAGAAATCGATCTCAAGTCGCGTCTTCCTGCGCATGGCAGGCGCCTATGCCGCTCTCAAACAGTTCTGCGAGGCAACAGCGCCGATCAGTCTATGGGTTGCGCTCGATCCAGCCGCCCGCGATACCAGCCAGACGCGAAAAATCATCGCGGACTACGAGAGCCAGGGCAACTGCGTCGCTTCGACCGGATCACGCAAGGAGAGCTTCCCTCTGCGCGGGGGAAAGGACGTTGCCACGGTGAAGGCTGCGATCAACGGCGTCTCCGGACTGTTCGTCCTCGATACCGGCGCGAGCTATGTGTCCGTGAAGGCCGCGTTTGCCAGCCGCGCCAAAATCTCGGACGCTGGCGCAAGTGAGATCACGCTCATCACGGCCAACGGCCAGAGCAAGGCAAAGCTCTCCAGGGCCGACAAGATTGCGCTGGGCAAGCTGGAGGCAACCAACGTGCCCGTGGCAATTCAGACCACGGACGACAAGAGCTTCGGTGCCGGTGTCGACGGTCTCCTCGGCATGAGCTTCCTGTCGCGGTTCGAAGTCCAAATGGCCGGCGGCGTCATCGAGGTCCGCACCCGCCAACCGAAGAAGTAGACCTGCATCCGAAAGCACAGGATCTGAACCGTCGGTCCCTTCGGGGCGACAAAGGGGCACGCCCCTTTATCTCTCACGTCGCCGGCATCCGAGGCCCCATGCGCCGCCTGTTCTTGGCATTCTGCCTGCTCACCGCAGCGCTATGGTCGGCGCCCGCATCCGCCCAGTCGCGCAACCAGCTCGGCCCGCTCTGCACCACCGAGACCACGCCGGCGGACCAGATGGTCGACGCCTGCACCAAGATCATCGCGCTGAAGGTCTTCAAGGGCGAGCAGCTTGCGCCCGTCTATTTCTGGCGCGCCGTGGGCTGGAACAAGAAGGGCGACTACGCCAAGGTCATCGCCGATACCACGGAGGCGATCCGGCTCCAGCCGAGTCAGGCGGTCTATAACCTCAGGGGATCGGCCTATTACGACAAGGGCGACTACGACATCGCGATCACCGATTTCGACGACGCCCTGAAGCTCGGCCCGCCCAGCGGCATCATCTTCCACAACCGCGGCAACGCCTGGCGGGGCAAGCACGACTACGCCAGGGCGATCGCCGACTACGACATGTCGATCAAATCAGATCCGAGATCGGCGTTCTCGTTCCAGAACCGCGGCATCTCGAAAGAAGCACTCGGCGATCTCGACGGCGCGCTCGCCGACATCAACCAGGCGATCCGGCTCGACCCGACGCTGCCGCAGCCGCTGATCAACCGCACCTCGATCTGGCGCGCCAAGGGCGACCTCGATCGCGCCATCGCCGATGGCAGCGAGGCGATCCGGCTCGCCAGGGAAAAGCCGCCGGCCAACATCATGACGCCGCCGAACAGTGTGCTGATCTCGGGCTACACCCATCGCGCGCTGGCCTATGAAGCGAAAGGCGACTACGCCCACGCGCGCGACGACTACAAGGCGACGCTGGCGATCGTGGCTTCCGACGCCGGCAGCAAGGCCAATCAGGCGACCGCAAAAGTGCGGCTGTCGCTGGTGAGCGATGCAGCCGTGCCGATCCCGCGCGATGCGCCCTCGCCCACAGCGCAGCCGACAGCAGCCCCTGCCCCGCAGCAGACCGGCGCGGCACCTGCGCCCTCGCCTGCTCCGGCCGTGCGCGGCACGCGCATGGCGCTGATCATCGGCAACGGCGCCTATGCGCATGTGAAGGCGCTGCCCAATCCACCCAACGATGCCCGCGCGGTCGCCAAGAGCCTGCGCGACATCGGCTTCACGGTGTCGGAGGGCGTCGACCTCGACCGCGCCGCGATGCAGAAGATGACGCGCGACTTCCTGCGCGATGCTGCGCGGGCGCAAGTTGCCGTGGTCTACTATGCCGGCCACGGCGTGCAGGTGGACGGCCGCAACTATCTCATTCCCGTCGACGTCGAGCTCAAGCCGGGCACGGGCATGACGGAGGCGATGATCGACATGGATACGATCATGGCCGGCCTCGACGACCAGGTCCGCACCAACATCTTGATCTTCGATGCCTGCCGCAACAATCCGATGGCACAGCAGGTGGCTTCCGCAGGCAGCAGTCGCGGCATCGAGGGCGCCTCGGGCCTCGCAGCTCCAACGAGCCTCGGCGCCGGCGCGACGCTGGGCGCCGGCACGCTGATCGCCTTCGCCACCGCGCCGGGCCAGGTCGCGCTCGACGGCGAAGGCGCCAACTCGCCGTTTTCCGCCGCCCTCTCCCGCCATATCGGCACGCCCGGGCTGGAGGTGCAGCAGATGCTGACGCGGGTGCGGGCGGAAGTGGTGTCGACCACGAAGAGCAAGCAGGTGCCGTGGTCGAACTCGTCGCTGCTGGGTGAGGTTTACCTGGCGGAGAAATGAGGGCGGGTTTGCGCTACTTAGCGTAAGCGTCTGCACTACCCGCCACGCTCTCGGTTGTCATCGCCCGCGAAGGCGGGCGATCCAGTATTCCAGAGACGGCGATGGATGCGGAGAGGCCGCGGCGTACTGGATTCCCCGCCTTCGCGGGGAATGACAGCGCAGCAAGCGGAGCTCAGTTGCCCCACACTTCCTTCGCGATCTCGACCGCCAGGCTGAGCTTGGCCCACTGCTCCTCTTCGGAGAGGATGTTACCTTCCTCGGTCGAAGCAAAGCCGCATTGCGGAGACAGCGCGAGCTGCTCCAGCGGCGCGAATTTGGCGGCTTCTTCCAGACGGCGCTTGATGTCGTCCTTCTTCTCGAGCTCACCGAACTTCGAAGTGATGACGCCGACCACGACGACCTTGTTGCCCTTGGGCAGGAAGCGCAGCGGCTCGAAGCCGCCGGCGCGGTCGCTGTCGTATTCGAGGAAGTAGCCGTCGTAATTGGTGCCGGCGAGCATGGTCTCGGCCACCGGCTCATAGCCGCCCGAGGAGATCCAGGTCGAGCGGAAATTGCCGCGGCAGACATGCGTCGTCACGACCATGTCGGCGGGCTTCTCGGCCAGCGCGTAGTTGATGATGCGCGCGTAGATCTGCTGGAGGCCGTCCGGATTGTCGCCGCGCTCGCGCGCCTTCTGCAATTCGTCCGGCGAGCAGAGATAGGCCCACACGGTGTCGTCGAACTGGAGATAGCGGCAGCCGGCATCGTAAAACGCCTTCACGGCCTTGCGATAGGTCTTGCCGAGGTCCTCGTAGAAGGCCTCGAGATCGGGATAGACGTCCTTGGAGATTGCCTTGCGGCCGCCGCGGAAATGCAGCACCGCCGGCGAGGGAATCGTCATCTTGGCGGTGACGTGGGCCTGGTCGGCGCACTTCTTCAGGAAGCGGAAATGATCCAGCATCGGATGGTCGTCGGGGAAATCGAGCTTGCCAATCACGCGGACCGCGTCATGCCGCGTCTCGACGCCCGCGAACTGGATGCCGGTGTCCGGGTGGAACATTTCGCAGCCGGTGAGCTTGGCCAGGAAGTCGAAATGCCACCAGGAGCGGCGGAATTCGCCGTCGGTCGCGAGCTTCAGCCCGACCGAGGCCTGCTTGTGCACGACCTTCTCGATCTCCATGTCCTCGATCTTGCGCAGATCGTCGGCCGAGATCTCGCCCTTCTCGAGTCGGCTGCGGGCTTCCTTGATCTTGGCGGGGCGCAGGAGGCTGCCGACCTCGTCGGCGCGGAAGGGGGCTTTGGTTCGCTGCATTTCTTGTCTCTCCCGTAATCTCAGTCGGCGCTCGTTGTACTCTCTCTCCACACCTGCGGGGAGAGGCGAAGATTAGTGGGCCACCGCCCCTGCGACTCCGAGGTGGCGCTCCAGGACCGCGGGGTCGGCCTTCAGCGCGGCGCTCGGGGCGTCGTGGACGATCGTTCCGCGTTCCAATATCACAACACGGTCGGCGAGCCCCAGTATCTTTTGTGCATTCTGCTCGACGATGATGGAGCAGATGCCGCCGGCCCGGGTGATGGTGCCGATCGCCTTCAACAGCTCCTCGACGATGATGGGGGCAAGGCCCTCGGTCGGCTCGTCCAGCAGCAGGACCTTCGGGTTGAGGGTCAGCGCGCGGCCGATCGCCAGCATCTGCTGCTCGCCGCCGGAGAGCTGGTTGCCAAAATTGCTCCGCCGCTCCTTCAGCCGCGGAAACATCTCGTAGACCCTCTCGACCGTCCAGGGACCGGGCTGGGCCACCGCGGTCATGTTCTCCTCGACCGTGAGCGAGCGAAAGATGTTGCGCTCCTGCGGCACCCAGCCGATGCCGGCGCGCGCCCGCTGGTCGGGACGGAGCGTGGTGACATCCGTGCCGGCGAGCGCGACGGTGCCGGAGAAGCGGCGGGTTACGCCGACGATGGAATTGATCAGCGTGGTCTTGCCGGTGCCGTTGCGTCCGAGCAGCGCCAGCACCTGCCCTTCGGCGAGGCGCAGGGACATGTTGGGCAGCACCACCGCCTCGCCATAGCCGGCGCGAAGTGCGTCGATTACGAGCAGGTCAGACATTGACCGCCTCCTCGCCGAGATAGACCGCCTTCACCTGCGGATCGCGCGCGACCTGCTCGGGCGGCCCTTCGGTGAGCAGCGCACCGGAGACCAGGACCGAAATCCGGTCGGCGAAGGAGAACACAAGATCCATGTCGTGCTCGATCAGCAGCACCGTGACGTCGCGCGGCAGGCTACCTACGACGGCGAGAATGTCGTGGCGCTCGCTCTCGGGCACGCCGGCGGCGGGCTCGTCAAGCAGCAGCACGCGCGGCTTGGCCGCGATCGCGACCGCGATCTCGAGCAGGCGCTGCTTGCCGTAGGGCAACGTCACGGTCTGTTCGTTCATGACGTCGAGCAGATGGAAGCGCGCGAGCAGATCGGCGATCTCGCCGTTGACGTCGCTGCGCGTGCCCATCCGCCGCCACCAGTCGCCGCCATGGCCGAGGCGCTCGGAGACGGCAAGGCCGATGGTTTCGAGCGGGGTCAGGTCGGGATAGAGCTGGTTGATCTGGAACGTGCGCGACAGGCCGCGCAGCACGCGCTTGTGCACGGGCAGGTCCGTGATGTCCTGGCCTTCCAGCAGGATGCGCCCGGAATTCGGCTTCAGCACGCCGGTGAGCTGGTTGATGACAGTGGTCTTGCCGGCGCCGTTCGGGCCGATCAGCGCATGGCGGGCGCCCTGCTCGATTCTGAGCGAGAGATCGCGGGTGACACGGAGACCACCGAACTGCTTTTCGAGGTTCTGGGTTTCGAGCGCGATGGTCATGCGTCGCTCTCCGGCACGGCGACGACCGCCTTGCGACCGGCAATCTGCTTGATGATGAGGTTCGGCACGTACAGTACCCAGCGATGCAGGCGCTGGCGGCCGACCAGCACGATCACGACCAGCACGAGGCCGATCCAGAACTGCCAGTATTGCGGGGTGATGGTGGAGAACAATTCCTGGAGCAGGCGGAACACCACCGCGCCGATCAGCCCGCCATAGAGATAGCCGGTGCCGCCGATCACGAGCACCAGCATCAGGTCGGCAGAGCGCTCGAAGGCGAACACGTCGAGCGAGGCGATCGCGGTGGTCTGGGTGAACAGCGCGCCGGCGATGCCGGCATAGAACGCCGCCAGCGTATAGATCGCGATCAGGCGGCGGTTGACGGGAATGCCGATCGCGGCCGCCCGCAGCGGATTGTTCTTGATCGCACGCAGCGACAGGCCGAACGGCGAATGCACGACGCGGCGGGCGAACAGGAACAACACGAACAGCACTGCCAGCGAATAGAAGAAGCCGGCCTTGCCGAACATGTCGAACGGGATCTCGCCGAGGATCGGCTGCATCTCGATGCCCTGCAGGCCGTCGGTGCCGCCGGTGATGTTGGAGAAGCGCTCGGCGAGCGCTTCCAGCAGCAGCGCGATGCCGAGCGTCACCATCAACCGGGTCAGGTCGACGCCGCGGATCACCAGGAAGCTGGTGGCAAAGCCCAGCACCATCGCGGCCAGGCCGGCCACGATCAGCGCGAGCACCGGCTCGTTGATGATGCCGTGAAGCGCAAGCAGGCCCGCGGCATAGGCCCCGACGCCGAAGAAGGCGGCATGGCCGAGCGAGACGATGCCGGCATAGCCGAGGATGAGATCGAGCGACATCGCAAACAGCGCCAGCCGCAGGATGTCGGTCATGATCAGATAGCGCGTGGGAAATGCAAAGCCGCAGGCCAGCACGATCAGCCAGAAGGCGACTTCGCCATAGTGCCAGCGCGCCTGGCGCTGGGCATGATAACCGACGTCGGAAGAAGCGCTCATCGGCGAACTCAACGCGCGGCCGTGCGGCCGAACAGGCCGTTCGGGCGCCAGATCAGGATCACGATCATCATGGTGTAGATCACGAAGGGGCCCATCTTCGGCACGTAATACTTGCCGGCGACGTCGCCGATGCCGAGCAGGAGCGAGGCCAGGAACGGGCCGGTGATCGAGGACGAGCCGCCGACGGTGACCACGATCAGGAAGTAGATCATGAACTTCAGCGGGAAATACGGGTCGAGGCCGAGGATCTCGGCGCTAAGCGCGCCACCGAGGCCGGCAAGCCCGCAACCAAAAGCAAAGGTGAAAGCGAACACCTGCGGCACGTTGATGCCGAGGCCGCTGGCGGCGCGCGGATCGTCAACGGCGGCGCGCAGCCGGCTGCCGAAACGCGTCTTGGCCAGCACCATCTGGAGCGCGATGGTGAGCAGGCCGCAGATCACGATGATCATCAGCCGGTAGCGGCCGATGCCGACGCCGAACAGGTCGAACTGGCCCTGGAGCGCGGCCGGCAGGTTGATGAAGACCCGCGACGAGCCCTGGATGTAGTCGACGGCGGCGACCGACATGAAGGTCAGGCCGATCGTGAACAGCACCTGGTCGAGATGGCTGCGCGTATAGAGATGGCGGTAGAGCGTACGCTCGAGCGCGATGCCGATCGCCGCCGACGAGACGAAAGCCAGCGGCAGCGCGGCGAAGAACGGCCAGCCCATCCGGTTGACCAGCACCATGCAGACATAGCCGCCGGTCATGGCGAAGGCGCCGTGGGCGAGGTTGACGAAGTTCATCAGGCCGAGCGTGACCGCGAGCCCGCAAGCGAGCACGAACAGCAGCATGCCGTAGGCAACGCCATCGAACAGGTTGGTGAGGATAGAGGTCATCGTAAGCGGGTGAACCCTGGTAATCACGTCGTCATTCCGGGGCAGCGCGCAGCGCTGAACCCGGAATCCATTTCAATCACGTCGAGATCCCGGTTTCGCGCTAAGCGCGCCCCGGGATGACGCGCTTTCGCGCGTCACTTCTTGGTCTTGCCGAGGTCCTTGACGGCTTCGAAGGTCGCAAACTCGACGTTGTAGAGCTCGCCGTCGACCTTCTCGACCTTGCGGATGTAGATGTTCTGCACGATGTCGCGGGTCTCGGGGTCGATCGAGATCGGGCCGCGCGGGCTCTCCCACTTCTGACCCTTCATGGCCTCGACCAGCTTGGTGCCGTCGGTATCGCCATTGGTCTTCTTCAGTGCTTCATAAATCAGGTGGATGCCATCATAGCCGCTCACCGCCATGAAGCCCGGACGAGTGCCGAAGGCCTTCTTGTAAGCCGCAACGAAATCCTTGTTCATCGCGGACGGATGCGCCGCCGAATACAGATGCGCGGTGACCGTGCCGAGCACGGCGTCGCCCATGTTGTTGAGGAGGTCGTCGTCGGTGACATCGCCCGGTCCGATCACCTTGATGCCGGCCTTGTCGAGGCCGCGCTCGGCATACTGCTTCATGAAGTTGCCACCCTGGCCGGCCGGCACGAACACGAAGATCGCGTCGGGCTTGGCGTCCTTCATGCGCTGAAGGAACGGCGCGAAATCGGGATTGGCGAGCGGCGTCTTCACCTCTTCGACCACCTCACCGCCGCCGGCGGTGAAATTCTGCTTGAAGAAGTTCAGCGCGTCGTTGCCCGGCGCATAGTCCGAGGTCAGCGTCGCCACCTTCTTGATGCCGTTCTTCACCGCCCAGTCGGCGATGATGGTCGAGGACTGCGCCAGGGTGAAGCTGGTGCGCACGATATAGGGCGAGCGCTCGGTGATGATGGAGGTGCCGGCCGCCATCACGACTTCCGGAATCTTGGCCTGGGTTGCCAGCGGCGCGGCGGCGAGGGCTGCCGGCGTCACGCCGAAGCCGGCGATGAAATTGACCTTGTCGTTGACGATCAGCTCCTGCGCGGCCGTCTTGGTCTTGTCCGGAATCGCGGCGTCGTCCTTGAGGATGATCTCGATCTTCTTGCCGGCGACGGTGTCGCCCTTCTGCTGCATGTAGAGCTTGATCGCGTTCTCGATCTGCTTGCCGGTCGAGGCCTGGCCGCCGGTCATCGGCAGGATCAGACCGACCTTGACGGTGTCCTCGGCCATGGCCGGCGCGACGGCCACCAAGCCTGCAACGGCGGCCACCGCGGCTGCCCAAGAAAGTTGTTTGCGTTCGAACATAAGAGTGTCCCTCCCCTTGATTCCTGACCTCTTGTGCGGCGAACCGAGTGCCCGGTCCTTGCCTCACTCTAGCTCACGCGCGAGCCTTATCGCGCGCCACATGGCGTCCTTGGCGCCCCCCTTGTCAATCGGACGTTTGGCGACCAATCGGCGCAAGCCGGGCGTCCCGTTTTCCGACGGCGGGGAGTGATGTTGCGGTTACGTCGAGGTGACCCGAACGCCCCGACCTTGGCTGCTTTTATCTATTTGTACGATTGTACAAATAAAATGGACCTGTCAACGAAAAAGCCCCCTCGCCGGCCAAGCCACTTTGTCGCGAGCCCCGCGCCGCAGTCTAGAAACGCGACGGGCCGCGTGGATGGAAGATTTCGTCTTTCTTTTGCAGAATTGGTACATCCGGGGCCCCGGGTCGGCTCCAACTCGGTAACTTATTACCTACCTCGAATAAGTCTCTTTTACCTTGTTGAAGGCTACTCTCTCGGCGCCAGCCTGACCCGGCGTCCAACCAGACCGAACCCGCGCGTCCCCACAATGCCTAAGCCTTTCCGCTCCCTCCTGCCCCTCCTCGCGCTTGCCGCAGGACTGTCCGGCTGCGGCACGGTCAATGAGAAGCTGTCCTCCGGCATGGGCGATTACGTGCCGCAATGGGCCGGCGGCCTGCCGGCCGACGCCCCGCCGCGGGCAGGCACGCCGCAATACGACGCCTACATGAAGGAGCGCGAGCGCAAGCGGCTAATGCCCGCGGCTGATCGCGAGAAGGAAGAGCAGGCGCAGAAGGGCGCGACGGGCGTGACCTCAGGCAACGCGGTGCGCTGAGACGGTGCGCTCCCTCGCCCCGCTTGCGGGGAGAGGGTTGGGGTGAGGGGGAGTCTCCACGGGGACGGTGACAGTTGGACTCGCGGACAGTCCCCCTCACCCGGATTGCATCTTCGATGCAATCCGACCTCTCCCCGCAAGCGGGGAGAGGTGAAGGCATATCAATCCATGAACACCACGGTTTTGCGGCCGTTGAGGATGACGCGGTCGTCGAGGTGATAGCGGATCGCGCGCGCCAGCACGCGGCGCTCGATGTCGCGACCCTTGCGGACGAGATCTTCCGGCGTGTCGCGATGGCTGATGCGCTCGACGTCCTGGTCGACGATCGGACCCTCGTCGAGGTCGCGCGTGACGTAATGCGCGGTGGCGCCGATCAGCTTGACGCCGCGCTCATGGGCCTGGTGATAGGGTTTTGCGCCCTTGAAGCCCGGCAGGAACGAGTGGTGGATGTTGATGCAGCGGCCGGCGAGCTTCGCCGACAGATCATCCGACAGGATCTGCATGTAGCGCGCCAGCACGACGAGATCGGTCCCGGTCCTGGCCACGAGATCGAGGATCTGCGCCTCCTGCTCGCGCTTGGTTTCCTTGGTGACAGGCAGATGGTGGAACGGGATGCCGCCGAAATCGAGCCCGGCATAGGCCTCGCGCGGATGATTGGAGACGATCGCAGTCGGGACCATCGGCAATTCGCCGGTGCGCCAGCGATAGAGGATGTCGACCAGGCAATGGTCGGACTTCGACACCAGCAGCATCACCTTGCGATGCGCGGCGCGGTCGCGCATCTGCCACTCCATGCCGAAGCGCTCCGCGATCGCGGCAAAGCCGGTCTGGAGCGCGGACAGCTCCACGGCGAGATCGGCGGCGGTGAACACCACCCGCATGAAGAACTTCTTGGTCTCGACGTCGTCGAACTGCTGCGCGTCGAGAATGTTCTGTCCGTTGTGGGCCAGGAAGGTCGACACCGCCGAGACGATGCCGGGGCGATCCGGACAGGACAGGGTCAGGACATATTGATGATCGGGCATGGCTCTTGATGAAGGTTTGGGCAAATGATGCGGAACAACCCGCGATTTGCGCCCTGCTCTATCACCGACCCCGCCCTTGCGCCAATCCCAAGACTTGCTTCTACCTGAAACGCAGAGTCAGGATGAACGGACAATTGCGATTTATACCGGAGCACGCCCATGGCCGACCGCTTGAACGGCTACCGCATCCTGATCCTGGAAACGCGCGAGGAGGCGCAGTTCTCAAAGCTCCTCGCCGAGCAAGGCGCCGACGTCGTGCAGTGCCCGATGTTCACCATCCACGATGCGCCGGACCCTGCCCCGGTCGAGGCCTGGATCCGACGTGCCATCGACAGGCCCTTTGACGATCTCGTGCTGATGACCGGCGAAGGCCTGCGGCGGATCATGAAGCTCGCGCGGGCCCGTGGTCTCGACCAGGCTCTGGTCGCAGCCCTCGCCAAATCGCGTAAATTCACCCGCGGGCCGAAGCCCGGCAAGGCGCTGCGCGAGATCTCGCTCGAGGCGCAGCAGACCACGGAGAAGCCGACCACCGAGGGCGTGATCGAGATGCTGGGCAAGCTCGACCTGAAGGGGCATCGCCTCGGCCTCCAGCTTTATCCGGACAAGGACCACAGCGCACTGACCGGCGCACTCTCGGCGCAAGGCGCCGAGGTCGATACCGTGCTGCCCTATGTCTACGATCCCAAGGCGGCGGATGCCAACATCGTCGCCGCCATCGACGACATGGCGGAGGGGCGGATCGATTCCATCGCGCTGACCAATCTCGGCCAGGTCCGCCGCCTGATCGAAGCCGCCAAGGCGCATGGCAGCGAAGCGAGGTTGCACGCAGGGTTGGAGCGGACGCTGATTGCGTCGGTGGGCCCTGCCGTGTCGGGCGAGCTCGCTGCGCATGGCCTGCGCACGGACATCGCACCGGCGGAAGATGCGTATTTCATGCGGCCGCTGATTTCGGCGATGGCGGCAGCGCTGGCGGAGAAGAAGCCGAAAGTACCGGTGACTTGAGAATCTCTAGCACGGTCGTGCCGAAGCAGGATCCTAACCACGCACGACACGATAGACGCACGCATTTCCTTCGACGCCGCGGAGAGGTGCATCAAACTCAACGATGGCGTGGCCTGCGAGGAGGCCACTGACGCCCGGCGCCGAATAAAGCGCTTCCGAGAGACAGATTTCGCCGGCATCGGCCAACGCTTGCACGCGCGCCGCAACATTCACAGTCTGCCCGAAGTAGTCCAGATTTTCATTGAGGGTCACTGCAATCGACGGACCACAATGCGCTCCGATCTTCAGGATGATGCTCGGATCGCCATGCTCGCTGTTGTAGCGTTCTATCTCTCCGAGCATATGCAACGCCGCAGAGACCGCGTCTGTCGGGCGGGAGAAGACCGCCATCACGGCATCCCCGATCGTCTTGACGATGGCGCCGGAATGCGCCTGGACGGTCGCTCCCAGCAAGGCAAAATGCTCGCGGACCAGGGCATAGGCATTCAGATCACCGAGACGCTCGTACATCGCGGTCGAACCCTTGAGATCCGTGAACAGCAAGGTCACCTGCCGGATGCCGAGGCCTTCCCGCTCGTCGACGCGTTCCGAGCGGAACAGGCGGCGGAAGGTATGTCGCGCAAGTAACATGCCGCCTGACATATACGGTTCGAACTCGAGCGCAGGCTTGGTCGTCTGGGCCAGGACTTCGGGCGGCCAATTGATCAGGAGCAATGAGCCTCGCACTGCGCCGGAGTTCTCCACGTCGATCACAACGGGGCCGGGCGGGACGACGGACAGCGAAGGCGAAAAGCGCCGCGCATCATATCCGACCCGCAGGACGGTCGGCGCGGTTGCGGGTTCGCCTGCGACCGAGACCACGAATGCAGCCTGCGTTTGGATGTTGACGCCGGCCAGGGCACCGGGACCGAGGTCGGCGCGAAGAGATGTGGTCGAGCCCGGCGGCAAGAACGCAAGTCCGCGAACCAATCCACGCAGGAAATCGAGAAATCGGACCTGCTGACCGGGCATGCGCGCGTCGCCCAAGAAACGAAGCTTCCAGTGGAAATCCTCGATCGAAAGGGAATGAGGATCATGAAATGGAATCCGCCGGAGGTGCGGCGAGACCGTAAACGTAACCTCAATGAAATCGTCGAGGTTGGTCTCACCGCTGACGTCGCAGAGGCCGCAAACGTAATGGGTCTTCAGGGTACGCAGAGCGCCAAAGCTGTCGAGCACCATGCCGGACTGGGGACAAACAACGTCCCAACTCATCTCGAACAACCCGCTCCTGGTCGCATGGAGAAACAGGTCGATGCTTTCCGCCTCGGTAATGGCGCGATCACGCGCGAACGCCAGGGGATTGATCCGGTAGAGCGAGAGATCGTCACCGCTCCTGATAAGCGTTTCAAATTTCGAGATCACGCGTGGGCTCCAGGATCGGGCCTGCTCAATCTCGGTCATCTTGCTTTCGAGGAGTCGCTCCTGGATGTTGGTCATCGTGCGCCTGAGTCATTGCGAGTCACGAGCCGGAATGGTTGCAGCGCGTTGAGCGCGGCATTTGCACCGCCAACCAGGCGACGATGCCTAGCTCGCCACCTGCGAGGCGGCCGACATCAACTCCTGAGGGCTTGGAGCCCCGAACATGCGCTGGCCGCCTTCAGGAACCTCGGTAAAGGTCCAGCGCACGATCCCCTCGCGATCGAGCAGGAACTGGCCGAACAGCTGGCCCTGGCCGGTTGCCGCCATGCGCTGATCGGCCTCCATCATCTCGTAGCCGTCCTTTTTGTTGAGGTATTCGGCAGCCGCCAACCGATTCATCGGCCCCGACGTTTCGCCGGGCATGTCGACCTGCATGCTCATGATGACGTCCATACCCACCTTGCGCGGCCACTCGGTCTCGTGGTCCGTAAACTCGAGATTGGGCAGGCCGAACGCGCGGTGCGAGACCCGGTCGGGGTCGGACGCGGCGAGCAGGTTGGGCAAGGGATGATAGCGGAAGTAGAGCCGCGCGCGTTCGATGGGCGTATTCACGACCGTGAGACTTTCGACGCCCTTTTCGTGCAGCGCTGCGCCAAGTTGCGCCTGTGCCGCGATATGGCGCCGACAGAACGGGCAGCGCAGCCCTCGAAACAAGCCGATCAATATCGGGCTCTGCCCGCGAAAATCTTCGAGCGCGATCTTTCCCTCGCGTGTGATGGCGTCCAGCACAATATTCGGTGCACGATCGCCCGGTTGAAGTGGTCCATCGGCATGACGTTCTGACATGGTTGAACTCCCTCACTTTTAGCTAACGATGCTTAGCCTGCCACCTGCGAGGCAGCCGACATCAACTCCCGGGGGCTCGGCGCCTCGAACATGTGCTGGCCTCCGTCAGGAATCTCGGTGAAGCTCCAGCGCACAATCCCCTCGCGATCGAGCAGAAACTGCCCAAACAACTGGCCAAGGCCGGTTGCTTCCATGTGCTTGTCGGCTTCCATGATCTCGTAACCGTCCTTTTTGTTGAGGTAGTCAAACGCCGCCAGTCGATTCATCGGTCCGGATAATTCGCCCGGAATTTCGACCTGCATGCTTCTCACCACATCCATGCCCACCTTGCGCGGCCACTCGGTTTCGTTCTCCGTAAACTCGAGATTGGGCAGGCCGAACGCACGGTGCGAGACCCGCTCGGGGTCGGACGCGGCGAGCAGATNGGGCAATGGATGATAGCGGAAGTAGAGCCGCGCNCGTTCGATGGGCGTATTCACGACCGTGAGACTTTCGACGCCCTTTTCGTGCAGCGCTGCGCCAAGTTGCGCCTGTGCCGCGATATGGCGCCGACAGAACGGGCAGTGCAGCCCTCGAAACAAGCCGATCAATATCGGGCTCTGCCCGCGAAAATCCTCGAGCGCAATCTTTCCCTCGCGCGTGATGGCATCCAGCACGATGTTCGGTGCGCGTTCGCCCGGTTGAAGCGGTCCGTCGACATGAAGTTCTGACATGGTTGAACTCCTTCATATGACCTAGTCAAGAAATGGCAGCACGATCAGCCCGGCGGGATCAAGCCCGTGGCGGGCGCAGACATCGTGGGCCAGGGCGAAATACCGGTCGGCCTCGGGCATGTCGCCTCGATCAAGGCTCAGCGTGGCGAGACCATCATAGCATGGAAAAAGCTGCTGCGGTTCGCCGGTTTCGTTCGCCACCTCGATTGCCTCGTTGTAGCAGCGGGCGGCGAGATCGGGGCGGAAATGGCATTGGTGGATTTGCCCGAGCACGATCAAGGGCACGGAGAGATGCTCGCGCTGATCGAGCGCACGGTCGATTTCGATCGCCTTTTCGGCAGCCGGCACCCCTTCCTCGGTACATCTGTCCGTGAAGGTGCAACAGGCAACGGCAAAATTGGCAAGCAGGCGCGCCTGGAAGCCGAGATCGCCGATACGACGCGCGACATCGAGCCCGCGCCGGCAAACCTCCACGGCCTTCGCCGGATCGACGATCGTGTAGAGCACGCCGAGATTGGTGTAGCCGCGGCAGGCAACGTTCAGGAGGCCGGCGGCTTCGGCGGCTGCGACACTTTGCTCCACCTCGCGCACTGCCTCCTGGTGTCGTCCAAGCCGCGCCAGCGCAACTCCCTTGGTGTTGAGGGCCTCCGCAATGGCACGTGCCGCCTCGAGCCCGCTTTGCTCGTCCGCGTCCGCCGGTACGGACCGCGCATGGCCGAGCGCCTCGTCTGCCCATCTTGCGGCGGCCACGTGATCGCCCGTCCGAAACGCGAGACGGCCGCGCTCCTGCAAGAGATGCGCCCACTCGATGGGCGCGTCGGTCCCTCCAAGCAGTTTGGCCGCCTCGGCGTAATGCGTCTCTGCCTTGATCCGCTTGCCGGCGTCCCACAGCAATCGGCCAAGCTTGCGAAGAATTCGCGCTTCCCCGATCCGGTCCTGTATGGCGCGCTGCCCCTCCAACGCGCTCTGATAGTGCTCCTCGGCCGTGTTCCGGCGGCCAGCCGCGCCACAGAGGTCCGCAATCCGCTCGTACAGGACCAGACGTTGCGGCTCCCGTTCGCCGCCGGTCAACAGCACGGCGAGGGCCTGTTGGTAGAGACGGATGGCATCGTCATTGGCATAGCTGGCGCGCGCGCGATCGCCGGCCGCGCGCAGATAGCGCGCGCCTTTCGGCTTGCTCGCGCTCAGGCTGAAGTGATGTCCGAGCAGGATGAGATCTTCGAGGCGCTCGGGCTCATGGCCGTACAGCCTCTCGAGCGCCCCACCAATCCGTCCATGCAGCTCGATCCGGCGCTGCAGAAGCAGGTTTTGATAGATCACGTCCTGAAGCATGGTTTGCGTGAAGCGGTAGGTCCGCAGCGAAATCGAGTTCGAGCCCGCGATCTCCTCGACGATTTCCGCGTCGCACAGAAGTTCGAGCCCTGCTTCCACCCTCGCCGGCTCGGTTGCCGCCGCAGCGAGAGCAGCCGCATCAAAACGCGGGCCGATCACCGCGGCCTCCTGTGCCAGGCGGCGCACCTGATGCGGCAACCGGTCGAGACGCGCCAGCAACAACGCCTGAATGCTTGCCGGAATATCGGCGGCGGCTTCGTCCGACGTCATCCGCCACTGCGCGCCGTCGCGCTGCAGGGTGCCGGCTTCGATCAGGCCGCGTATGATCTCCTCGAGGAAAAGCGGATTGCCGCCGGCGCGATCGAGGATTCGACTGAACAGACGTCCCGGTGGTTCACGCCAACCGTGACTGAAATAGGCCGCGAGCAGCTTTTGTCCGTCGGCGTCGCCAAGCGGGGGCAGCCGGAGGGTTGCGTGACTGATCCTGCTCGAACCGAACTGGTCCAGTTCCAGCATCGGCCGGTGCGTAAACAGCAGCATCAGCCGCGTCCGCTCCAGTCGGTCCATCAGGAAGCGCAACGCTTCAAGAGACACCGCATCGGCCCAATGCAGATCCTCGACGATGATCAGCAGTGGCGACAGCGCGAGGCGGCGCTCGAAGACGGTGCGAATCGCGAAGAATATCTGCCGGCGGAGCTGTTCGGGCTCGACATGCCTGAGCACAGCGTTGGGGTCGCCGAGGCCGAGTACGTGCAGATAGAGCGGCATCAGGCGATCGGCCTCGTCAGTCGCAAGGCCAAGCTCCGACAGCGCTTCGGCGACCTTCGCCTCCGCCTCTGTGGCGCTCGCCTTTTGCGCGATGCCATAGGCGCTGCGCAGCACGGCGGCGAGTGTGCCGTAGGATTGTTCGCCGAGCGGCGAGCACGCCGCCTGCCGGATCGCCACGCCTGCAAATCGATCCTGATCGCGGATGCGCGCGACGAACTCCCTGACCAGGCGCGTTTTCCCGATGCCGGCTTCACCGACCAGCCGCACCAGTTGAGCTGCGCCGCCGCACGCGCGATCAAGGCTGCCGATCATGCGCGCAAGCTCGGCGTCGCGCCCGATCAACGGCGCATTGAGGCCCAGCGTGTCGAGACCTCGCGCCGCACGGGGCGTGTCGAGCGGCTCCTTCAGACGGTGGACCAGTACGCTGCCCATCTTGCCCTTGAGCGAGACCTCGCCAAGCGAGTCATAGGAGAACGCGTGCCGCGTCAGACGGTGGGTCAACGGCCCGACCAGCACCTCGCCCGGAGCCGCCATCGACTGCAGTCGCTGGGCGGTATTCACCGTGTCGCCGGTCACCGAATAGGATTTGGCAACGCCCGCACCGAGCCCGCCCGCGACGACGTGCCCGGTGTTGATGCCGACATGGAGCAGCAGCGGTGAACCTGCATACGCCTTCGCGCGTTCGCTGAGGCGCGCCGTCCGGTCGATCATGTCGAGGGCAGCGCGCACCGCCCGCTCCGGGTCGTCCTCGTGCGCCGCCGGCGCACCAAACAGAGCAAGCAGCGCATCGCCGATGAACTTGTCCACGAAGCCGCCAAAGCTTTGCACCGCGGCCGTCAACTCCTCGAACAACTCGTTTTGGAGCGTCTGCATGACCTCGGGGTCGAGTCGCTCGCTCATCGCCGTGAAGCCGCTGAGGTCGGCAAACAGCACGGTGATAGTGCGGCGGTTCGCCTCGCTGTCGATCTTGTCGGACTGAGGTCGAAATGCGGCCTGAGCCTCCTCCGTCGGCGCGAGCGGCGGAGAGGAGGACCGGATCGGGAGCGTCGTCGGGCTCGTCCGCGCCGATGCCTGCCCACCGCCTGTGAGGACCTCAGCGACGAAGGCGCCGCACTTCGGGCAATAGGCGAAATCCGGCGCGCATGGAAAGCCGCAGCCAGGGCACGCGGTCGGCTGCTTCGTGCCGCACTTCGGGCAGAAGGCAAAGCCGCTCTGGACCTCTAGACCACAGCAAGAGCAGTTCATGGGTCAAGACCTCGCGGAAGCCGCGATGGCGCATTCTACAGGACCTGCCGGACGGGCCCAGGAACCAGGCAAGCATGGCCTCGTCGCACGGGAAGAGCAAGCGTGGTTGGTCTACCCCTTCCGTATGGCTGTGCGAGGAAGCGATGCTGCGGGCGCACTGGCGCACCGCGCGTCGTCGGCAAGCATGGCGGCATGCGGTAGCGCCAATTGACAGGGGCATGGCCGGGGCTACCCTGCCGAACAGAAGAACAAAAATAAGGGGGAATCGCCGTGACACCCGTCATCGCATCTTGAGCACATCCGCACTCGCGCCATTCCGCATCCGCAACTATCGCTTCCAGTGGCCATCCGACCTGCTCACCTCCTGGGCGTTCGAGATCGAAACGCTGGTGCTCGGCTGGTACATCCTGGTCGAGACCGGATCGGTGCTGCTACTGACCATTCTCGCGTCGCTGCAATATGTCGGAACGCTGATTGCACCGGCGCTCGGGATGATCGGCGACCGCATGGGTCATCGCGATCTCCTTGTCGTGCTGCGCCTTACCTATACGGCGCTGGCCTCCACCATTATGGTCCTGGCGCTCACCGGCCACCTGGCGCCGCTCAAGGTCATGATCATCGTGACGATCATGGGCCTGATCCGCTCCTCCGATCTCGGCCTTCGCAGCGCATTGCTCGCCGACATCATGCCGGCCGAGCAGCTGGTCAGCGCGATCAGCATGTCACGCACGACCCAGGATAGCGCCCGCATTGCCGGAGCGCTGACAGGCGCCGGCCTCTTCGCCGTGCTCGGCATTGGATTGGTTTATGCGGCAGTCGCAAGCCTCTACCTCGTGGCCGCGATTCTCATGTCCTGCCTGACCCGACCGAAAAGGACCGTTGCCACGACGGACCTGCCGGCGAACAGCCACGCCATTTCAAAGCTGCTCGACGAGCTGAAGGAAGGGATTGTCTACGCCTGGAATGGCCCTGGAATGGGTGCCGCGCTGTGCGTCGCCTTCCTCGCCAATCTCACCGCATTTCCCTTCACAGGCGGATTGCTGCCCTACATCGCGCGGGACATCTTTCATACCGACCAGACCGGCCTCGGTTATCTGTCGGCGAGCTTCGCCGTCGGCTCGCTGATCGGCTCAATCACGCTCAGCCTCGTCGGCGGACTGCGCATTGCCCGGCTGCTGATAGGCGCGACGCTGGCCTGGTACGCCATGCTGCTGGTGTTCGTCGAAATCAGGACCATGCCGGTGGCCATGGCCTGCCTTGCTCTCGCCGGCATCGCCCAGAGCATGTCGATGATCTCGGCCGCCGTGATCCTGATGCGCACGGCGAGCGCGCATCTGCGCGGCCGCGTGATGGGCGTGCGCATGATGGTGATCTACGGCCTGCCGATCGGATTGCTCGCAGCCGGCAGCCTGATCGACGTGATCGGCTATTCCGCGACGGGTTCGCTCTATGCCGCGTCGGGCTTCATCGCGATTGCGATCGCCTTGCGCTGGCGCGCCGACCTCTGGCCCGTGCACGCCCCCGCCAATGCGCGCTAGTCCCCGTACCCGCGCAGCCGCTCGACATCGAGGATGGTAACGCCGCCATATTCGAGCCGCAGCAGGCCCTCCTTCTCCAGCCGGTTCAGCGCGCGATTGGCGTTCTGGCGGGACATGCCGGAGAGCGCCCCGATCTCCTCCTGGGTGATCTCCAGATGCGCGGTCGATTCCGGATAGAGGATCGGGTTGAACAGCGAGGCGATGCCGCGGGCGAGGCGCGCGGTGGCGTCCAAGGTGCGGTTGACCTCGAGCATGCCGATGAACTGGCCGAGCCGCTCGTTGAGCTGGCGCACCAGGAAGCGGTTGAAGCCGACGCTGTTCTCGAACAGCCACATGAAGGCGCTGCGCTCCATCAGCGCGACACGGCTGTTGCGCAGCGCGACCACGTCGTAGCGGCGCGGCTCGTTCTTGAGCACGCTGCCCTCGCCGAACCAGGCCCCCGCGGTCAGCCCGGCAAGGCTCGTCTCCTTGCCGTCGCGCGACACCCCGCCCATCCGGGCAAGGCCAAAGACCATGCCGGCCCAATAGTCGAACGTGTCGCCGCGCATGAACACGGCCTCGCCGGTGCCGTAGGACCGCTCCGTGATCCCCGCGCGCGCGACCTCGATCTCCGCTTGCGTGAGCTCGCGCGACCAGGCGGCGATGCGCTTCAGTTGATCCTCTGAAATCATGATCCCGAAGCCAGCCGCACCGTTTCGTCACTCCGTCCTTCTGTTGCACTGCAGCACGACCGCTTCGGCCACCATCCGACGAAAGATGAAGACCGCCACCGCCTGAAAAACTTTGTCGCAGAATTGTCAGGCCGGAGACATTTCAAAATAGCGCTTTCCCCTATTGAGAACCACCTCGGGCGATGCGGCTTTTGATCCCCTAACGGGAACGAGAGCCTCACGGGTCCGGTCGAGACCAATAGCTGCATGGTCTGGCCGACACGACCGTACTAGGATCGCCCGACAGGAACCGACGAAGAGCGCCAATCAAGCGCCATCACCGGGAGGGATTTGTTTGGTGGCTACCAGTCTTGAAGTGCGCGGCGTGTCCTTGCGATTCGGCGGCGTCCGTGCGCTGACCGATGTCGGCTTCGCCATCAGGGACGGCGAGCTGTTCTCGATCATCGGCCCCAACGGGGCCGGCAAGACCTCGATCGTGAACTGTATTTCCGGCCGCTACAAGCCGACCGAGGGCCAGCTGTTCTATCAGGGCCGCGACATCACCGGCCTGACGCCGAACGCCCGCGCCTCGCTCGGCATCGGCCGCACCTTCCAGAACCTCGCCCTGTTCCACCACATGAGCGTGCTCGACAACATCATGGTCGGCCGCCATCACCTGTTGAAGAACAATTTCCTCACGGGCTCGCTCTACTGGCTCACCGGCGCGCGCAAGGAAGAGCTCGCGCATCGCCGCAAGGTCGAGGAGATCATCGACTTCCTCGACCTCCAGTCGGTGCGAAAGGCGCAAGCCGGCACCCTCTCCTATGGCCTGCGCAAGCGTGTCGAGCTTGCCCGTGCCATGGCGCTGGAGCCGCGCCTCATCCTCCTCGACGAGCCGATGGCCGGCATGAACTTCGAGGAGAAGGAGGACATGGCCCGCTACATCGTCGATCTCAACGAGGAATTCGGGATGACGGTGGTGATGATCGAGCACGATATGGGCGTGGTGATGGACATCTCTCACCGCGTCATGGTGCTGGATTTCGGCCGCAAGATCGCCGAGGGCGATCCGGGTGCGGTGCTCGCCGATCCCCACGTCAGGCGCGCCTATCTCGGCGAAGAGGACGAGGTGCTGGTCGATCCCGACGATGCTCCGCCGGCGCAGGAGAGCGCGGCATGATGGATTATGCAGGCCGCGTCGCGCAGGCCGATACCTATCCCAAAATGCTCCGGCTCAACGCCAGGGAGCATGGCAACGAGATCGCGCTGCGCGAAAAGGATCTCGGGCTGTGGCGTGTCTTCACCTGGAACGATTACCAGACGCGCGTGCGCGATTTCGCGCTCGGCCTCGTCGAGCTCGGCCTTGGGCGCAACGACGTCATCGGCATCATCGGCGACAACCGGCCGGACTGGGTCGCGGCGGAAATCGCCACCCACGCGATCGGCGGCCTGAGCCTCGGGCTCTACCGCGACGTGCTGGACGAAGAAGCCTCCTATCTCCTCAATTATGGCGAGGCGCAGCTCGTCTTCGCCGAGGATGAGGAGCAGGTCGACAAGCTGCTCACCCTCGCCGACCGCGTGCCCGATCTGAAGCACATCATCTATTCCGACCCGCGCGGAATGCGGAAATACGACGACCCCAGGCTGCTGTCGGCGGAGAAATTCGCCGAGCTCGGCCGCGCCCGCGCTGCGCGCGAACCGGGGCTTTACGACAAGCTCGTCGATGCGACCAAGGGGGAGGACGTCGCAATCCTCTGCACCACGTCGGGCACCACCTCGCATCCAAAACTCGCAATGCTCGCCGCCGGCCGCGTGCTCGGCCATTGCGCTACCTATCTTGCCTTCGACCCCAAGGGACCGGACGACGAATACGTCTCGGTGCTGCCGCTGCCGTGGATCATGGAGCAGGTCTATGTGCTCGGCAAAGGCCTCTTGTGCCGGATGAAGATCAACTTCGTCGAAGAGCCCGATACGATGATGAACGATCTGCGCGAGATAGCGCCGACGTTCGTGCTGTTTGCGCCGCGCGTCTGGGAATCGATCGCCGCCGACGTTCGCGCCAGGGTGATGGACGCCACGCCCTTCAAGCAGCGCCTGTTCGATATCGGGATGAAAAGCGGTCTTGCCGCGCTCCAACACGGCCAGCGCTCCGGCTTTGCCGACGCCGTCCTGTTCCGCGCGCTGCGCGACCGGCTCGGCTTCACCCGCCTGCGCTCGGCCGCAACCGGCGGCGCGGCGCTCGGGCCCGATACCTTCAAGTTCTTCCAGGCGATGGGCGTGCCGCTGCGCACGCTTTACGGCCAGACCGAGCTTTTGGGCGCCTACACGCTGCATCCCGAGGGCAAGGTCGACCCCGACACCACGGGTGTGCCGATGGCCGACAGCGTCGAGATCCGCATCGACAATGCCGACGTCCACGGCGTCGGCGAGATCGTGGTGCGGCATCCCAACATGTTCCTCGGCTATTACAAGAATCCCGAGGCGAGCGTTGCCGATATCAAGGATGGCTGGATGCTGTCGGGGGATGCCGGCTATTTCAACGCCAACCGCCAGCTCGTCGTCATCGACCGCATCAAGGATCTCGCGGAAACCTCCCGCGGCGAGCGCTTCTCGCCGCAGTTCATCGAGAACAAACTGAAATTCTCGCCCTACATCGCCGAAGCCGTCGTGCTCGGCTCGGGGCGCGACGCGCTCGCGGCGATGATCTGCATCCGCTACTCCATCATCTCGAAATGGGCGGAGAAGAACCGCCTCTCCTTCACGACCTACAGCGATCTCGCCTCGCGGCCCGAGGTCTACACGCTGCTCCAGAAGGAGGTCGAGACCGTCAACGCGACGCTGCCGCCGGCGCAGCGCATCTCGCGCTTCCTGCTGCTCTACAAGGAGCTCGACGCCGACGACGGCGAGCTCACCCGCACCCGAAAGGTGCGCCGCAGCGTCATCAACGAGAAATACGCCGGCATCATCGACGCCATCTACCGCGGCGATGCCGACATCCCCGTCGACACCGTGATCCGCTTCCAGGACGGCACCACGCAGCGGGTGCGCACCACACTGCGGGTGGTGGATCTCGGCGGGCGTGGGCATCTGGCGGAGGCTGCGGAGTGAACTTGAGCGCAGGCACCGCTGCCCTTCGCCTCTCCCCGCTTGCGGGGAGAGGCCGGAGCGCGTCAGCGATCCGGGTGAGGGGGAGCCTCCGCGAGGGCGGTGACAATCGTCTCGAGGACGCCGGACAAATTACGGGACACGTCGTTGTTCCAGAAGCGCAGGACCCGATAGTTGCGGTCGGCAAGCCATTTGTCGCGAGTGACGTCGCGCGGACTGTCCGCATGCTGCCCGCCGTCCACCTCGATGATCAAGCGAGCTTCGCGACAGATGAAGTCTACCGTGTATGGCCCGATAGGCTCCTGCCGAACGAATTTGTAGCCGTTCAGCCGGCGGGCGCGCAGGCGATACCACAGCGCCCCTTCCGCATCCGTCAATGCAGCTCGCAGGCTTCTTGCGCGCCCGGTCTTGGACTCATCAGCACCGCGCATGCGGAGGCTCCCCCTCACCCGCCGCGCGTTCCGCGCGTCGGCCTCTCCCCGCAAGCGGGGAGAGGCGAAGGACAGCATATCACATGAACACCGCCTTCCTCATCCAGCTCCTGGTCAACGGCCTCGTGGTCGGCACGCTCTATGGCGTGGTCGCGATGTCGTTCGTGCTGATCTACAAGGCGACGCAGGTCGTCAACTTCGCGCAAGGCGAGCTGCTGCTGGTCGGCGCCTGGGTGTGCTGGGCGCTGCTGGCGAAATATCAGGTGCCGTTCTGGATCGGAATGCCGATGACGCTGGTGTTCATGTTCGTGTTCGGCATCGCCATCCAGGTCCTGATCCTGCGGCCGATGATCGGCGAGCCGATCATTTCGGTGATCATGGTGACGATCGGGCTCTCGACCGTGCTCCAGGCCACGCTGAAATGGATGTTCGGCGTCAACCCGCAGCCGTTCCCGCGCGTGTTCGAGAGCCAGTCGGTCAGCTTGTTCGGGCTTCAGATCCAGACCGTCTATGTCATGAGCCTGGTGGTCTCGGTCGCGATGATGATCGGCATGGCCTGGTTCTTCCGCGCATCCAAATACGGCCTTGCCATGCGCGCCACCGCGTTCAACCAGCAGGTCGCGCAGTCGCTCGGCATTTCCGTCAAAAGCGTCTTCGCGATGGCCTGGGCGATCTCGGCCACCGTCTCTGCGGTCGCGGGCGTCGTCGTCGCCGTCGTCAACGGCGTATCGTCAGGCCTCGCCGCCTACGGCATCAAGGTGTTTCCGGCGGCGATCCTCGGCGGGCTCGATTCCGTCGGCGGCGCGGTGCTCGGCGGCATCATCATCGGCTTGCTCGAGAACATCGCGCAATATGTCGACAGCGAGTATCTGCACTGGGGCAATCTCTACGAGATCGCACCGTTCTACGTCCTCATCATCGTGCTGATGATCAAGCCCTACGGCTTGTTCGGCACCCACGACATCGAGCGGATCTGACCCATGGCCGGCCCTGCCCTCATCCCCGCTGGTGATTTCCGCAGCTCCTATGCGGCCGACACCACGATCTTCCCGACGGCCACCAGCCGCAACTTTGCGATCATTGGCGTGCTGCTGCTCTGCCTCGTGCCGCAATTCCTCGGCGGCTACTGGCTCAGCATCCTGATCCAGATCGGCATCTTCTCGATCGCGGCGCTCGGGTTGAACATCCTGGTCGGCTTCACCGGCCAGATCTCGATCGGCCACGCCGCCTTCTTCCTGCTCGGCGCCTTCACCTCGGCCTACATCTCCAACAATGCGCCGATCCCGGTGTTCTTCGCGATCCCGCTTGCGGGCGTCGTCACCGCGCTGGTCGGGCTGATCTTCGGCATTCCGGCGGCGCGGCTGAAGGGGCTCTACCTCGTCATCGCGACGCTCGCCGCGCAATACATCCTGCTCGACTTCTTCTCCCGCGCCGAATGGTTCACCGGCGGCTCGGTGCCGGCCAGCGCCAATCCGTTCTCGATCTTCGGCTTCACCTTGCGCGGCGACAAGCAGTATTTCTACGTCGTGCTGGCCTATGTGCTGGCGAGCTACATTCTCGTCACCAATCTGATGCGCACGCGCGACGGCCGCGCGCTGGTTGCGATCCGCGACCATTATCTCTCCGCGGAGATCATGGGCATCAACCTCACCAAATACCGCACGCTGTCGTTCGGCCTCGCCGCCTTCTTCGCCGGCATCGCCGGCGCGCTCTATGCGCATTACCAGCTCGTGGTCTCCCAGGAAGGCTTTGGCATCGAGCGTTCGATCCTGTTCCTGGCCATGATCATCATCGGCGGCACCGGCTCGATCATGGGCACGCTGATGGGCACCGCCTTCGTGGTGCTGCTGCCGGAAACGATGGAATTCCTCAGCCTCTACCTGAAGGGCGGCGCAATCGACAAGGCGCTGTCGCTCAACAACAACATCACCTTCCTGCGCGAGATCGCGATCGGGGTGATCATCATCGCGTTCCTGATGTTCGAGCCGGACGGGCTCGCCCATCGCTGGCGGCAGATCAAGGCGTATTGGAAACTCTACCCGTTCTCGCATTGAGAACGGGCAACTTGCTAATCAACGAATAAACAGGAGGAGGCAACCAATGAAGACAAAATCCCTTTTGACCACCGCATCGCTCGCCCTCGCGATCGCCGCATTCTCGGCGAGTGCGCAGGCGCAGATCGCGATCGGGCATCTCGCCGATTATTCCGGCGGCACCTCCGACGTCGGCACGCCCTACGGACAGGCCGTCGCCGACACCTTCGCCTGGGTCAACAAGAACGGCGGCGTCGGCGGAAAGCAGATCAACGTCGACACCAACGACTACGGCTACCAGGTGCCGCGCGCGATCGCGCTCTACAAGAAATGGTCGGCGCCCGACAGCAAGGTCGCGGCGATCATGGGCTGGGGCACCGCGGACACCGAAGCGCTGACCGGCTTCCTCGCGCAGGACAAGATCCCCGACCTCTCCGGCTCCTATGCCGCCGCGCTGACCGATCCCGAAGGCGTCAGCGGCAAGGCCAAGCCCGCTCCTTACAATTTCTTCTACGGCCCGAGCTATTCGGACTCGCTGCGCGCGATGCTGATGTGGGCGGCCGAGGACTGGAAGGCCAAGGGCAAGCCCGGCAAGCCGAAATTCGTCCACATGGGCGCCAACCACCCCTATCCGAACGCGCCGAAGGCCGCCGGCGAGGCCATGGCGCAGGAGCTCGGGCTCGAAGTGCTGCCGCCGCTGGTGTTCGCGCTGACACCGGGTGACTACAGCGCGCAGTGCCTGAGCCTGAAATCCTCGGGTGCTAACTACGCCTATCTCGGCAACACCGCGGCTTCCAACATCTCCGTCCTGAAGGCCTGCAAGACCGCCGGCGTCGACATCCAGTTCCTCGGCAATGTCTGGGGCATGGACGAGAATGCCGCCAAGACGGCCGGAGATGCCGCCAATGGCGTGATCTTCCCCTTGCGCACGGCGGTGAGTTGGGGCGGCGATGCGCCCGGCATGAAGACGGTGATGGAGATCTCCAAGATGTCCGACCCGACCGGCAAGGTCTACCGGCCCGTGCACTACATCGCGGCGGTCTGCTCGGCGCTGTACATGAAGGAAGCGCTCGACTGGGCCGCAAAGAACGGCGGCGCCACCGGCGAGAACGTCGCCAAGGGCTTCTACCAGAAGAAGGACTGGGTGCCGGCCGGAATGGATGGCGTCTGCAATCCCTCGACCTGGACCGACAAGGACCACCGCGGCACGCTGAAAGTCGACCTCTATCGCACCAAGATCGCGGGCGCGACCGACGGCGACCTCAACGATCTCATGGCCAAGGGCACGATCAAGCTCGAGAAGGTCAAGACCGTGGAGCTGCCGCGCAAGGCGGAGTTGCTGGGGTGGTGAGCCCGGCACTCACCTCACGCACAACTGTCATCCCCGGCGAAAGCGGGGGATCCAGTACGCCGCGGCTTCTCAATGGGTCTCGGGCGTCTCTGGAATACTGGGTCGCCCGGTCAAGCCGGGCGACGACTACGGAGAACTTTGACGCATGACCGAGATCGCCGAAGCCAGTCGTCCCTCGCCCAGCATCGTCCCCGCGCCGCCCCTTCTCGGCGTGCGCAATATCGAGGTCGTCTATGACGACGTCATCCTGGTGCTGCGCGGCCTCAGCCTCGACGTGCCCAAGGGCGCGATCGTGGCGCTGCTCGGGGCCAACGGCGCTGGCAAGTCGACGACGCTGAAGGCGATCTCGGGGCTGCTCAAGACCGAGGACGGTGAGGTCACGCGCGGCGAGATCCTGTTCGAGGGCGAGCGGATCAACGGCATCGATCCCGACAAGATCGTCCGCCGCGGCATCTTCCAGGTGATGGAGGGCCGCCGCATCGTCGCCGACATGACGTCGCTGGAGAACCTCAAGCTCGGCGCCTTCACCCGCAGGGACCGCGAGGTCGATGCCGACATCGACATGGTCTTCAACTATTTCCCGCGCCTGAAAGAGCGCACCGGCCTTGCCGGCTATCTCTCCGGCGGCGAGCAACAGATGCTCGCGATCGGCCGTGCACTGATGGCACGCCCGAAGATGATACTGATGGACGAACCGTCGATGGGCCTGTCGCCGCTCCTGGTGAAAGAGGTGTTTTCCATCATCCAGAAGATCAACCGCGACCTCGGCGTCACCATCCTGCTGGTCGAGCAGAACGCGCGCGCCGCACTGTCAGTGGCGAGCCACGGCTACATCATGGAGCAGGGCAAGGTCGTGCTCGACGGCACCGCGGACGAATTGCGCGACAATGAGGACGTCAAGGAATTCTACCTCGGCGGCGCCGGCGACCAGCGCAAGAGCTTCAAGAACCTCAAGAGCTTCAAGCGGCGCAAGCGATGGTTATAGCGTTTTCAAGCGAAGTGGGAACCGGTTCGCGTGAAGAAAACGCGTCAAAACAAGAGAACTCTAACCTTCCAGCACCTGCTCCGCTTCCGTGACTGCGCAGAGAACATGATAGAACGACGACGCAGGAATGGTGTCGACCAGCGACTTGCCGTCGCGATCGAACTGGTCGTACCAGCCGCCCTTCACGGGATGGCTGAGATAATGCCGTTCGAGCCGCACCAGGGCCGCGCGCGCCTCATCCGCCGCGCCCGCCTCGCCGGACTCGGCCTGCGCGGTCCACGCCTTCGCGATCTCGGTCTGCGGCCACAGCCGGCGCGTGCTGCGGCGGATGTGGCCGGTGGCATCACCCTCGTCGGTCAGGCAGCCCGTCGCATCGTCGCGATAGCGCAGCGCGCTGGCCAGCAGCTCCGCACGTCGCTGCCCGGTCGGGCAACCCGTGATGCGCTCGAATCCCTTCAGCAGCCAGACCCACTCCGCCTGATGGCCAGGCTCGACACTGACCGGCTCGATCTTCGACCAGTCCTCCTCGAAATACTCGGTCAGGATGTGCCTCTGCTTGTCGTAGAGATTGGCGAGGAACAGCGCGAAGAATTCGCCGGCGCGGTTCTGGAACGACAGATCGTGGGTCGCGTCGAAGCACGCGATCATCGCCTCGAACAGGTGCATGTGCGGGTTCTGCCGCCGCGGCAGCGAGAACGGCAGCCCCTCGTGGACGCCGCCATGCGGCGAGCGCAGATGGCCGTCGAGGAAGGCGAGCAGCGCGTCGATCTCGGCGCGAACCTGCGCGTCCTTGTCGAGCGCGTAGACGGTCGCAAGCGCAAACAGGATGAAGGCGTGGTCGTAGGCGTCGCGCCGGGCGTCCAGCACCGCGCCATCCGGCGTCAGCCGGTGCACATAGCCCGGCCGGCCGTCGGGCGCCTTCGCGCGTGCCAGCAGGTGCTCCAGCCCCTTCAGCGCGATGGCGCGCCCCTCCGGATACCAGCCCATCTGCGCCGCCTTGGCGTAGCAGTAGATCTGGCGGGCCTGCACGAATACCCGCCGCGGCGCGGCGGCATCCGCCGTGCCGTCGCGGTGCAGCCGGTCGATGAAACCGCCCGCGACATGGTCCCAGCCGACGGTCGACCACAGCGGCATCGCTTCGTCGATCATGCGGCGTTTCAGGCGCGCGACGACGCCGGCCGTCTCCTCCGCCGCCATGATCCGCTCGTCCGCCATCTCGCTCTCTCCACGTCCCGACAATGGCCGTCTGATACCCATGCCAGCGGCGGCGTGCAACGGATGCCAACCCGGAAAGATCAGCCATGACCGCCCATTACGACGCCCTCGAGACGCGCGAGCAAGCCGCGCGCGAGGCAGAGCTGTTTTCGCGCCTGCCGGGCGTGCTGCGCAGCGCGATGACGGCGCCCGCCTATGCCGACCGGCTCAAGGGGCTGGATCCGGCCACGGTGACCACGCGCGCGGCGCTGGCGTGCCTGCCGGTGCTGCGCAAGTCGGAACTGCCGGCCCTGCACAAGGCCTCCGCGCCCTTCGGCGGCTTCGTGGCGGCGGCACCGGGCTCGTTCGCGCGGCTCTTCACCTCCCCGGGTCCGATCTTCGAGCCGGAGGGCCGGCAGGCCGATCCCTGGCGCGGCGCACGGGCGCTGTTCGCGGCCGGGTTCCGGCCCGACGACATCGTGCTCAACACCTTCAGCTACCACCTCACCCCCGGCGGCTTCATCTTCGACTCGTCCGCGCGCGCGCTCGGCTGTGCGGTGATCCCGGCCGGGCCCGGCAATACCGAGCAGCAATTCGAGCTGATCGAGGCCTACCGTCCGGTCGGCTATAGCGGCACGCCGGACTTCCTGAAGATCCTGCTCGATGCAGCGGCGACCGCGGGCCGCGACGTCTCCTCGATCAAGCGTGCGCTGGTCTCGGGTGCGGCCTTCCCGCCCTCGCTCCAGGCCGAGATCAAGGCGCGCGGCATCGACGCCTACCAGGCCTTCGGCACCGCCGATCTCGGTCTCGTCGCCTTCGAGACGGAGGCGCGCGAGGGCATGGTCGTTAACGAAGGCCTGATCATGGAGATCGTCAAGCCCGGCACCGGTGATCCCGTTGCGGAAGGCGACGTCGGCGAGATCGTCGTCACCTCGCTCGACTCGCACCATCCCTGGATTCGTCTCGCCCTCGGCGACCTCACCGCGGCGCTGCCGGGCCCAAGCAAATGCGGTCGCACCAACGTGCGGATCAAGGGCTGGATGGGCCGCGCCGACCAGACCACCAAGGTCAAGGGCATGTTCGTCCGTCCCGAGCAGGTCGCCGAGATCGGCAAGCGGCATTCCGCGCTCGGCCGCCTGCGTCTCGTCGTCACGCGCCAGGGCGAGACCGATGCGATGACGCTGAAAGCGGAAACGGCGGCAGCAAATGAGGCTCTGCGCGAGGAGATCGCGAGCACACTGCGGATGGTGACAAAGCTCGGAGGCGCGGTCGAGCTGGTCGGCCCCGGCACGCTGCCGAACGACGGCAAGGTGATCGCGGACGAGCGCTAGAATTTCCGAACCAAGTCTATCACCTCGTCCTGCTGCGGACGGGTGATTTCGGCAAACATCGGGAGCGACAAGATCTGCGCCTGGTCGCGATATGCGTTTGGAAATTGCTCCGTGCGGTACCCGAGCCGCTGATAGGCGGGCAGAAATGGCAATGCAGTGGGGTAGTTGATTGCCGTATGCACGTCATTGGCCCTGAGATGGGCGGCCAATGCATCACGGCGCGGATGGCGGATCGTATAGAGGTGGTAGACGTGACTGCGCCTGGGCGCGATCGCGGGCACCACGATGTCCTCGATTTGACCGAGTCCTGCGTCGTAGACTTTCGCGGCGGCCTGTCGTGCCTCGGTCCAGGCCGCCAGATGCGGCAGCTTCGCCGACAGGATGGCCGCCTGCAGACCATCGAGCCGGCTGTTGATGCCCTCGATCTGGTGCTGATGCTTCACCAACCCGCCATGGCGCGCCAACATCGTCATGTGCTCGGCGAGTCCGCCGTCATTGGTGACCACCGCGCCGGCGTCCCCCATCGCACCGAGATTCTTGCCTGGGTAGAACGAATAGGTTGCGGCCGCGCCGAATGTACCGACCATCTGCCCGTTATAGCGCGCCAGATGCGCCTGGGCGCAATCCTCGACCACCCACAATCCGTGCCTGGCTGCGATCGCCATGATCGCGTCCATATCGGCGGGCTGGCCGTAAAGATGGACGGGGATGATGCCAACGGTGCGCGGCGTGATCGCAGCCTCGATCGCCGCCGGATCGATCGTGAAGGTCGCGCCGTCAATGTCACAAAACACGACCGTAGCCCCGGCATGGGTGATCATCGCCGCAGTCGAAATCCACGAATGCGCCGTTGTGATCACCTCGTCACCCGGCTTCACCTTCAGGGCCTTCATGGCGAGATAGAGTGCATCGGTACCGTTGGCACAGGACACGCAATGCTTCACCTGGGCTGCCTCGGCGAATTCCCGTTCGAAGGCATCGACATAGCTGCCGCGAATGAACGCGCTATCACCGATCACGCCCGCGATTGCAGCATCGATCTCGCTCTTGATGGTCTGATGCTGCAGATGCAGATCGGCAAAAGGCACGGCCATCGATCGTATTTCCTCAGTTACCGGTCTACAGCCGGCGCGCCGGATTGCCGGCATAAGTGCCCGACGTCGTAATGTCCTTGGTAACCACGGAGCCCGCGCCGATCACGACGTCGTCCACGATCTTCACCGGCAGGATGGTGGCGTTCGAGCCGATCGACACCCGATTGCCGATCGCCGTTTCGCGCCACAGTTCCTTGCGGCCCCGCGCCGGGCCACCGGCCGAAAACGTATCGTTGACGAACATCACGCCATGGCCGACGAAGCAGTCCTCGCCGATCGTCACCAGCTCGCAGACAAAGGCATGCGACTGCACCCGGGTGCGCGCGCCAATCACCACTCCCTTCTGAATCTCGGTGAACGGGCCGACAAAGCAGTCATCGCCGATCTTGCAGCCATAGAGATTGCAAGGCTCGACGACCTTGACGCCGACACCGAACGCGACATCGCGAATAGCGGCCTGATGGATGTCCGGCTTGTTCACGTGACGACACCCAGGCGGCTCAGCCGCGGTGTAAATCGTAGCGGCACCTCCGCGCCGGTCTCAATGGATTCATAGAGAGCGGAGATCAGTTCCAGGCTCTTGCGACCCTCGAGCCCGTCGACCAGCGCGGCGCGCTGGTTCACCAGGCAGTCGACCACATGGCGATAATAGGCCTGATGGCCGAAGCCATAGACGTTGGGCGGATTGACCGAGAATTTTTCGACCACGTTCTTGTCGGACGGCAGCTCGTCGACGAAGCGCCAATGCCGGATCTGATTGACCGCGAAGCCGGAGATTTCCACCGTGCCCTTTTCCCCGAGTATCGAGAGCGATCCCTCCAGATCGGTCGGTCGCGCCGCAGTGGTGGCCTCGACAATTCCGAGAGCGCCGTTACGAAACTTCAACGTCGCAACCGCAGTATCCTCGGTCTCGATCTTCGCGAGCGCCGTCATCCCGCGCGCATGCACGCTGACGACGTCGCCGAAGAACCACTCCAGCATATCGATGTGATGACTCGCCTGGTTGGTGAGCACGCCGCCGTCATAGGCCCAGGTGCCGCGCCAGGAGTCCTGGTCGTAATAGGCCTGATCGCGGCACCAGCGCACGCGCACGGTGCCGAGAATCAGCTTGCCGAAGCGGCCGGCATCGAGTGCCTCACGCGCCTTGACGACGGGCACGTTGAAGCGGTTCTGCTTGACGACGAACATCTTCACGCCTGCACCGTCACAGGCCCGGATCATGTCGTCGGCATCCTGTAATCGGAGCGCCATCGGCTTCTCGACGACGACATGCTTGCCGGCCTTGGCGCAAGCGATGACGTGTGCCGGATGCAGCCCGCTTGGTGTCAGCACCGCGACCGCGTCGATGTCCTTGCGGGCGAGAAAGTCATCCATGTCGTAGACCGCCGGCACGCGGAATTTTCCGGCAATGGCGTCGGCGCGTGAGCGGACGGGATCGCAGACCGCAACGAGGCTCGCACCTTCTACGTAATTGCCGCCCAAGAGGTCGGAGTGGCGTTTGGCAATTCGCCCGCAGCCGAGCAGCCCAAATCTAATCATGCAGAGCCTTCATCATACCGGTAAACGCCGGTGATCGCGACGGGGCCGACCTAGGCAAAGCCGACCTTCCGCAAGTGCCAGGCTCGTCAATTACAGGCAAAGCAGACGGCAAGGCAAGGCGAGCCGTAGACCGGGCAGCTCGATCCATCCCCACAACGGTTCCGGCGCTGACGCGCCCATTTGCGGGGCGAACACGCTCGATTCCGGGAAACTTGCATGATCCGCCCCCCTGCCGTATCTAACAACTCGAAAAATGCGACGCTTTCGGCGGGCTCGCCGCGGGGTTAAGGGCCTGAAATTCCTTCCCCTTTTTGGATCCATACCCTTGGCAGAAACGAGCCATCTCACCATCGCCGAGACAGAGACGATTGAGGAAGCCTTCCGGCGCCTCAACGCCAACAGGCTCGGCATCCTCTTCGCGCAGGATCCGGGCGGACGAATCGTCGGCGCGGTGACCGATGGCGACATCCGCCGGCGGATGCTGGCGGGCATCACGATCCACGACCGGGTGGCAGCCTGCATCAACCACAACTTCGTCTGGGCGCAAGCCGGGGGGCCGCGGGAGCAGATTCTCAAGCTGCTCGACCAGCGCGTGCACGTCGTACCCATCCTCGATACCGAGGGCCGGCTGGTCGACGTGTTCAGCCGCGAGCTGTTCAACCTGTCGGAGGAGAGCGAGGTGTTCGCCCGCGCCCGCTCGCCGGTCCGCATCTCCTTCTCCGGCGGCGGCACCGATCTCACGCACTACTTCGTGGAAAATGACGGCGGCGCGGTGATCAACGCCACGATCAAGATGTATGCGCACGCGACGTTGCGGCGCCGGAGCGATCCCCAAATCCGGATCTATTCGCACGACTTTCGCCGCACGGTCGAGGCCGGCAGTCTCGCCGAGCTCGGCACGGGCGGCGATCTCGCCCTGATCAAATCGGTGGTGCGCCTGATCAAGCCGACTTACGGGTTCGAGCTCGAAGTCTCCGCCGACTTCCCGGTCGGCTCCGGCCTCGGCGGCTCGGCGGTGGTCTCCTCCGCCATCATCGGCTGCTTCAACGAATTCCGCGGCGACCAATGGGATCGCCACGAGATCGCGGAAATGGCGTTCCAGGCCGAGCGGCTGATGCTCAACATTCCCGGCGGCTGGCAGGATCAATATGCAACCGTGTTCGGCGGCTTCAACCACATGGAGTTCTCCTCCGACCAGAACACCATCGTACCGCTGCGTCTCGACCCCAACATCATTGCCGAGCTCGAGGAGAGCCTGGTGCTCTGCTACAGCGGCGCAGGTCATGACTCCGGCGCGATCCATCGCGACCAGAAAGCGCACCACGCGACGGCCGACGCGGTGACCGCCGCTGCCAAGCAGAAGGAAGTGACGCGCGAGATCCGCAAGCATCTCCTTCGCGGCCGGCTGCTGGATTGCGGACGCCTCATCGACGAAGCCTGGCACGCCAAACGCAAGCTCAGCTCCAAGATCTCTTCAGGCGAGCTCGACGCCATCTACGATTTCGCCAAGTCGAACGGCGCCGTCGGCGGCAAGCTGCTGGGCGCCGGCGGCGGCGGCTACTTCATGTTCTTCGTCCGTCCGTTCGAACGCTACCAGCTCATCGCGGCGCTGGAACAGCAGGGACATAGCTGCTCGCGCATCATGTTCGAGGAGAACGGGCTGCGGACATGGAAATCGCGCCTTCCCTCTTCGTCCAGACAGGCCGCTGCCGAAGCCGCCCGTCCAAAGGACCATTGACGTGCACTGGCAAGCAAAGGCGCGCGCGTTTACCGTGCTCTCGGCGATCCCGTTCGGGGAGGACCTGCACTACGCTTTGCAACGCTACGTCACGCGTCGGTTGCCGCGTCCGGAAAAGCAAATCAGGTCGATCCATACGTTTGCCCAGCAGCTGCTCCGCACATATTCCGAATACGGCATTCGGTCGCCTCAGGCATCGACGTTCTTCGAATTCGGCGCTGGCCGCGACCTGGTCATTCCGCTCACGTTCAGCGCCCATGGCGCCAAACGCTTCATCACCGTCGACATCGAGCGGCTGTCCAAGCTCGACCTGATCCGCTCCAACGCCGCGATCATTTCCAAAGCGACCGGCGCCGATCGCCTCGTGATAGACTCCTGGAACGATCTCGAGCGCCTTTGGAATATCGAGTACCGCGCGCCCGCCGATGCCCGCGCAACGGATCTGCCGGCGAACTGCATCGACTGCGCGGTCTCGGTCGAAACTCTCGAACACATTCCGAAGGCCGATATTGCGGCGATTCTCAAGGAGCTGCGGCGCATCCTCCGCCCGGACGGCGTGGCCCTGATGCAGATCGATTACGGCGATCATTTCAAGGGATTCGATCCTGCCATCAGCTCATTTAACTTCCTGACGTACTCCGACGAGGAATGGCGCCCATTCCAGTCGCGCTTCCAGTACGTCAACCGCCTGCGCCACAGCGAGTACCTGCAACTGTTCAAGGACGCCGGTTTTCAGATATTAAGCGACCAGCCCGACTGCAGGTCGCCTGAGCCTGCGATCATGGAGCGGTTGGCACCCCAATTCCGCCAGTTTTCGGAACGGGATTTGTTCACGCTCGGCTCGTTGATCGTGGCCAGGCCGACAGATCCAGGCAAAGATGTTGAGAGGACCAGAGCGAATGGCTGACGCATCAGTTCGCATCGGCGACCGCCTTCTGGGAGACGGCGAGCCCTGCTACGTCATCGCCGAGGTCGGCAACAACCACAATGGCGACTTCGACCGTGCCATCGCGCTGGTCGATGCGGCGGTCGCCGCCGGCGCGGATTGCGCCAAATTCCAGATGCGCAAGCTCGACGAGGTCTACCGCGCCTCCTCGCTCTCCGGAAAGGACGACGACCTTGCGGTCGAATACACGCTCGATCTGCTCCGCCGTTTCGAGCTGACGACGGAGCAGCAGAAGAAGATCGCCGACTACTGTGCCTCGAAGGGCATTCAGTATCTCTGCACGCCCTGGGACGCGAAGAGCGTCGCGATGCTCGAAGGCTTCGGCGTGCGAGCCTACAAGGTCGCCTCCGCCGATCTGACCAACCTTCCCCTGCTCGCCAAACTCGTCGCGACCGGCAAGACGCTGATCGTCTCGACCGGCATGAGCACGACCGAGGAGATCAAGACCGCCGCGAGATTCCTCGACGAGCGCAACGCAGGTTACGTGCTCCTGCATTGCCAGAGTACCTATCCGGCTGCGCTTCACAACATCCATCTGCGCTTCATGGAAACGCTGCGCGAGATTCATCCCATGGTCGGCTATTCCGGACACGAGCGCGGCATTGCCGTGTCAATGGCCGCGGTGGCACTCGGCGCCGTCGTCATCGAGCGCCACATCACCCTCGACCGCGAGATGGAGGGTCCCGACCACGCCGCGAGCCTGGAGCCGGAGGAATTCAAGACGCTGGTCTCGGGCATCCGCGAGATCGAGGCCGCGCGTGGCGAGAAACTGGCCGAACGCGCGTTGAGCCAGGGCGAGCTGATCAACCGCGAGAACCTCGCGAAAAGCTTGGTGGCTGCGCGCGACCTTGCGCCGGGCACCGTGATCTCCGAAAGCGATATCGCAGTGAAGAGCCCGGGACAGGGCCTGTCGCCGCTGAAGATGCCGGCGCTGCTCGGCCGCAAGCTGACGCGGACGATGGCGGCCGACGACTATTTCTTCCAGAGCGACCTCGACGAGGGCGCCGCAACGGCGCGGCGCTACCACTTCGACCGTCCCTGGGGCGTGCCGGTGCGCTATTACGACATCGAGCGCTTCCTGGAGATCTGCGAGCCCGACATCATCGAATTCCATCTCAGCTACAGCGACATGGAGCGCGATCCGGCGGCATATCTTTCCGGCACCTACGATCTTGGCTTCGTCGTGCATGCGCCGGAGCTGTTTGCCGGCTCCAAGCTGATGGACCTCGCAACCCCCGACGAGGCGCTGCGGCGCTACTCGCTCGAGCAGACGCAGGCGGTGATCAACATCACCCGCAGGCTGAAGAAATTCTTCCCCAAAACCAAACGGCCGCCGATCGTCGCCAATATCGGCGGCTTCACCATGGACGCACCATTGTCGCCGGAGGAAAAGGGCGAGCGTTACCGGATCTTCGCGCAGAGCCTGAAGGAGCTCGACATGGACGGCGTCGAGCTGACGCCGCAGACCATGGCACCGTTCCCCTGGCATTTCGGCGGCCAGCGCCATCAGAACATCTTCATCCTCCCGGAGGAGTCGGCGGCGTTCTGCGCCAAGCATGGTTTGCGCATGTGCGTCGACATCTCGCACACAAAACTCGCCGCCAATCATTTCGGCTTCGACTTCGCGCAAGGCCTCGCCCAGCTCGGGCCCCACACCGCGCACCTGCATTTCGGCGACGCCAAGGGGCTCGACGGCGAAGGCGTCCAGATCGGCGAAGGCGAGATCGATTTCGACGAGATCGGAAAAGTGCTGCGCAGGCATGCGCCCACCGCGTCCTTCATTCCCGAGATCTGGCAGGGCCACAAGAACATGGGCGAAGGCTTCTGGACCGCGCTCGAGCGTCTCGAGGGACATATCTGATGGCGCGCAAGACACTGGCCGTGATCGCCGCACGCGGGGGATCGAAAGGCATCCCCCACAAGAACCTGCTCGATCTCTGCGGCAAGCCGCTGATCGCCTGGACGGTCGAGCAGGCGCGCGTAGCGCGCGGCGTCGACGTGGTGGCGGTCTCTTCCGACAGCGACAAGATTCTGCAAGCGGCAGAAGCCGCCGGCGCAGTGGGCGTGCGACGTCCCGATGACATTTCGGGCGACCTCGCCTCCTCCGAGTCCGCCTGGCTGCATGCGCTCAACGCCATCGACGAGCGGATGGGCCGCTTCGAGCGCATCGTCGCGCTCCAGGCCACCTCACCGATCCGCGAACCCGACGACATCGAGAAGGCGCTTGCGACCTTCGACCGCGAGCAGCTCGACAGCCTGCTCTCGGTTTGCGAGGTCGAGGATTATTTCAACTGGCGAATCGGCGCGAGCGGACCCGAGCCGATCAACTACGACTTCCGCAATCGCCGCATGCGGCAGCAGATCGAGAAGCGCTACCTGGAGAACGGCTCGTTCTACGTGTTGATTCCTTCACTCCTGCGCGAACAGAACAATCGTCTCGGCGGCAGAATCGGCTTTCACGTGATGGAGCGCCACAAGATGTTCCAGATCGACCGCCCGGAAGACGTCAAGCTCTGTGGCGCCATCATGCGCAGTTACGGCTATGCCTGACCTCAGCGCCTTCTCTCTCGCAGGCAAGATCGCCGTCGTAACGGGCGCCTCGCGCGGCATTGGCGCTGCGATTGCGAGCGGCCTGAAGGATGCCGGTGCCACGGTATTCGGTCTCAGCCGTTCCGGGACTGCGCCGCAGGGCGTGACCGCGATTGCCTGCGATCTCTCCGATGATGCCGCGATCGGGCGCGCTTTCAACGCCATCGCGGCGCAAGGCGGACATATCGACGCGTTGGTCAACGCGGCCGGGATCAGCCTTCCCCCGCAGAGCGCCGAAAGCGAGCTGGCGCGCTTCCGCGCCACGGTCGCGACCGACCTCACAGGCGTCTACGCCACGATCCTTGCCGCCTATCCGCTTCTGAAGACGACGGGCTCGGCCGCGATCATCAACGTCACCAGCATCAACTCGATCCGCGGTTTCCCCGGCAATCCCGGCTACGTCGCGGCGAAGGCCGGACTCGCCGGGCTGACGCGCGCACTGGCCGCCGACTATGCGCCCGACGGCATCCGCGTCAACGCGCTGGCGCCGGGTTATGTCGCAACCGAGATGACCGCAAAGAGTTATGCCGATCCCGCCATGCACGAGGATCGGCGCCGCCACACCATGCTCGGCCGATGGGGACAGCCCGCCGACATGGTGGGCGCCGCGATCTTCCTGGCGTCGGACGCATCGGCCTATGTGACGGGCCAGGAGATCTTCGTCGACGGCGGCTGGACCGCCAAGGGCCTCGCCATCAGCTCGGATAGCAAATCGTGACCGCAACGCTGCAACGCATCGGCTTCATGCAGGGACGTCTGTCGGCCCTGGTCGACGGCAAGATCCAGGCGTTCCCGTGGAATGAATGGCGCGAGGAATTTCCCCGTGCGAAGGCGCTCGGCCTGACGCGGATGGAATGGACCATCGACCAGGAAGGGCTGCGGGAAAATCCGCTCACGACCGAAGCCGGCCAGACGGAGATCGCCGCGCTGTCGCGCGAGAATGGCCTACGCATTCCGAGCCTGACCGGCGATTGCTTCATGCAGGCGCCGTTCTGGAAGGTCGACGCCGTCGTACGCGACGCGCTCGTCAATGATCTCGATCTGCTGATCGCCGCCTGTAGCCGGATCGGCATCGAATTCATCGTGATCCCGCTGGTCGACAACGGCAAGATCGAACGCGAAAGCGAAAGCGATACGCTCAAGCGGGTGCTGATCGCCCGCCGCGAACAGCTTGCAAGACAGAACGTCAAAGTCGTGTTCGAATCCGATCTGCCGCCGCGCGATCTCGCCCGCTTTATGGAAGCCTTTCCAGCCGATGTCTTCGGCATCAACTACGACAGCGGCAACAGCGCCTCGCTCGGCTATGACAGCACCGAGGAGATCGAAGCCTACGCACCGCGGATCCTCAATGTGCATGTGAAGGACCGCATGCGCGGCGGCACGACCGTGCCGCTCGGCACCGGCAACGCCGATCTCGCCAAGACGATCCGGCTGATCGAGCGCTCCGGCTACAGGGGGCAGTACATCCTGCAAACCGCACGCGCCGCGGACGGCGACCACGCGGGCGCGCTGGCCAGATATCGCGACATGACGGTCGGCTGGATCGAGGACGCGATGCGATGAAGCTCGAACTCGACGGTCGTGTCGCCCTCGTCACCGGCGCCAGCCGCGGCATCGGCCTTGCCATTGCCGCTGCGCTTGCCGCCGAGGGAGCGAAGGTCGCGCTGGCTGCACGCGGCTCCGACGCCCTGAACGAGGCACGCGCCACCGTCGGCGGAGACAGCTCGATCCATGTTGCTGATGTCACCGATCCGGCCGCCGCCGCGGCACTGGTGCAGGACGTCGACAAGCGGTGGGGCCGCCTCGACATCCTCGTCTGCAACGTCGGCAGCGGCGCGTCCGTGCCGCCGGGCAAGGAAACGGCGGCGGAATGGTCGCGGGTGATGGACCTCAATCTCTTCGCCACCACCAACGCGATCGAAGCCGCACGCCCGCTGATGGCGCGCGGCAGCGGCGACCGGTCCATCATCTGCATCTCCTCAATCGCCGGCATGGCGGCGCTCGGCGCGCCCGTGACCTACTACGCCGCGAAAGCGGCGCTGAACGCGACCGTACGCGGACTGGCGCGGCCGCTGGCGCTTGACGGCATCCGCATCAACGCGGTCGCGCCGGGCAATGTCCTGGCCGCCGACGGGACCTGGGCGCGCAAGCTCGTCGAGAACAGGGCCGCGGTCGAGGACATGCTCGTGCGCGAGGTGGCGCTGCGCCGGCTCGGCAAGCCGGAAGAGATCGCCGACCTCGTCGCGTTCCTTGCCTCGCCCCGCGCGGCCTTCATCACCGGCAGCGTCGTGGTCGCCGACGGCGGCCAGTTGCGCAGCTGAACAGGAGCCTTCCAATGGCAAGCCCGTCCTCCCGCTACGACCTGACCGGACGCACCGCGCTCGTGACCGGCGCCGGCGGCCTGCTCGGGCGGCAGCACGTCGCCGCGCTTTCCGAGGCGGGAGCGCGCGTCGTCGTCACCGAAATCGGCCTCGCGCAGGCCGAGGCGGCCGTCACCGCGCTGAAGCAGAGCACGCCCTCCGCCGATCTGATCGCACTGGCGCTCGATGTCACATCGCAGGACTCGGTGCGCGCCGCGAACGAGCAGCTCGCAGGCCGCGGCGTCACCGTCGACATCCTCGTCAACAACGCCGCCATCGATCCGAAGGTGACGTCGAGCCCCGGCGTCATGCACTCCTCGCGCTTCGAAGCGTTCCCGGTGCCGCAATGGCAGACCGAGATCGCGGTGGGCCTGACCGGGGCGATGCTGTGCGCGCAGGAATTCGGCGGCCAAATGGCCAAACGCGGCCGCGGCGTGATCCTCAACATCGCCTCCGACCTCGGCGTGATCGCGCCGGACCAGCGGCTCTACCGCCAGCCGCATGTGACGCGCGAGGAGGAGCAGCCGGTGAAGCCCGTGACCTACTCGGTGATCAAGCACGGGCTGATCGGTTTGACGAAATATCTGGCGACCTACTGGGCCGACCACGGCGTGCGCGTCAACGCGATCTCGCCGGGCGGCGTCTTCAACAACCAGGATCCCGCCTTCGTGGAGCGCCTCACCCGCTTGATCCCGATGGGGCGCATGGCAGATGTCGAGGAATACCGCGCCGCGGTCCAGTTCCTCTGCTCGGACGCGTCGAGCTACATGACCGGGCAGAACCTCGTCATGGATGGCGGCCGAAGCGTGTGGTAGCGGCTCGCACCGTTGCCGGCCAAACTCATGGCGTGGCAATCCGGTGAGACATCGCCTCCACCCGCGCCCACAGCGCGATGATGTTGCGCTGACGCTGCGCGTGGCTTGCGTCGTCCGCGTCGAGCGAGCGGCACAAACGTGCAAGCACATCGACCCTGGGATCTCGAACATTCACAACGGCCTGCTTCACCGACGCGAAGGGATCGGGTAGGTCCACGACGGCGGGCCCGCGTTCGCCTGCCGCGATCCTGAAGCAGGTCTTCGCGGAGCGACTGTCGACCCGCAGCGCAAACGGCGGCAGGGCCTGTGCAGTGAAGACCGCCTCCCAGGACGCCGTCTCGCCATCCGAGGGGCCGCCAACCACCGACGACGAGACATCGTCGTAGCCGAGCTCTGCAAGAAGCGCGATCAGGTGGATGCCGTAGAAGCGGAGAGCGCCGCCGCCACTGGCGTCGAACCGCTTCCAGTTCGCGAGATTGGCGCGATAGTGATGCGCCATGAAGCTCCAGTCCAGCGAAAGACCATCGGTTCCCTCGCAGAGCACCGCGCGAAGCCGCTCTGCCCACGCCATGAAACGAAAGGTGTAGCCGACGCGATAGCGCTTTCCGGTGTGCTCGAACGCCTCGATGAGCTGCGCCGCAAGCTGCGGCGTCGGCGCGACCGGCTTCTCCAGGATCAGCTCGCGGATGTCGGGCATGTCTGCCAGCCGCGCCATCCAACCGGCCTGATCGGCAGGACGAAGCGCAACCACCGCGCCGCTCGCCTGTGCCAACGCCTCCTCGGTGCCGGGACACCAGGTCACCTGGGGCACATATTGGACGAGTTCGCTTCGCCCGCCGACCACCGCACGGTAGCGCTCCGGCAGCGCCACCTTCATCCCGCACTCGATCAGCGCAGGCAGATACCCATACATCCCGAAACCCGATCCGAGGATCGTGAAAACGCGCGCCTCAGGCATGGAAATCGTCCGCGCCGAGCACGTCGATCACCGACCCCTTGTATCCGTTTTCCTGGAGATACTGACGGATCTCACGCGAGATGTGCCAGGCGAGATTGAGCAATGGCTTGCCCTGGTCGCCATGCGCGAACAATTCGTCGTCGGACACGATCGGAATGCGCGTGCCTGGCACATAGTGCCCGATCTTGATCGAGCCGGGTTTCTCGTGGACGGCCACGATCTCCTTTTCGGTCAGTCCCAACAACTTGACCAGGATCGCCGCACGGCCCGGAAATGCCTTGGCCCTGACAGGACCATGTGCCGCAATGATCTTCTTCAGCTCTTCGCCCTTGCGCGCCTTCCAGAGTTCGACGTCGCGCGCGAGCTGGGCGAACTCGGCCCGGAAATTGTTTTCGCGCGCGACGATCTCGGCTGCGACGGCATCGCTCTTCGCCGCGTGTCCGAGAATGACGCGGATATTGCCGCCATACCGCGCGGGAAATTCGACATTCACGATGTCGAGGCCAAGCGATCTCGCGATGAAGCTGAACGATTTGTACGAATACGTGCGCGGATGCTCGTGATAGAAGGTGTCGAACTGATGCCGGTCCAGCACCGCGCCGAGATAGTGGTTCTCGATCACGATCACCGTCTCAGGCCCGAGCAGCGCCTTCAGCGCCGCAAGGACGCCGTTCAGATCCTCGATATGCGCGAAAACGTTGGTGAAGGTGATGATGTCGGGCGTGCCGACGGCACGACGGATCTCGGCCGCGGTCTCCGTGCTGAGATAGTTTTGCACCACGAAATGGCCCTTCGCCGCGGCGTCCTGGGCCGCGCCGGTCGGCTCGATGCCGGCCGTTGTCGCGCCGGCCTCACGGAAGAAATCGAGCAGGCTGCCGTCGTTGCAACCGATGTCGAGAACCACCTTGCCTGTCAGCGCCCCCATCCGCTCCGTGCAGGTCGCCACCAGGCTCTTCATTCCGGAGAGCACGTCGGCGGTGAAGCGCGAGCGGTAGTGATAATCCTTGGGGAACAGGTCCTCCTTCGGAACCTGGACGCGCTGGTGGCCGGTGACGCAGGTCGGACAAAAATCGATCAGAATCGGATATTCGCGACACTGGCGCGAATCGCCGACCGCCACCAGGTCGTCGCACAGCGGGTGCAGACCGAGATCGAGCACCGGCACGAGCTTGTCATTGCCGCAGACCTCGCAGCCCTTGATCTCGGTGAGCGGTCTGGTCGACGTGGTGGTCATCATCTTGAATCCAGTTTGCGGCCCACCGGGCCGGAGTAAGCGAGTTAGTCGCGTTTTGTGTTCATGAAAGCGTCGATCTGGTCAACCATCACCGGCCTGACCGCGGCGCCCTGCTCGAACGCCTTGTACCATTCCACCACGGCGGAGGCGGCACGATCGAGGCCCCAGCGCGGCGCCCAGCCCAGATGGGCTCGCGCTTTGGAACTATCCAGCGACAAAAGCCGCGCCTCGTGCGGGTGCTGCCCGGGCTGCGGCATCTGCTGCGGCGGAACACCCCACAGCACCGCCAGGCGATCGACCAGCCAGCGCACCGTGCGCACGCTGTCCGCATCAGGGCCGAAATTCCATTCGCTGGAGAAGCCGATCGGGTCGTGCCACAGATGCTCGGCGAGCAGAAGATAGCCGGACAGCGGCTCGAGCACGTGCTGCCAGGGCCGTACAGCATCGGGATTCCGGACCGGCACCGGCTGGCCGCTGCGGATCGCCGCGATCACGTCGGGAATGAGACGATCCTGAGCCCAGTCGCCGCCACCAATCACATTGCCGGCGCGGGCGCTGGCAAACCCGATCCGGCTGGTTCCGCTGAAAAACGACGAACGGTAGGCCGCCGTGACCAGCTCCGCGCAGGCCTTGCTGCTGGAATAGGGATCCTTGCCGCCGAGCGGATCCGCCTCGCGGTAGCCCCAGACCCATTCCCTGTTGTCGTAGCATTTGTCGCTGGTGACATTGACCACCACGCGCACGTCCGAATTCCGCACTGCCTCGAACACGTGCACCGTGCCCATCACATTGGTCGCGTAGGTGCCGACGGGATCGTCGTAGGACGCGCGCACGATCGCCTGCGCCGCCATGTGAAACACGATCTCGGGCTGAAACCGGTCGAACGCTGCTTTGACCGCGGCGGGATCGCGGATGTCGGCGAAGACCGACAGGGTGTCCTGCGCGGTCTGCGCCAGATCGAACAGGTTGGGCGTCGTCGATGGCGGCAGCGCGAGCCCCGCGACCTCGGCGCCGAGATGGCGCAGCCAGGCCACCAGCCAGCCGCCCTTGAAGCCGGTATGGCCAGTGACGAGAACGCGCTTGCCCGTCCAGAAGCCAGCGTTCATTGCCAACGTTTCCAGGGCGCCCGCCCGCCGTCCCAGAGCTGCTCCAGATGAAGCTTGTCACGCAGCGTGTCCATCGCCTCCCAGAAGCCGGTGTGGCGGTAGGCCGCGAGCTGTCCGTCCTGCGACAGACGCTTCAGCGGCTCCTGCTCCCAGATTGTGGCGTCGTTGCCGAGATAGTCGAAGATCGCAGGCTCCAGCACGAAGAATCCGCCGTTGATCCAGCGGCCGTCGCCCCGCGGCTTCTCCTCGAAATGCTGGACGACGTCGTGGTCGATATCGAGTGCGCCGAAGCGCGCCGGCGGCTGAATCGCGGTCACCGTCGCATGGCGCCCGTGAGCGCGATGAAACTCTCGCAACGCGCCAATGTCGACGTCCGCGAGCCCGTCGCCATAGGTCATGCAGAACGTCTCGTTGCCGACATAGTCCCTGATGCGCTTGAGACGGCCGCCGGTCATGGTGTTCAGGCCGGTGTCGACTAGCGTCACCTTCCAGTGCTCGGCGAACTTGTTGTGCACTTCCATCGAATTATTGGCGAGGTCGAACGTCACGTCCGCCATGTGAAGGAAGTAGTTCGCGAAATATTCCTTGATGACATAGGACTTGTAGCCGCAGCAGATGATGAACTCGTCGATCCCATGCGACGAGAAGATCTTCATGATGTGCCACAGGATCGGCTTGCCGCCGATCTCGATCATGGGTTTCGGCTTGACGTGGCTCTCTTCGGTGATGCGAGTCCCGAACCCACCCGCCAGAATCACGGCCTTCATGCTCATACCCGTCCAGCCGAAAAGGTCACATCAGAACGATTAGCCCAGCCTTGTCAACAAGATCGGGCGCCCACCACCCTTCGGGAGCGGTTGAACTTGTCCGCTTACCTGCTAAAGAAACGATTGAAAGATGGCAACCCCACCACCGGGCGCTGCCATCCGTCCGATTCCGCCCCCCGGTAAGGACGTCCTGGAGGATGGATGCGGAAGAAGATCAGCCTTGTGACGCCCTGCTACAACGAGGAGGCGGGAATCCGCGAGTGCTACGCAGCGGTCAAGGACATCTTCGACCGCGAGCTTCCGGGCTACGAGCGCGAGCACATCTTCTGCGACAATGCCTCGACCGATCGGACCGTCGAGATCCTGAAGGAGATCGCGGCCCAGGACCCCTCGGTCAAGGTGATCGTCAATGCCCGGAACTTCGGCGTGCTCAGGAACACCTATAACGGTGTGCTGGCCTCGACCGGCGATGCCACGGTGCTGTTCATGCCGGCCGATCTGCAGGATCCGCCGTCGCTGATCCCGACCTTCGTCAAGCACTGGGAGGACGGCTACGAGATCGTGTTCGGCATCCGCGCGCGGCGCGAAGAGCCGTTCCTGAGCCGAACGGCGCGCCATCTGTACTACAAGATGATCAGCCGCATGTCTTACGTCGATTATCCGGCCGACGTCGGCGACTACCAGCTGGTCGACCGCAAGGTGCTCGATGCCATGAAGCAGTTCGAGGACGTCCAGCCCTTCATGCGGATGATGCCGTTCGAATGCGGCTTCCGCTCGATCGGCGTGCCCTACACCTGGCTTGCGCGGAAACACGGTATCTCGCGCAACCGGCTGTCGAGCCTGATCGACCAGGGTCTGCTCGGCGCCATCAGCTTCTCCACCGTGCCGCTGCGCACGGCGTTTTTTTGCGGGCTGATCATCTCCACGCTGAGCTTCGCCTACGCCTTCATGGTATTCCTGCTCAAGATTGCCGGCTTCGACATCGGCCCGCACGGCATTCCTACCATCATCATAGGCCTGTTCTTCTTCGGCGGCGTGCAGCTCTTCTTCCTTGGCGTGCTCGGCGAATATATCGTGGCGATCTTCAATCAGGTCCGGCGACGGCCGATCGTCGTCGAGCGCGAACGGGTCAATTTCGACTGAGCCTTCGCACCATAGACGGTTGCGCCTCGCGCGAGCGCTGGCGGCCGACCTGAGCGCGCGGTGGTGCACCCATCTCGCCTAATCGGCGGCGGGGTTCTGCGATGGTTCGCAGCGACCCGCCTCAAGGAGCTTCCCTAGCCCCTCGGAGGCCACAAACGCAAGCGCGGCCAGCGCGGGGATGATCAGCCTGGTCTCTGAAAAATCGGCGATCAAAAAGACGATCCCGACATGAACCAGCGCAGCCGGCACCACAGCAGCGATCGTCCGGGTCATCGAACAGGTCGTGACGACCACGATCGCCAACACCGGACTGGCGACGGCAATCGCGAGCTTCATGCTCAGAAGATTGCCGAGCATCTTGCCGAAATAGTCGCCTTGCGTAACCAGGAAGGACTTGAAGTTCGCTTCCGGGTGCATCCAGATTAAGAACTTGGGCGTGACGAGGGAAATGCCGATCAACACCGCGAACACGGCCCATTCCTTGGTTGTAGGCCAGCGCCGCTCGAAGGCCGGCAGGCTCAACAGCACGAAGGCCGACGCGAACACGACGTCGGTTCGCGCAAAACTGATGATCAACCCCGAAATGATGGCGGCGGGATAGCGCCGCGATACCAGGAGAAACAGCTGCCAGAACAATCCGCCCGCGATAAACACAGCGCCCATCCGCCCGGGAAAGATCGCGATCTGTGTATAGAACGCGAAGGTGAGAAGACAAAGCCATCTCGAAGTCGGCGAGAGCAGGAGCGTTCCGAGCGCGAACACCCCGAGGAAGGCCAGAGAGTCGAACATGTAGTTGATCGCGACGTGAGTCCGCCAGGTCGAGCCTCTCAGGTGGTCGTCCCCCATGACCTGGACGTAGGTTTCCACGATCTGCGATATGAGCGGCCGGATGATGCCTTCGACGAGGCCCAGATGCGCGAATTCCCGTTCATGATCGAGGCTGAACTGCATCTGCTCGCGCAGCAAATTGGCTTCATGCGCAGTGATCGACAGCGCCAGACAGCAGCTGATCAGCAGCCCCAGAACGACCGGATTGAGAAAGCTTTTCCGGACCCAGAACAAAAGCAGCGGCGGCACCAGCGCCACCATCACGTAGATGGCGATTCCGAAATACCGCAATACGCCAGGGAGCCAGCGTTCCGAAATCTCCAAGCGCCACCAGACGATGACCAGGATGTTCGTGACAAGCCAGAAGCCGAGAACGAGCCCGAGCGACGGCGTCCTCATATCGTCTTCGAATGTGATGAATCGGCTCAGGAGGTTATGAGGCGGCTTCGGAGATATTGACTGCGACAATTGAATGACCGAATTTAATGCTGGAGGATGCCAGCGAGGTTCATGTGCGCGGGGCGCGAATGCTCAATGCCCAGCAGCGTCCGCCGGTTATCGTTTGTACGCTGCAGATGCAAGCTCGCGAGCGTCATGCCGGTGCAGGTCGTGACCGTCGTGCCGCGCCCGCCGAACGGTGCGAGAAAGTCGAACACGCGGCTGCCGAATATATCCACGACAGACATCTCCCGCGCACCGAGCGGCGCAATCTCGCCGAACTCGCCCTCGATCTGCTCGCCGTCTCCGCGGATCAGCTTCGACGTCGGCCGCGCCGCATGCGCGTATTCAGGATCGGAGGAATGATTGATCAGCATCAGGCTGCTGACGATGTCGCTGGTCGCGATGATCTTCGGATTGATGCCGGTGAACCCGACATGCGCCTTGAGCCTGCCCTCGTTCAGCGGCCGGGCGAACGCGCCGGTACGGTAGATCGCGACATTGTCCTGATCGACATAAGTCATCGAATAGCTGGCGGGCGAGGAACGAAAGCCGTCCATACGCCCGCGCGACATCACGGCGACGACCACATAGTCGTCCTGCGGTAGCTTGAGTGACGCGAACAGGCGCGACAGCTCGACCTCGACGGTGGCACCCGGCGCATAGTCTTCCGGGAACTCGTAGGTCGCGCGGTAATCGCCCTGACGCGACAGGATGTGCAGCTTGAATCTGAGCTTCTTGCTGAAGCCCGAGGCGACCAGGCTGGCGAGCTCGGGGACGAGATCCTTGACCGTTTCGCGAAAGTTCTTCCGCAGGCTGCCGGCGATGAGGCTGCGGAGATATCTGATGTCGACCGGACGGTACCAGGCAGGGATCGAGAAACCCATGCGCGACTCGACCCCCGCAAAGGTCGGGAACATGAACCTGGGCTCGTAAGGTTTCCAAGGACTGGACGAGAAACGTGTCACGGTCGCGGCCTCTAGAAATGATGCAAGCTGAACTTGCCGTTGGCAAATTCATAATAGCTGAACGGGCTGGCGATGTTGGTGCCCTTGAACTCCAGGGCGAACCCCTCGCTCGCACCCACCAGTCTTTCGGCCTCGGGAAAAAGGTCGAGCGTGCTGATGCGGACCGCGCCCATCGGCGCGATTTCCGGGAGCGCGCGCTCGCCCAGGGCGGTGCCGTCCAGAGCCATGAGTCGGGCCGTCCCCACCGAGACGCCTTCGGACGCCATGCAGGAGTTCACCAGCACCACGCCCGACTCCTTCAGGAAGCGCGTGAGATAGGACTGCATCCAGGCGGAGGTCGGGAACGGCGCTGCCGCGACGGGCTCGCGCTCGTGCGACAATGTTATCGCGCCGTGCTGCGAGAAATATTGTGCGTAATAGCCGGTGGTCACCTTTCGTCCGGGACGAAGCTTGGTCTCGTGTTTCGGTACCAGCGTCATTGCCACCGTTCCCGAAATGCGCGGACACAGCTCCGATGTCGGCAACTGCAATTGTCCGTCGACGCCGAGCGCCTTGTGGAAATATCCAGCCTGCTTGCCCGCCCCGTCGAAGAACCAGACATGGGCATCCACGTCCGGATTATCCTTCATGAAGATCGAGAAGTAGTTGAATGCGCAGACTTCCGTCGTGACGGTCTCGTCGTTGCGCAGGTAGAGCACGGCAGGCGGATAGCCCCTTGCGACGGCCTCGCTAATCTGCAATTCACCCGGCATGCGGCGAAACTCGGCGGGAAGCAACAATCAGGCCCGATTGGCCGGCGGATAGCGAAGATTGCGCCCGGATGTTCTCGCCCGCCTGCTAAAAATCCTGCACAATTCGACGGATGTTTACGCTTAGCCGCATGTGGAATCAACTGTGGATGGAGCTGCGCCGCACCTTCGGAAAATCCGGCACAACGCCCCCAACTGGCGCGGAGACCAGTGACGCGGTATGGACATTGGAATGACACTTGCTTTTCACCGACAGATCGATCGATGTCGCAAAACCCCCGCTCCATGTTGAGACAGGCCGTCATCCTGGTCGGCGGGCTGGGCACACGGCTGGGTGAGCGCACCAGGCTGGTACCGAAGCCGATGCTCGACGTCGGCGGGCGGCCGTTTCTCGACACACTGATCGACGAGCTCGTCCGCTATGGCGTGTTCGATGAAATCCTCCTGCTTGCGGGCCACAAGGCGGAGATCGTCGAGACGCACTACGCCGCAGCCGCCAGGGGACAGGCGCAAATCGTCGTGTCGCGCGAGACCGAGCCGCTCGGCACCGGCGGCGCTCTCGTGCACGCGCGCGACCTGCTGCAGGACCGCTTCCTGCTGCTCAACGGCGACTCGCTGTTCGACTTCAACCTGCTCGACCTGATCGCGCGCGCGCAAGACGGGCGCGTTCACATGGCACTGCGCGACGGCGTCGTCGGGGATCGCTACGGGCGCGTCACGCTCGACGGCGACATCGTGCGCGACTTCATCGCGCCGGGTGCGGGCGCCACGGGACCGGTCAACGCCGGCATCTACGTCGTCGACAAGTCCATTATCGCCGATATCGCAAAGCTTCCCGCCTCGCTCGAGCAGGACGTGTTCCCCGGCCTCGTCAGGTCCGGCGAGCTGCGCGGGACGGCTTATCGCGGCTATTTCATCGACATCGGCATCCCCGATGACTTCGCGCGAGCCGACCGCGAGCTGCGCGAGACGCTGCGGCGTCCCGCCGTGTTCTTCGACCGCGACGGCGTGCTCAACCATGATTCAGGCTACACGTTCGAGACGCACAAGCTCGAATGGATCGATGGCGCGCGCGAGGCCGTGAAGGCGGTCAACGACGCCGGCTACTTCGCCTTTGTCATCACCAACCAATCCGGCGTCGCGCGAGGCTACTACGAGGAGCATCACGTCGTCGCCCTGCACCGCTGGATGGCGGAGCAGATGGCGCTGATCGGTGCGCATATCGATGCGTTCGAATATTGCCCCGATCATCCCGACGGAGCCGTCGCCCGCTATTGCCGCGTCAGCGACCGGCGCAAGCCGGCGCCGGGCATGATCACCGATCTCGCACAGCGCTTTCCGGTCGACCTGACGCGCAGCATGGTGATCGGAGACAAGGACAGCGACATGGCGGCGGCGCAGGCCGCGGGCCTTGCGGGCCACTTGTTTGAAGGCGGGAATCTGGAGGCGTTCGTGAAGCAGCGCCTGAACGCGGCCGGCAAGGCCTAGGGGCGCGTCACGAAAACTGCTGCATCCCCGGGCATTTGGGGGTCCCGGGCGCTGCTCTGTTGCGCGCAACCGCCAGTGTGCTATAGCGCCATCTTGTTGCGAACACTGGCTTAATCGCCTTCTGGGGTCCGGCATGGCAGATCTGAGGGACGCCCGCGTCCTCGTTACCGGCAGCGATGGCTTCATCGGTTCGCATGCCGTCGAGGAGCTGGTGAAGGCCGGGGCCCGCGTCAAGGCGATCGTCTACTACAATTCCTTCAATTCCTGGGGCTGGCTGGACACGGTTCCAGCCGACATCATGAAGTCCGTGGAGGTGGTGGCCGGCGACATCCGCGATCCGCATTTCATGATCGCGGCCGCCAGCGGTTGCACCGACGTGCTGCACCTGGCGGCGCTGATCGCGATTCCCTTCTCCTATGTTGCGCCCGATTCCTACGTCGAGACCAACGTGCGCGGCACGGTGAACGTGCTCCAGGCGGCGCGCCTGGCCGGCGTGCGGCGCTTCGTGCAGACTTCGACCAGCGAGGTGTACGGCACGGCGCAAATCGTACCGATCAAGGAAAATCATCCGCTGGTCGGCCAATCGCCCTACTCGGCCTCGAAGATCGCCTCCGACCAGATGGCGCTGTCGTTCCAGGCCTCGTTCGACATGCCGGTCGTCGTCATCAGGCCGTTCAACACCTACGGACCGCGTCAGTCGGCGCGCGCGGTCATCCCGACCATCATCAGCCAGATCGCGACCGGCAAGCGCAAGATCCGTCTCGGCGCCGTCAGCCCGACGCGCGATTTTTCCTTCGTCACCGACACCGCGCGCGGCCTGATCGCCGGCCTCACCGCGCCGGCCGAACAGAGCGTCGGCCAGACCATCAATCTCGGCAGCGGCTTCGAGATATCGGTCGGCGCGACCGTCGAGATGATTGCCGACGTGATGGGCGTCGACATCGAGATCGAGACCGACGAGGCACGCCTGCGGCCGGCCAACAGCGAGGTCGAGCGGCTCTGGGCCGACAATTCCAGGGCGCGCCAGCAGCTCGGCTGGGCGCCGGAATTCGGCGGGCTCGACGGCATGCGCCGTGGCATCGAGAAGACGGTTAGCTGGTTCACCAACCCCGCCAATCTCAGCCGTTACAAGGCGGACGTCTACAATGTCTGAGGCAACGGTGGGCACTGCTGTTACCGGATCCGACGCGCGCGCGTTCGATCCTAAGGCCGTGGTCGACGCCGTCCGGCGCGCGGCGGGCACGCCCAACGGCGTCCTCGGCCTGCACGAGCCTGTGTTCGCGGGCAACGAGGTCGCCTATCTCGAAGAGTGCATCAAGAGCACCTTCGTCTCCTCGGTCGGCCCGTTCGTCGACCGTTTCGAGCGCATGCTGGAAGAAGTGACGGGCGCCAGGCGGGCCGTCGCCGTCGTCAACGGCACCGCAGCGCTGCACGCTTGCTTCAGGCTGGCCGGCGTCGAGCCCGGCGAGGAAGTCATGTCGCCCGCGCTGACCTTCATCGCGACCACGAACGCGATCGCCTATTGCGGGGCGGTGCCGCATTTCGTCGACAGCTCGCTCACGACGCTCGGCATGGATGCGCGCGCCCTCGCCACGCGGCTCGAGGCAATCGCCGAGCGGACCACCAGGGGCGCGATCAATCGCGAGACCGGACGCCGCATTGCCGCGATCTCGCCGATGCACACGTTCGGACATCCCGTCGAGCTCGACGAGATCGCCGCGATCGCGCACGAGTGGGGCATTGCGCTGGTGGAGGATGCCGCGGAATCGCTGGGCTCGACCTACAAGGGCCACGCCGTCGGATCGCAGGCCCGGCTCGCGGCGCTGAGCTTCAACGGCAACAAGATCGTCACCACCGGCGGCGGCGGCGCCATCCTCACCAATGACGAGGAATTGGGGCGCCGCGCCAAGCATCTCACCACCACCGCGAAGCTGCCGCACAAATGGGCCTTCGTGCACGACGAGATCGGCTTCAACTACCGCCTGCCCAACCTGAACGCCGCGCTCGGCTGCGCGCAGCTCGAGCAGCTCGACGGATTTTTGGCGAGCAAGCGCCGGCTGGCTGCAGCTTATGAGCGCGTCTTTGCGAACGTGCCCGGCGTGCGCTTCTCGCGCGAGCCCGAGGGCACCACGAGCAATTACTGGCTGAACGCCATCTTGCTCGACGAGGCGTATGCGCAGCGGCGCGACGACGTGCTCACGGCGTTGAACGAAGCCGGCTTCGGCGCGCGTCCCGCCTGGACCCTGATGCACCGCCTGCCGATGTTCGCGCAAAGCCCGCGCGGCGATCTCGCCACGGCCGAATCGATCGAGCGGCGGCTGATCAACCTGCCCTCGAGCGCCAGCATCCGGGCCCGCGATGAATAGCATCGCACGAAATATCTGCTTCGTGACCGGCAGCCGCGCCGATTTCGGGCTGCTGGTCTGGCCGATGCGCGCGATCCGCGAGACATCAGGCCTGACGCTTCAGCTCATTGCCACCGGCATGCATCTCGCGCCGGAGTTCGGCTACACCTTCAACGCCATCCGCGACGAGGGATTCGAAGCCGACGAGCGCGTCGAGACGTTGCTCGCCAGCGACACCGGTGCCGGCGTCGCGAAATCCGTCGGGCTCGGCGTGATCGGCTTTGCCGATGCCTTCACGCGGCTGCAGCCGGATCTCGTCGTCGTGCTCGGCGACCGCTTCGAGATGTTCGCGGCCGCGCAGGCCGCGATGTTCATGCGGCTGCCGATGGCGCATCTGTTCGGCGGCGACGTCACCGAAGGCGCGGTCGACGAGTCCATTCGTCACGCCATCAGCAAGATGTCGCATCTGCATTTCACCAGCAACCGGGGCTCGACGCAGCGGCTGACGCAGCTCGGCGAGGATCCGTCCCGCGTTCACACCATCGGCTCGGTCGGCATCGACGCCATCAGGCATCTCGACCTGATGGACCGCGACGGTATCGGCCGTGCGGTCGGCATGCCGCTCGGCGAGCGCAATGCGCTCGTGACGTTCCATCCGGTCACGGTCGAGGCCGGACGCTCGATGGCCGAGCTGGACGAGCTGTTCGCGGCGCTGTCGACGCTCGATCCCGCCTTCCGTCTCATCTTCACGCTCGCCAATGCCGATGCGGAGGGACGCGCGCTGAACGACCGAACCAAGGCCTTCGCGGCGGGCCGGCCGAACTCCATCGCGGTCGCCTCGCTCGGACAGCACCGTTATCTCAGCCTGATGAGCCAGGTGGACGTGGTGATCGGCAATTCGTCGAGCGGCATCCTCGAAGCGCCGTCATTCGGCGTTCCCACGGTCGACGTCGGCGACCGCCAGAAGGGGCGCGAGCGCGCGGCTTCGGTGTTTCACGCGGCATCCGAACGCGGCGCCATCGGCGCCGCCATCTCGCAAGCGCTCGGGCGCGGCCGTCAGGCCACCGTCAACCCCTACGGCGACGGCGACTCCAGCCGGCGCTTTGCCGACATCATTGCCGGCATCCCCGATTTCGGACAGCTTCTGAAAAAGGGCTTCTACGACCTTCCCGCAAGCGGAGCGCGGCCATGACGACGCACACGCTGATCATCGCGGAAGCCGGCGTCAATCACGACGGCAGCCCGGAGAAGGCACTGGCCCTGGTCGATGCGGCAGCCGACGCCGGCGCCGACATCGTCAAGTTCCAGACCTTCAACGCCAAGGCGCTGACGAGCGGCGCGGCGAAGAAGGCCGACTATCAGCAGCGCACGACGGACGCCGCCGAGAGCCAGCTCGCGATGCTGGAGCGGCTCGAACTGCCGCAGGCCGCACACCACACGCTGATTGCGCGCGCGGCCGAACGCGACATCGAATTCCTGTCGACGCCGTTCGATGATGCTTCGCTCGGCTTCTTGCTGTCGCTGAAGCTGCCGCGCATCAAGATCGGATCGGGTGATCTCACCAATGCACCACTGCTGCATGCGGCGGCGAGGGCCGGCGCGACACTGATCCTGTCGACGGGGATGGCGACACTCGGTGAGATCGAGGAAGCCCTGGGCGTATTGGCCCATGGCTACGCGCAGCGCATCGATCCTGCCGGCGTCGTCTCGTTCCGCGCGGCATGGCGCGATCCTGCGGCGCGCACCGCGCTCGCGCGGCACGTCAGCCTGCTGCATTGCACGACCGAATATCCCTGCCCCATCGCGGATGTGAACCTCGCCGCGATGGCGACGATGCGATCCGCGTTCCAGCTTCCGGTCGGCTATTCCGATCACACCGACGGTTTCGAGATTTCGGTGGCCGCGGTTGCGCTCGGTGCCACCATCATCGAGAAGCACCTGACACTGGATCGCAACGCGCCCGGTCCTGACCACGCAGCCTCGCTCGAGCCGGACGATTTCGGGCGGATGGTGCGCGCCATTCGCAACGTCGAAGCCGCGCTCGGCGACGGCGTGAAGACGCCGAAAGAGTCAGAGATCAGGAATGTGCCCGTGGCGCGCAAGAGCATCGTGGCGGCACGCGCACTGCGGGCCGGCGAGATCATCGGCCCGGCCGACATCACCGCCAAGCGGCCGGGCGCAGGCCGGCCGCCGATCGACTATTGGTCCTTGATCGGAACGGCGGCGCCGCGGGCGCTCGAGCCGGACGATCCGGTTTAACGACGCGGCTCGGCAGGCCCCCCGCGCATGCTCGCGGCCGCCTGCGTGCACCGATCTCAGCGGCCGGCCGCGGGTCTTCAAACCACTGATTCGGCCCACGGAACGCCGGGGTTGACGGCGCCTCTCGCAGCCGCGATATAGCAGGCTCAGCCGTGGGCCGCCCCCCGATATCTGGCGTATACGAGGCAGATTGCCATGAAATCCTGGCGTAAAGCCGTCGTCGGAACGCAGGCGACCGTGGGCGAGGCCATCGCCGCGATCGAGAGCGGCAGCATCCAGATTGCGCTGGTGCTCGACGACCAGAACCGCCTGCTCGGCGTGGTCACCGACGGCGATGTCAGGCGCGGGCTGCTGCGCGGCATTCCGCTCGCCGGACTTGCGATCGACATCATGAACCGCGCACCGGTGTCGGCACCTGCGACACTGCCGCGCGACGACCGCCTGCATCTGATGCGGCAAAAGTCGATCAAGCAGCTCCCGCTTGTCGACGAGGGTGGCCATCTGGTCGTGGTCGAAACGCTCGATGAGCTGCTCGAGCCGCGCCATAACGCAAATCCGGTATTGATCATGGCGGGCGGCCTCGGCGAACGCCTGGGCGCGCTGACGCGCGACCTCCCGAAGCCCATGCTCAATGTCGGCGGCCGGCCGCTGCTCGAGACGATCGTCCGCAACGTGGTGGAGCAGGGGTTTCGCAACATCTACATCTCGGTCAACTACAAGGCCGAGACGATCAAGGACTACTTCGCCGACGGCGCCGCCTTCGGCGCCAATATCCAGTACGTGCAGGAGACCGAACGCCTGGGCACCGCCGGCGCGCTCGGGCTCTTTGCGACACCGCCGGATCTGCCGATGATCGTCACCAACGGCGACATCCTCACCACGATCAATTACGGAGCGCTGCTCGACTTCCACAACGGAACGCCGGCGGAAGCGACGATGGCCGTTCGTGAGCACAAGGTGCACGTCCCGTATGGTGTGGTTTCGACCTCGGACGGCTTTCTCCAGGCCATTCGCGAGAAGCCGACCGAAAGCTGGTTCGTCAGCGCCGGCATCTATGTGATTGGAAGCTCCGTCTTCAGCCATGTCGCGCCCGGCGTCAGCATCGACATGCCGACCGTGCTGGAGCGCGTGATCGCCGGCAAGGGACGCGTCGCGGTCTACCCGATCCGCGAATACTGGCTCGACATCGGCCGCCTGGAGGATTTCGAGCAGGCGCATGCGGAGTTTCACGAGGTCTTCCCGTGACCTCGACAACCGCCGTCGTGATCGGCCTCGGCTCGATCGGCACGAGGCATGCGCGGGTCCTGCGCGAGCTTGGCCTTCGGGTCGCGACCGTGAGCCGCCGTGACGGCGGCGACTATGGGTCGATCGCGCAGGCTGTCGCGGGCGCGCATCCGGATTACGCAGTGATTGCCACCGAGACCGCACGTCATGCCGACGACCTGCAAGACCTCGCGCAGGCCGGCTTCCGCGGCGCGGTTCTGGTCGAGAAGCCGCTGTTCGCAACAGCGGCGGCTCCGCCGAAATATCCATTCGCCCATGTCAGTGTCGGATACAATCTTCGCTTCCATCCGGTCATGACGGCGCTCGTCGAAAGATTGCGCGGGCGCGAGGTGATCACGGTCGCCGCCTATGTCGGCCAGGACATCAGGGACTGGCGGCCCGGCCGCGACCATCGCACGACCGCATCCGCAACGGTTGACGCCGGCGGCGGCGTCCTGAGGGATCTCAGCCACGAGCTGGACTATCTCCTGTGGCTGTTCGGGCCGTGGCATCGTGTCGCCGCCCTCGGCGGCGCGTCCGGCGCACGCGACATCGACGTCGATGATCACCTCGACCTGCTGATCGATATGCAACGGGCGCCATCGGTCCACGTGCACATGGACTACCTCGACCGCCAGGGCATCCGCCGCATTCGCGTCAATGTCGACGACGACACCATCGAGGCCGACCTCGTCGGCAGCCGCCTCGTCGTCAACGGCAAGGCGACGGACTTTGCCAGCGAGCGCGACCAGAGCTATCGCGACATGCATGTCGCGGCGATGCGGGGCGCGCGCCCGGCCTGCTCCCTGCCCGAGGCACTCGGCGTCGTGCACCTGATCGACGCCAGCGAGCGCGCGCTGCGCACCAAGACCTGGATATCGCCATGAGTCTGCTCTGCACGATCTGCGCGCGGGGCGGCTCGAAAGGGGTCGTCGGCAAGAATGCGCGCGATCTCCTGGGCAAGCCCGTCCTCGCGTGGAGCATCGCGCAGGCGCGCGAGACCGGCCTGTTCGAGGCGATCGCCTTCAGCAGCGATTCAGACGCGTTGCTCGAGGCGGCACTGAAGGCCGGCGCCGACATTGCGGTCAAGCGTCCGGACGAGATGGCGACCGATACCGCGCCGAAGCTGCCGGCGATCCGCCATTGTCTCGAGCAGGCCATCGCGCAAACGGGCAGAACGCCGGAGATCTTCGTCGATCTCGACGTCACCTCGCCGCTCAGGCTTGCCTCCGACATCACCGGTGCGGTGGATCTGCTACGTCAGTCCGGCGCACCCAACGTCATCACTGGCGCGCCGGCCCGCCGCTCGCCCTATTTCAACCTGGTCGAGCAGCGCACCGACGGCAGCGTTGGTCTTTCCAAATCTACCAATCCTCCGATCACGCGCCGGCAGGATGCGCCGCGCTGCTTCGACATGAACGCGTCGATCTACGTCTGGCGCGTCGCGTCATTCCTGGAGCGGCCCGCGGTCTTCTATCCGGACACGCGTCTGTTCGAGATGCCGGAAGAACGCTCGATCGACATCGATTCCGATCTCGATTTTGCGCTGGTTGAACTGTTGCTGCGCCAACGAATGCCGGCCTGAGGAGGCCCAAGCGATGACCACGAGCTTCAAGGCTCTGTTCGATCTGACCGGCCGCACGGCCGTCATCACCGGCGGATGCGGCATCCTCGGACGCCGCTTTGCCGAAGGCCTCGCCGAGTTCGGCGCCAATGTCGCGATCGTCGATCTCGATCAGGCCGCGACCGATGCGGCGGCAGCCGACCTCACTTCACGCCACTCCGTCCGCGCCAGAGGCTATGGCTGCGACATCACCGAGCCCAGCTCCGTGCGCGACACCGCCGATGCGATCGAAGCCGACCTCGGACCGGTCTCGATCCTGCTCAACAACGCCGCGAGCAAGACCCGCGATGTCGACGCCTTCTTCGCGCCCGTCGAAGAATATTCGCAGGATATCTGGCGGGAGATCATGGCGGTCAATCTCGACGGCATGTTCAACGTCGCGCAGGTGTTCGGCGGCCGAATGGCCGAGCACGGCTACGGCGCCATCGTGCAGACCGCCTCGATCTACGGCCTGATGGCCCCCGACCAGCGCATCTACGAAGGCTCCGAATATCTCGGCCGTGCCATCAATACGCCGGCGGTCTACACCGCATCCAAGGCCGGCGTCATCGGCCTGACCAAGCACCTTGCGACCTACTGGGCAGACAAAGGCGTCCGCGTCAACACGCTCACCCCGGGCGGGGTCGAGAGCGGACAGAACGAAACCTTCAAGCAGCGTTACGGTGCCCGCGTTCCGCTCGGCCGCATGGCCCGAGCGGACGAGATGGTGGGGACGATGCTGTTCCTGGTGTCGGATGCTGCGTCCTACGTGACCGGCCAGAACATCGCGGTCGATGGCGGACTGAGCGCGTGGTAAGCAGCAGCGCATGCTCAAACAGCTGATCCGCAACACGGTGATCTCCAGCGCGGCCTTCGGGGTCGCGGCCGTGCTCGGGCTGATTGTCATTCCGGTCATCATCCGGACCTGGGGCGTCACCGAGTTCGGCCTCATCGTGCTGGCGCGCATCCTGCTGCCGAGCGGCATGATGGGCCTCCTCGATCTCGGCCTGTCCGAGGTCACGACGCAGGCGGTGGCGCGCGCACGCGAACACCGCAATTGGCGCCGCGCTGGCCAGCAGCTTGCGCTGCTGACCGTGATGGCCGCCGGCCTCGGCGCGCTTCTTGCCGTCACGATCTGGATCAGCGCGCCCTATCTCAGCATCGCGCTCCGCGTCGATCCCGTCCACGTCGATCGGTTCTCGCAGATCCTGCGCTACACGGCGCTGGCCAATCTGGTGCTGATCCCGGCGCTGGTCTGGGAAGGCATCGTCAAGGGCTTTGAGCGCTACAACGTGTTGCGGCTGGCGGAGGTGGGCTCCACCATCATCTATGTCGCCGGCACGATCTGGGCCTCCCATGCCGCGGCTTCGTTCGAAGTCGTGGCCTATATTTATCTCGCCAGTACCCTGATGCGTGCATGTCTGGTGTTCATCGCGGCCTTCGTCGCCGTCGTGCGCAAGGTCCGGCTCGCGATGTGGGACGCGCCGATCCGGCGCGAGTTGTTCCACCGCTGCGCACTGTTCGCGCAGGGCAAGCTGACCGGCGGCCTGGCGCTGCCGGTCCAGCCCTTCCTCGTCGGCCTGTTGTTCGGACCCAAGGGCGTCGGCGTGTACGACACCGTGGTCCGGCTATCGCGGGTCTCCAAGGTCGTCATCGGCCTGCTGACGTCGGCACTGCTGCCGGTCGCGAGCCGTCTGGACGAGCGCGGCAACGCCGACGCCTTCCAGCGGCTCGGCGAGTTCGGCCTCGTCATCCTGCCGATGTTCACGGTGCCGCCGCTGATGGCGGCCGCCGTGCTGTCGCCCGAGATCATGCAGGCATGGATCGGGCCGCAGATGGTTCCTTACGCGGTCTGGATGGGCCTGAGCTTCGTGGTGCCGATCTGCGCTCAGTACCTCGCGTTTGGCAACGTCATGTTCCTGACACGCACTGACGTGCAATCGCGCCTGAACCGGCTGATGATCTATCAACTGGCGATCTGGGCCGTGGTGGCGGTTGCGACGCTGCACATGTTCGATGAGCGCGCGCTGATCCTCGGGCAGGTGGTCGGCAACGCCGCGATTCTACCGTTGCAGATCGGTGCCGTGAGCCGCGGGTTGCAGCTTGACTCCCACCGCCTCCTCAGAGCACTTCTCGCCCAAGCGGTCATTCTCGCGGTCGTCAGCCTGCTGCTGCTCAAGCTTGCCGACTACGTCGCCATCGACGGCTTCTGGGGACTCGGGCTTGCGATCGCCGCATTTTGCGTCGTGAGCTGGTCCCTGCAATATTTCCTGGTTCTGGAAGAGCGCCAACGGGCGATCTTCACGGAACTGGGCCATCGCTTCGGCTGGGCCTCGACCTAGCTCTCTATTTCGCCCAGCATGTTCGGGAGACCGATGACCGCCTTGGTTGAGTCCACGAGGAGACGCGAACGGTGCGCATAGGCCTGGTGGTCGATCACCCCAAGCGTGACCTGCCGGGGGCAGTCATGCTCGGTTATCAGCTCGCGCGACGCGGCGTCTCCGTCGTGCTGGTGCCGATGTATGAGCAGGCAGTCGATGTCCCGCGGCTCGGGCTCGATACGCTGGTCGTCAACTACGCGCGGCCGGTCAATCTCGACCTGATGCGCAGCTTCGCCAAGGCCGGCCTCGCGCTGTACGTGCTCGACACCGAGGGCGGCGTGCTTGCCGAGACGGGTGGCAACTCGCCGCCGGCGATGGCCGCACACATCAGGCAAAGTGGCTACGCCGACATCCTGGCCGGCTATTTCTTCTGGGGCAGCCGGCTTCACGATGCCTTCCTGGCGGCGGAAACCATGAAGCCGGAGCAGCTGCACCTCACCGGATGCCCACGCTTCGACTTTGCGGCCCCGCGCTGGCGTGCGCTTCTCGATGGCGAGCCGCGCGGCTATCTGCTCGTCAACGCCAACTTCCCGCTGGTCAATTCACGCTTTACCGGCAAGCCGGGCGGTGAGCGCGAGGCCATGGTGCGGGCCGGCTGGGACGGGGCCTATGTCGATCGCTTCATCACGGACCTGAAGCAGGTATTCGCGAAGTATCTCGCCGAGATCGGCCGGCTTGCCGCGGCGCGGCCCGACCGCAACATCCTCGTGCGTCCGCATCCTTTCGAGAGCGAGGACGTCTATCGCAACGCGCTCGCGCGCCACGCCAACGTCGTGATCGACGGCACCGGCAGCGTGCTCGACCGCATCCGCAATGCGGCTGCAGTCGTTCATCTCAACTGCGGCACGGCCGTCGAATCGGTGCTGCTCGGGAAGCTGCCGCTGCAGCTCGAGTATCTGAACACGCCGACGACGGCCGGCCATGCCGCGTTGCCCGCGCGGGTGAGCCGGCCCGTCGCCTCGTTCGAGGAATTGCTCGGCGCGATCGACCACATCGAGCGCGAGACCGAGACCTTCGATTTCGCACGCGTTCATGCCGCCGATATCGAGGCTTTCTTCCATCTCAACGACGGACAGGCCGCCGAACGCGTCGCCAATGTCCTGACCCGCACTGCAGGCTCGCGCCGGTCCTACGTCTCGTTGCTGGCGACCGTGAAGGGCACGCGCGACAAGCCGAGCATCGGGCAGATCGTCAAGGGCGCCGCCAGCGCGATGCTCGGATCGGCCGTCACGGAGCGGCTGCGCAGCCGGTTCAATCCAGCCCGGCGCGACAAGCGGATCGAGCCGATCTTCGTCAACACCCTGCTTCAGCGTATCGCGACCCATGATCGCGCGAGCCCGGCGCAATTCACGGCAAGACGTGCGCACTGCGCGACGACGGGCCTGCCGCTCGCGAGCATTGCCATCGAACCCGCCCGATAGACTCATGGCCACATCTGCAAAAACCATTCTCATCACCACCCTTGCCGAATACCAGACCCGCTTCTGGATTCCGGTCGCACAGCGGCTGCGCGCGGCGGGCCACGACGTCGAGCTGCTCGCCTTCGACGACCGCAGCGCCGAGATGTCGGCGGCAGAGGGCGTGCCCGTTACCAACATGTACCGCGAGGGCCTCAAGGCCGGCCCCTCGCCCGACGATCGCCGGGCATTCGATGCGCGCGTCGCCGCTTACGGCCTCGACGGGACCAATTTCCTGTTCAGCCATGAGCGTTTTACTTTCGGTATCAGGGATACTGCCGCTTTGCGCCGGCGCTTCATGATCTATGCCAACGCCATGGAGGCGTTGCTCGACCGCCTGGAGGCGCAGGGCAGGTCCGTCGAGCTGGTCCAGGAGCTGGGCGGCTTTCTCTCCGTCATCGCGAGCTTCTACGCCGCCAGGCGTCGCAACATCCGCAACTGGTTCATCGAACCGTCGTTCTTTCGCGGCCGGATGTATTTTACGCCCGACAGCCTCGCCGCTCCCGACGTGATGCCGACGCCGGCGGATACGATGTCCCCCGAGGTGCGGGCCTATCTGGACGATACGCTGACGCAGCGCGCGATCGTCATCCCCAAGAAGGATCAGCACCATTATTCGGCGGCCTTCAAGAAAGTCGTGAACCTTCGCAACGCCCGCCGCCTCACCGAAAAGCTGTGGGACCAGTTCGCGCTCGGCAAGCATCAGGAGTTCGGGCACAATCTGCGCCACGCCCGCGTGCACGCTGCGATGGCGCTCAACGCGACGCGGCTGCGCAAGCTCTACAAGCCGATTCCGGACGTGCCCTTCGTCTACTATCCGTTCCACGTTCCGGCCGACATGGCGCTGACGCTGCGCTCGCCCGACTATCTCGACCAGGTCGCGACCGTCGACTTCCTGCTGCGGACGATCCCGGACTCGCATGTGCTGGTGGTCAAGGAACATCCCGCCCAGATCGGCGCGATCTCGGCCGACCGCCTGTTCGAGCTGGCGCGCCGGTTCGACAATTTCGTGCTGCTGCCGCCGCAGACCAACAATTACACCGTGCTCAACCGCGCCGATGCGGTCATCTCCGTCAACAGCAAGTCGGGCGCTGAAGCATTGCTGCTCGGCAAGCCGGTCGTGGTGATGGGCGATGCGTTCTACCGCTCCTGCCCGCTGGTCTACGCGGTCGATCGGCTGGCGGACGTGCCCGCGCGGCTGCGCGAGGCGCTGCGCGCGGGGCCGTTCGATCCGGCCAGGGGCGCGCCCTATTTCGAATCGGCCTGGCGCAGGTCGTTCCCGGGCGAGCTCTATATCAGCGATCCCAAACTGCTCGATACGTTTGCGGCCTCCTTGCGCGCCGCGATCGCCGAGCCCGCCCGCGTGAATTGAACGGACCCGACATGCCGCTCGTCTCGATCATCACACCATCCTGGAACGTCGAAGGCCTGATCGAGGAGACGATCCGCTCGGTGCAGAGCCAGACCTTTGCCGATTGGGAGCTCCTGATCGCCGACGACTGCTCGACTGACCGGACACCGCAGATCATCGCTGACATCGGCGAGCGCGATCCTCGCGTCAAGCTGATCCGGCAGGCCCGGAACGGCGGCCCGGCGCTGGCGCGACAGGCCGCGATCGACCGGGCGCAGGGCCGCTACCTCGCCTTCCTCGACAGTGACGATCTGTGGCTGCCCGCGAAGCTCGAGCGGCAGCTCGCCTTCGCTCGGGAGAAGCAGGCCGCCCTCAGCTACACCGCCTTCCGCCGCATCAACGAGACCAACACGCTCACCGGACGCCTGATCTCGGTGCCCGCCTCGCTCGCCTACGGGCAGCTCCTGAAGAACACCGCGATCGCAACGCTGACCGCGATGGTCGACCGCGAGATCGCGGGTCCCATTGCGATGAAGAACGAGGGCTATGACGATTTCTGCCTGTGGCTCTCGATCCTCAAGCGCGGCCACACCGCCTACGGCCTCGACGAGGACCTTGCCCGCTACCGCGTCAGGGGCTCCTCGGTCTCCAGCCGCCCGGCGCGCTCGGCCAAATGGGTCTGGCAGATCTACCGCAATGTCGAGCACCTCTCCCTGATCAGGTCGGCCTGGTGTTTTGCCCATTGGGGCGCGCGGGCCTGGCTGAAGCGGCGGGAATTCTAGCCTCGACGGCGGGCGCCCGGCCCGCCCACCCGAAAAAATGGCGAAAACAACCCCATGCACAGTAGAGGTAATTAAATACCTCGACCCAAGGCCACTTGGCTATTGGCGAGTCCGGCTGTTGCCGATACCACTCTGCCGGCCGCCGTGGACAGTCTGGAACCGATCATGCCGTTTGAAAGCTACAAGAACAGCCGCATCCTCGTGACCGGAGGCGCCGGCTTCATCGGATCGCACATCTGCGAGCGGCTGCTCGATGCCGGAGCCGAGGTGGTGTCCGCGGACAATTATTTCACCGGCAGCCGGCGCAACATCGCCCACCTGATCGCAAATCCGCTGTTCGAGGCGGTCAGGCACGACGTCACCTTCCCGCTCTACATCGAGGTCGACGCGATCTTCAACCTGGCCTGCCCAGCCTCGCCGATCCACTACCAGCGCGACCCCGTGCAGACCACCAAGACATCGGTGCACGGCGCCATCAACATGCTGGGCCTTGCCAAGCGACTGAAGGCGCGCATCTTCCAGGCCTCGACCAGTGAGGTCTATGGCGATCCGCTGATCCATCCCCAGACCGAGGATTATTGGGGCAACGTCAACCCGATCGGCATCCGCTCCTGCTACGACGAGGGCAAGCGCTGCGCCGAGACGCTGTTCTTCGACTATTGGCGCCAGCACGGCCTGCCGATCAAGGTCGCGCGCATCTTCAACACCTACGGCCCGCGCATGCAGCCCAATGACGGCCGCGTGGTCTCATCCTTCATCGTCCAGGCGCTCCAGGGCGAGCCGATCAGCGTGTTCGGCGACGGCGGGCAGACCCGCTCGTTCTGCTATGTCGACGATCTCGTCGAGGCCATCATGCGGCTGATGGTGACGCACGAAGACATCACCGGCCCCATCAACATCGGCAACAATCACGAGTTCACCATCCGCGAGCTCGCCGAGAAAGTCATCGAGCTGACGGGCTCGCGCTCCAAGCTGGTGTTCAAGCCGCTGCCGCAGGACGACCCGCGCCAGCGCCAGCCCGACCTCACCAAGGCGAAGGCGGCGCTGAACTGGGAGCCGAAGGTCGCGCTCGAGGACGGCTTGAAGGAGACCATCGCCTATTTCAAGCATTCGCTCGAAATCGCCTGATCCGCTCGCAACTCCCCTCGTCCGCAGCGAGCATGTCCGCCATGAGCGAACCGTCCGGCATCATCAGGGACCTGCGATTGCGGCTGGACTCGAAGGCTGCGCTGACGCTCCTGGTGCTGCTGCACAGCGCCGTCGCCTGCCTGTCGCTGATCAAGGTCGCGACCTTCCAGTACTATATCAGCTTCAGCGAGGAGCGCGTCTGGATCGCGGTCATCGTCGCGCTCGGCTTCTCCGTCGTTTCGCTGCTGTTCGTCGTCGCCCGCTTCAGCTTCGGCTATTTCGCCGGGTTCTATTTCTACACGATGATCCTCGGCTTCCTGTGGATCGACGTGTTCTCGTATTACAGCTACCCGCAATTGCCCGCAGGCATCTCGGCGGCGTTGGCGCTGGTGCTCTTCCTGCTGCCCGTGCTGTTCGTCAAGGCGCCGCTGCGGCAGCTCGTCACGTTGTCGAATGCCGGCTTCGAGCATCTGCTCACGGCTATCCTGGTGGTCTCCATCGGCACAATTGCCGTCGCCTCGACCTACAATTTCCGCCTGGTCGCGGTCGCGAACATCTACGAGTACCGCGGCGCGCTCGATTTTCCCGGCCCGGTGCGATATCTCGTCGGTTGGGTCTCCAGCATGCTGCTGCCGTTCGCCTTCGCCTGCTACTGGCTGCTCGGCCATCGCTGGCGCGCCGGCCTGGTGCTGATCCTGCTCCTGTTCTTTTACCCGATCACGCTGACGAAGTTCGCTTTCTTCACACCCGCCTGGCTGATCGTACTGGCCGTGCTCTCGCGCCTTCTGGAGGCGAGGACTTCAGCCATCGCATCGATCTTCGTCCCGATGCTCCTTGGCCTCATCCTGATCGTTCTGACGGGTGCCTCCATCAACAGCATTCCCGGCAAGTATTTCGACCTCGTCAACATCCGGATGATGGCGACCGCATCCAGCGCCCTCGACATCTACAACAATTTCTTCTCGAGCCACCCGCTGACCTGGTTCTGCCAGATATCCGTCCTCAAGCCGCTGACGCATTGTCCCTACCAGGCGCCGCTGGCGGTCGTGATGCAGGAGGCCTACGACCTCGGCAACCTGAATGCGTCGCTGTTTGCGACCGAAGGGGTCGCATCGGTCGGCCTCTATCTTGCGCCTTTGACCGCGCTCGCATCGGGCTTCGTGCTGGCGCTCGGCAACCGAGCCTCCGCGGGACTTCCCGCCCGCTTCGTCCTGATGTCATCAGGCGTGCTGCCGCACGTCCTGCTCAACGTGCCGCTCTCGGTTGCCATGCTCACCCACGGCATCGCGATCCTGTTCCTGCTCTGGTACGTGATGCCCCGCAGCCTGTTCGAACCGAAGTCGTGACGCCGTGCGCATCCTGATCCTCAACGCCGACTATCCTCGCTTCCTCTCCTGGCTCTACCGGCGCCGGCCGGGTCTCGAGAACGAGCCCTATGCGGCGCAGATGGCGGCGCGGAACGCCAGCCTGTTCGGCGTCGCCGATTTCTACTCGCGCAATTTCGCCGGCCTCGGGCACACAGCCGCCGACATCCATGTCAACAATCCCTGGATGCGGGCAGCCTGGGCACGCGAGCATGGCCTTGCCGTCACCGAGCCGCCGCCGCCCGGCGCGCCGGCCGCGCGCGATGCCGTTCCTGGCTGGCTGCAACGCGCGGTCGCGCCGTTCAAGCCGATGCTGAGACCGCTCGCGCGCAAGGTCGGCCTCAGCCCGCGTCTCGACGCGGAAGCCGAAACTATCCTGCTGGCGCAGATCGAGGACTTCAAACCCGATCTCGTCCTCAACCAGGATCTATTTCACGTCGACACGCGCCTTGCGCGCCGGATCAAGCAGATCGGCCGCCCAATCCTGATCGGCCAGGTCGGCATCGTTCCTTCGCGCGGCGAGGACTGGTCGGCCTACGACCTGATGATCTCGCAGCTTCTCAGTGTCGTTCATTCCTTCCGCAATGCCGGCGTCAGATCCGAGGTGGTTCATCTGGCCTTCGAGCCTGATATCCTTAACGTTCTACCGCCTGCGCCCGAACGCAGCATCGACATCTCCTTCGTCGGCGCCGTGTCGGCAGATCACCAGCAACGGGTGGCACAACTCGAAGCGGTGGCTCGGAGATACGATCTGAAGCTCTACGGCAGCGGCCTGCATACCCTCCCCGCCTCCTCGCCGCTGCACCGCTGCCATCAAGGCGAGGTCTGGGGCGTGGAGATGTACCAGGCGCTGCGCGCCTCGCGCGTCACGCTCAACTCGCACATCGACATGGCCGGCCGCGAGGCCGGCAATGCGCGGCTGTTCGAAGCGACCGGCGTCGGCGCCTTCCTGCTCACCGACTTCAAGGACAACCTGGATACGCTGTTCGCGCCCGAACGCGAGGTCGCGGCATGGCGCACGGTCGAGGACTGCCTTGCGCAGATCGAACGCTATCTCGCCGACGACGCGGCGCGCCTGTCCATTGCGAAGGCGGGACAGGCCAGGACCTTTGCGGCCCATACCTTCCGCCGGCGCGTCGAGGAGATCCTGGCCTTCGTCGGTTAAATCCCCGCCGGCCGGTACGACGATTGCTGTCTTCCGTCCGCCCTTGACGGTCCCGGCCAAAATGGCCAAAGTGCGCAGCGATACAGCTATGTCACTCTAATTACAGCGCTTTTTGTCGAGGCCCAGGATGGAACACGTCGAACATGTTCGATTCGGCGACCAGCTCTACGCGATCATCGTGCGCGCCTCGTTCCGCGAGCCGGGTATCCATTTCTTCTCGTCGCCGGAACTGTCGCAGCAGCTCGCCTATATGAGCCATCCGAAGGGCAAGAGCATCGAGCCGCATCGCCACAACAAGGTGACGCGTGAGGTGCACTACACCCAGGAAGCCCTCCTGATCCAGAAGGGCAAGCTCCAGGTCGACTTCTACACCGTCGAGGAGAACTATCTCGAAAGCCGCGTGCTCGGTGCCGGCGACATCATCCTGCTCTGCAGCGGCGCCCACGGCTTCCACGTGCTCGAACCGCTCGAGATGTTCGAGATCAAGCAGGGTCCTTATTCCGGCGAAGACGACAAGACGCGGTTTGCCGAAGTCTCCCGGTCCGAAATCCGGATCAAGGGCCCTGGCCAGTGACCGCGCCGTTCATTCCCGTCAACACGCCGCTGCTCGACGGCAACGAGGCCGACTATCTCGCCGAATGTATCCGGACCGGATGGATCTCGTCGGAAGGACCGTTCATCAAGCGCTTTGAGCAGGCGATGGCCGAGGTTGCGGGGCGGCGCCACGGCATCGCGGTGACCAACGGCTCCGTCGCACTCGACATCGCCGTTCACGCGCTCGGGCTCGAGCAAGGTTCGGAGGTCATCATCCCGACCTTCACGATCATCAGCTGCGCCGCCGCCTTGGTACGGGCGGGCCTCGTGCCGGTCGGGGTCGACTGCGATGCCGCGACCTGGAACATGACGGCCGACGGCGTCGAAGCCGCAATCACGCCACGCACGCGCGCGATCATGCTGGTTCACATCTACGGCCTGCCGGTCGATCTCGATCCGATCCTGGCGCTCGCACGCAAGCACGACCTGAAGGTGATCGAGGACGCTGCCGAGATGCACGGCCAGACCTACCGCGGCGCGCCCTGCGGCGGCTTCGGCGACGTCTCGACCTTCAGCTTCTATCCCAACAAGCACGTCACGACCGGTGAAGGCGGCATGATCCTCACCGACGACGACGCGCTCGCCGACCGCCTACAGGGCCTGCGCAACCTCTGCTTCCAGCCGCAGCAGCGTTTCGTCCACGAGGAGCTCGGCTGGAACGCGCGCATGACCAACCTCCAGGCCGCGCTCGGCGTCGCCCAGGTCGAGCGCCTGTCGCGCACGGTCGAGATCAAGCGCCGGATCGGCCGGCTTTATGACGAGCATCTTGCGGGCCTCAACCGCATCCGCCGCCCGGTTGCCCGCACCGGCTATGCCGACAACATCTACTGGGTCTACGGCATCGTGCTGAACGAGGACGTACCGTTCGACGCCAAGGAAGCGATGCGCCGCCTCGGCGAAAAAGGCATCGGGACGCGGCCGTTCTTCTGGTGCATGCACGAGCAGCCGGTGCTGCGCCGGATGGGACTGATGCTCGCCGAATCCCATCCGAACGCGGAATACATCGCCCGCCGCGGTTTTTACCTGCCGAGCGGCCTTGCCTTGACCGACGACGAGATCGCGCGCTCCGCACAGGCGCTGAAGGAGATTTTGGCGTGACGGTGTTCGCCGAATACGCGCCCTGGTACGATCTCCTCTACCGGGACAAGGACTACGCGGCGGAGACGGCGTTCGTCGAAGCGCGCCTGCGCGACCACGGCGTCACCTCGGGCAGGCTGCTCGATCTCGGCTGCGGCACCGGCCTGCATGCTCTCGCCTTCGCGCGCGACGGCTGGACCGTTGCCGGCATCGATCTCAGCCACGAGATGATCGCGAGTGCCAAGGCCCGCGCCGAGCAGGCCGGCCTTTCGATTCCGTTCCGGCAGGGCGACGCCCGTGAAGCCGGTCCCGAGCGCGACTTCGACGCGGTGGTGTCGCTGTTCCACGTTGCGAGCTACCAGACCAGCCGCGATGCGCTGGCGGCCATGTTTCGCACCGCGCACGCCGCATTGAAGCCCGGCGGCGTGTTCTTCTTCGACTATTGGTACGGCGGCGCCGTGCTGGCGCAGGGCGTCGAGACCAGGGTCAAGGTGATCGAGCAGAAGCCGCTGCGTCTCACCCGCATCGCGCAATCCAACCACGACGAGCAGGCCGCGACCGTCACCGTGAACTACACGTTGTTCTGCGAGGACACGGATCGCGCCACGATCCGGCGTGTCGAGGAAGCGCACCACCTGCGCTACTGGTTTCCGTTCGAGATCGATGCGGCGCTCGAGGCGAGCGGCTTTCGGCCCGCCGTCCACGCCGCCTGGCTGACCCAGGACGCACCGCACACGAAGAGCTGGGCCGCCTACGCGGTCGCCAGAAAGAGCGGCACGCCGTGAGACCCCTGCGGCTCGCCGTCATGCTGGAGCAGGCGCTCGAGGTCGGTGGCGGCTTTCAGCAGCCGCTCAACGACTTGCTCTGGCTGCGCGACTGGGCGGCCGCCTCCGGCAACGAGATCGTGGTGTACTCGCCCTATCCGAAGACGCTGGACATCCTGAAGGAGTTCGGCGTCGCAGCCGGCCTGCTCAAGTTCGGCGTGCTCGACTATGCCTTCCTGTTCCTGAAATATTGCGGGCCGTTCGATCTCGTGCAGATCGCGCTGAGGCTGAGATCGCCGTTCGAACGCGCGTTGATCCGCGACGGCATCGACGTCGTGCACTTCACCTCGACCTCGAAGCGGCACCTCTTGCTCTACCAGCTGCCCTTCATCATCACGATCTTCGACGGTTGCCATCGCGACGCGCCCGAGTTTCCGGAGGTCCGGACCTTCGGCGAGTTCGAGCGCCGCGAGATCCTGTTCGGCCTCGCGAGCACCAAGGCGGCGATCGTGATCGTCAATGCGCCCGAGCTGATCGACGATCTCTGCCGCCGCTACGCCATGGAACGGGAGCGCGCGGTCTGCATCCCGTTCTCGCCATCGGCCTATGTCAGCAAGTCAGCACCTGACGCTGCCCCTGATGCGGCGGTGCTGGCGAAGTACGGGCTCGAGCCGGGCTATCTGTTCTATCCGGCGCAGTTCTGGCCGCACAAGAACCACATGACGCTGCTCGCCGCGCTCGCGCTGCTGCGCGAGCGCGGCATCACCGAACGGCTGGTGCTGTGCGGCTCGGACCGCGGCGGCCGCGACAAGGTCAACGCCGCGATCCGCACTTACGGGTTGTCGGGTCAGATCTCCATCATCGGCTTCGTCGAGTCCGCCGAGCTCGGCGCGCTCTACCGCGGCGCCGCGGCGCTGGCGATGCCGAGCTATTTCGGCCCGACCAACCTGCCGCCGATGGAGGCCTGGGCGGTCGGCACGCCCGTGATCTATCCCGAGGCCTTCAAGGCGCAGGCCGGCGATGCCGCGCTGCTGTTCGACTATGACGATCCGCGCTCGCTGGCGGACGCGATCGTCGCCCTTCGCACCGACGGCACGCGCGAGCGGCTACGCGCGGCCGGACAACTGCGGCTCGCGCAGTTTGCCGGGGAGACCGAGGCCGGGCATCGGCAATTCGCCCGGCATCTGGAACGGCTGAAGCACCGGCTCGCGCTGACCGCGCGTTAAATACGACCGGCTAGGCCGGAATCAGCGCCCGCAGGCGCTGCCGCAAGGCCGTACTCAACAGCGGGCTCGCGAGCACGCCGACCGCCGCCAGCCAGATCGCGCACTCTACGATAAAATGCACGAGCCCGCTCCCCGGCACGAGCGCGGTGATCGCGAGCCCGATCAGCCAGCCCGACGCCACGACGCCGACGGCCAGCAGCATCAGGAAGGCGATGTGCCTGAACGGATGATGCAGGGTCTGCCGCATGACCATCAACGCGAGCAGACCGAACTGGACCAGCATGTCGCTCGCGACCACGGCAAACGCGGCGCCGAGCGGTCCGAGCCGCGGGATCAGGACGAAGGACAGCACCAGGAAGACGACGAGCTGAAGTCCCTTGGTCCGGATCAGAAGCTCGCCGCGATTGCTGTGGTTGGCAAAGCCGAGCGCCAGCAGCGAGGGCGCGACCGCAGCCGAACCGAGCAGCAGCGTCACCGTGAGCGGCGCGTCATAGGGGATACTGCCATGGGTCCACAGCGCGAAGAAATCGGGCCAGAACGGCAGCAGGCCGGCGACGATCAGGCAGGCAAGGCCGGTCACGAACACCGAGCCATGGGCGTAGAGCCGGCGCAGCCGCTCCTTGTCGCCGATCGCATGGTCATGGCCGAGCTCGGCGGCAAGCGGCAGCGTGACCTGGAGGCAGAGGCCGCGGACCAGGCTCGCGATCACACGCGTCAGGCCCCATTGCGCCACCGCGACGCGGTTGGTGACCAGCGCGGACACGAGCAGCACCGGAACGTTGACCAGCGCGAGCTCCGTGAAGTTGGCGACCGCGAAAGGCAGCGCGCGGCCGAACTGCCCGATACTCCAGCGCAGGGACGGCGACACGAATGGCGGCCTGCCGGCACGGCGCAGGAACGGAAACAATCGCGGCGCGTCGAACGCAGCGAGGAAGACCGCGAACAGGAGCTGCATCGACACGAAGGCGATCGCGACCGCGAGCAGGCTGCCGAACGTCGCGAGTGCAGCGAGCTGCGCGATCTGCCCGAGCAGCAGGGCGGCGTTTTGCAGCCAGACCGTCCGGCCATACCGGCCGCGCACGCGATAGAGGCCGGAGACGAGGTTGGCGGGCAGGGTCAGAATCATGCCCAGAATCATCACCAGCATCGCGGAATCGAATGTCGGCGTCGCGTGAAAGCCGAGCACCACCGATGGCGGCGCCAGGACAACGGCCGCGCACAAGAGGACACCGAGCCCCGCGATGATCGCGAGATAGATCCGCAGCAGGGCTGAATAGAAATACGCCGTGCGCCCGTCGCAATCGGCGCAGGACTTGAAGGCGAGAAAGCGGTTGATCGCGCGAAGCTGCAATCCTGCGTCCGCGACGACGACGAGGCTGCCGGCCGCATAGATCGTCAGCCACGCCGCGAGCATGTCGCCGCTCCAGACGTGGAGGAACGCGGGGATCAGCAACAGCTGCTGGGTCAGCCCCAGCACCATCTGGACGAGGTTGGCGGACCAGCCCTGCACCAGCCGGCGGGCGCGGCCGACGCCGGGTCCGGGCGCACCGTCGGCCTTGCCGGGCACGTCAGGTTGCGTGTCGATCAAGCCGCATCCTTCCCGGCAAGCAATCGGCCCCGCTCATCGAGGAGTCCTGGCATCACACGCGCGACAATCGTCATATCCGAGGCCGATCTCACAAAAAGCGCGAAAACAACCCCATGCAAAGTAGACGGATGCAGCTTTGTCAATGACTTAGCTACCGACCTATGCGCTTTGTGGATTTTCCGAAGCGATTTTGACACGTCGGGCAAAACAGGGGCATTATGTCACCATGGCGATAGTGCCCGACTTCGCCCCGTCACACTGATCGCCCAGCTATCTCAGGCAGTACACTCGCCAATCCGCGAAGTGCCTCCATGTCGGAGCTCGCGGCGCGCTGAGGGCATATCGGTTCGGGGCGACGAGACGCGCATCGTCAGGCGAGCAGGAAGCCCAGGCTCAGCACATTGTGGAGAAGATCATGCGCCGTGGCATCGTGATTCGCCGGCGTCTCGACGGATGCCGACACCGAGGGCGTGGCCTGCGCGCCAACCCAATCGGGCATGGGGTCGGGCACATCCGGCGTGCTGGAGGATGACGATCCCCCCTGAACGGAATTGAACACGAATCCGTCGGTCCAAGGCGCTGCGCCGACGGCGCCGTCGCCGTTGAGATCCTGATGGAGCGTCGGCTCCAGTGCCTTCAGCGCTGCATCGCTCCCCACCATCTCGGGAGCGGAGCCGAGAGTTGCGAGGAAGTTGCCGGTGCTGTCCGTGCTCCAGACCGAATAGTGGCCGGTGCCCGAATGCTTCCAGACCACGTCGTAGCCACCGCCCGTCACCTGCTCGGCGGCAATGACCGTCCACGCTCCCCAATCCGCGGCGATCACCGCATTGCCCGCATATTTCAAGACGGGACCGGTGCCGGTTGCAATGCTGTTCAGGTGATAATTGCCGCCGGACAGAACCAGGCTGGTCGATCCGAGCGCTTCGATCGTCGTGCTGCTGGTGACGGGCCCGCTGATCGTGCCGTCACCGTTGAGGTCCTGATGAAGCGTCAGCTCCAACGCTTTCAGCGCTGGATCGCTCCCCACCATCTCGGGAGCCGAGCCGAGAGTCGCGAGGAAGTTGCCGTTGCTGTCCGTGCTCCAAACCGAATAATGGCCGCTCGCCGAATCCCTCCAGACGGCATCGTAGCCGCCGCCCGTCACCTGCTCGGCGGCAATAACCGTCCACGATCCCCAATTCGCGGCGATCACCGCATTGCCAGCATATTTCAGGATGGGGCCGGTGTCCGTGGCGATGCTGTTCAGGTGATAATTGCCGCCGGATAGAACCAGGCTGGTCGATCCAAACGCTTCGATCGTCGTGCCGCTCGTGACGGGGGTGACAACGGGGACATCGATCGTGCCGTCGCCGTTGAGATCCTGATGAAGCGTCGGCTCCAGGGCTTTCAGCGCTGGATCGCTCCCCAGCATCTCCGGAGCCGAGCCGAGAGTCGTGAGGAAGTTGCCGTTGCTGTCCGTGCTCCAGACCGAATAGTGGGCGGTAGCCGAATGCTTCCAGACGACATCGTAGCCGCCGCCCGTCACCTGCTCGGCGGCAATGACCGTCCACGCTCCCCAATTCGCGGCGATCACCGCAGAGCCCGCATATTTCAGGGTAGGTCCGGTGCCGCTAGCGATGCTGTTCAGGTGGTAATTGCCGCCGGACAAAACCAGGCTGGTCGATCCGAGCGCTTCGATCGTCGTGCTGCTGGTGACGGGGACAACGGGGACATCGATCGTGCCGTCGCCGTTCAGATCCTGATGCAGTACCGACTCCAGCGCTTTCAGGGACGGATCGGTCCCCAGCATGTCGGGAGCAGAGCCGAGAGTCGTGACGAAGTTGCCACCGCTGTCCGTGCTCCAAACCGAATAATGGCCGCTCGACGAATCCCTCCAGACGACATCGTAGCCGCCGCCCGTCACCTGCTCGGCGGCAATGACGGTCCACGATCCCCAGTTCGGGGCGATCACCGGAGAGCCCGCATATTTCAGGATGGGGCCGGTGTCGGTTGCGATGCTGTTCAGGTGATAATTGCCGCCGGACAGCACCAGGCTGGTCGATCCGAGCGCTTCGATCACGATTGCCATCAGACTGGAGCTGGCGACCGTGCCATCGGCAAACTGGAAATTTTCGACACCGGTGACGGTATCGGTGCCATCGGGCGCGCCACTGCGCTGGTCGGTCACAGTGAACGTCTGGGTCGCCGCGTTGTACGAGATCAGATAGTTGGCCCGGCTGCCCGAATACACCGCGGTGTCGGTGCCCGAGCCGCCATTGATGGCGTCGTTGCCCGCGCCCCCCGTGATCGTGTCGTTGCCACCGCCGCCGTTCAGCGCGTTGGCGATCGCGTTGCCGACCAGCGTGTCGTTGCCGGACCCGCCGATGGCGTTATCGATGTAGGAGCGCGCGTCGCCATTATAGAGATAGGCGTTGTAGACGTTGCCCGATGCGTAGTGGCCATTGCCGAGATTGGCCAGCTGCACGGAGGAGAACACCGACGCCGCACCGGGATTGAGGTTGATGCTCAGGTTCGTCGTGTAGTTCGACAGGTCATAGGTATCGACGCCGCCGCCGTCCCAGACCGTCTCATAAATGCGATTGGCCGAGCCTCCGACGCCACCGCCCGGCGCGAGCTGCCCCGCGCCGTTGATGAATTCCTGTCCCGTGGTCGGATTCCAGGTGTAGACCGTGTTGCTGCTCTGGGTCGTGTAGTCCGCGCCGTACATCGTCTGGAGCGCGAGGATATCGTTGGCCATATAGGTCTGCGAAAATCCGTACGCCTCATTGGTGTAGCCGGACGTGGTCGAGCCGCCGACATAGCTGCGATAGCTCATGACGGTGTATTCGCTGTCGTCGTGCGCGCTCGGCACAGCGACGTTGGCGACGCCGCCCGTTTCCTGGCTGTGCTTGAGGCCGACGGCGTGGCCGAGCTCGTGCAGCGCGGTCGCGAAATAGTAATTGCCGAGCGCGGCAAGCGAGTAATTGTACTGAGTCCCGAACCAGATATCGCCGCCGGACGCGTAGTTGCCGGGGTAATAGGCGTAGGAGGTCGGATTGGCCGACGGTGACTGCGCGACCATGATGTCGGCGCCGTTCGTCCCTGCGTACTGGATATTGGCGTTGGTGTAGCCGAGGATCAGTCCGATCGCGTAGTTGATCGCCGCCTGCATCTGGCTCGGCGCCGAGGCAAAACCAGACGTGGTCGGCTCACTGTTGCCGCCGCCGTAGGGATTGGCGTAATCGCTGGGCGAGTCCGGAAAGCTGTAGGTGATCGAGCCGGACCATTTGGCGCCCGACAGCAGGCCGTCGATCTCGGCGTTATTGGTGGCACTGACGGTGACAGCGGTGGCCAATGGACTCTCCGGAGCTACCCGCGCGATTCGGGCGAAGGCGTATGATTCTAGCCTCAGAGGTAAACGTTTGGATTAAATTTTGTGCCTGCGTGCGGGCCCTTCCATAAAGTTGTATTAGCCATCAAATCCCGTAATCATACGGGCCAAGCATTCCGTAGTCATACGGGGCCGAGCACGGGATCTCCAGAGGAGAATCATGAAACTTGGCTCCTTCTCGGCCGGTCTCGTCGGCGTCCTTGCGGTGGTCGCCGGGCCGGATCACCTGTCCATCGGAGAACAGCCTGTCATGGTCGTGAAGGCCAACGCGGATGAAAACGGCAAGGACGGCGGCAAAGACCGCGGCAAGGCGGGCCGCGCACCCTCCATGCCAATGGCGCGCGATCCTTCCGCCGCGGTGGCGGAGGAGTACGAAGCCGCCCGTCGGACCGGAACACGGGAGGCGCTCGAGCTGTTCATTGCGCGCCACGGCGACGCCCCGCTGGCCGAGCAGGCGCGCGCCGAGCTGAAGCGCCTGCCGCGCTGATCCCTTTCACGCGGCGCAGCAAGCCGCGCCAGCCCAGCCCCGTCAGGCACTGCATTTCGACAGGCGGCATCCGCGTCGGCCCAGACTTGTCGCATGGGCGTTGGGCACTATGGTAGGCCCGCAATCTGTCCCGGAGCCCTTCAAGATGCCCTTTCCGCATGCCTCGGAAGCCCTGTCGCGCTTCACCGTGCTCGATCTGACCCGTGTCCGATCCGGGCCCACCTGCGTGCGGCAGCTCGCGGACTGGGGCGCCAACGTGATCAAGATCGACGCGCTGACCGAGGATACCGGCGGGGAACAGCCGGGCGGGCCGCGGCGGGGCTCCGACTTCCAGAATTTGCACCGCAACAAGCGTGCGATGACGCTGAACCTGAAGGACGAGCGCGGGCTCGCCGTGTTCAAGCGGCTCGCCGCCAAGGCCGATGTCGTGGTCGAGAATTTCCGTCCCGACGTGAAGAAGAAGCTCGGCATCGACTACGACAGCCTCGCCGCGATCAATCCGCGCATCGTCTATGGCAGCATTTCCGGCTTCGGCCAGGACGGCCCCTATCACAAGCGGCCAGGCTTCGATCAGATCGCGCAGGGCATGGGCGGGCTGATGTCGATCACCGGCGCGCCGGGCGAAGGCCCGATGCGGGTCGGCATTCCCGTCGCCGACCTCACCGCCGGCCTGTTCTGCGCCATGGGCATCCTCACGGCGCTGCTCGAGCGCGAGGTCTCGGGCAAGGGCCAGTGGGTGCAGACCTCGCTGCTCCAGGCCCAGATCTTCATGCTCGACTTCCAGGCCGCGCGCTGGCTGATGGAGAAGGAAGTCGCCAAGCAGGCCGGCAACAATCACCCGACCAGCATCCCGACCGGCGTGTTCAAGACCTCGGACGGCTACATCAACATCGCCACCACGGGCGGGCGGATCTGGGAGCGCTGCGCCCAGGCGATCGGCGCGCCGGAGCTCTTTAGCCACCCCGACTATGCGACGGCCCCCGCCCGCTCCAAGAACCGCGACGCGCTCAACGCCGAGATCGAGAAGCGCACCGTGACGAAGTCGACCGAGACCTGGGTCCGGGAATTCAACGACGCCGGCGTGCCCTGCGGGCCGATCTATGCCATCGACCAGATGTTCGAGGATGCCCAGGTCAGGCATCTTGGCATCGCGCAGGACGTGCCGAACGACGAGGACCGCCACATCCGCCTGGTCGGCCAGCCCGTGACGCTGTCGCGCACGCCGAGCAAGATGGTGGCGCGGCCGCCGGAATTCGGCGAGCAGACCGACGAGGTACTGAAGGAGTTCGGCTTCGGCGCCGACGAGATCGCGGAGCTGCGTCAGCGCAAGGTGGTCTGAAAGCGGCGTACGCAGTCGTCTAGATCTTGCGCAAGCCGTCGAAGCGCGTGTCGACATAGTGGCCGCCGGCATCGACAACCCGACAAAGCTCTCCGCCATCATGATAGAGCAGAACGACTTTGGCTCCCGCCTCGAATTGCCCGGTCGGTGGTCCGCTCGGCATGCCGCGCGAGGCATAGAATGGCTGCGATCTCGCCACCTCGTGCGTGAACTGGTTGGGCGGAGGCGAGATCAGACAGTCGGACGGGATCAATGACGAATCTGGAAGCACAATCGCTTCCGGTCGCTTCATACCCTCCATGATCCGGTTTCCCTGAATTCCGAGCGAAGCCTTGCTCGGCGGTGCTTTGGCCTAAGGTTCGAGGCTCTCATCAGGCAACGTGATCGGAATCCGCGGGAGCACGATGCCTCTTGGCTTTTCATCATGCGCGGCAGCAAGTCCCGCCTCAGCCATATGGAGATGATTGGGCAGGTGATATGGCTGCGCAACCTCCATGTTCACCTCATAGCCCAGATCCTGCAAGCTGGCGATCGTCAACCGGCTCATCGGATTGCCGCCCTCATTGACGAAGCCGGTCATCAATTCCGCGCCGAAAACAGCGTCGCGCCAATGCGAATCCACCGTCCCCTCGCCACCCTTGTTTTCGACGGGAACGGGGAGCGGCGTAGCGGAGCCGCGGAGCTTGCCGTATTCGCGCATGGCGTTGGCACCGTGGAAAGTCGGATTGTGCGTGCGGACGCCCTTCAACAATCTCTTGTTCGTCCAGATCGTTCCGATGCCGATCACATGACCCATCTCGTGCGTGATGACGTCGTTCAGGGTGCCGTCGGCTTCCATGGCGGCGAGATCGGCAATGTCGAATTGCATGTCACCCGTCGCCGGCAGGAACGCAGCGGCCCCTGCACTCTTCGGACGCAGGCGGTCCGGCCCCGCCTGGCCGAGTACATTTCCGGGGCCGTCAATGTCAGTGCCTTGCGCTGTGATACGAAGATTGTTGATCCTTTCGCCGCCAACCGTGACGTCCGGCAAGTCGCCCACGATGGCGTGGGTCCACCGGTTTGCCGCAAGCTTGAAAGCGGCCTTTTGTTTGGCGGTCAGTCCGCCCAGGAAATGAACTTCGATCGTGTAACCTCGGGCGGCTGCGGCGGCGACCGCGTGAGGAATCTCGGCGCCCCTCTGGGCGCGATAACGTTCAATGGCCATGACATCCTCCGAAAAAATCAGATCAAATAAGTTTCTATCTATGCTTGCATAGTGATCCCGATTAACGCCGCTGACAAGGGAGAGAAAGCGTCACGGGGCCTGACTGTTTTCACTCCGGACACACGAAAGCCCGGCGCGACCACCGGGCTTTCGACTCGCAACCACGCTTTGCGAAACAGTCGCTCAGGTCCCGCTGAAGCGATAGTTCACACCGAGGCGCAGGATGTTGTCGGTGACGTGCGAGCGATAGCCGACGACCAGCGGCGCGCCGCTGAGCGCGATCACGGGAGTTGCGAGCGTGCCCGACACCGTTCCAAGATCGACGTAGAGATATTCGAGCCTGGCGCTCCAATTGTCGGCGAAGGCGCCTTCGATGCCGGCGCCCGCGGTCCAGCCGACCTTCGACGTGCTGCTGCTGAAGCTCGTCGCGACAGGCGTGAACGTTCCTCCGTCGGCGCCCGGGAAGCCGCCGACATTGATCGCGCTCACGCTCCCTGCGGTGGAGACGCGGCCATAGGCGAGACCGCCGGTGCCGTAGAGCAGCACGCGCGGCGTCACGGCGACGCCGAGACGGCCGCGGACGGTGCCGAACCAGTCGAGCTTCTGGGTGAGATCGAACGTAACAGGCAGCGCGGGATCGAACGTGTTGTCGCCGCGATGGCCCGGCGTGCAGACGCCGTCCTGCAAACCGGCCGGTGCGCCGGCACACAGCGCGTCGAAACGGTTCTTCTGGCCGCTGCCCTGGAAGTCGGCCTCGAAGCCCGCCACGAACATCCCGCGCTGCCAGTTGTAGCCGATCTGTCCGCCACCGGTGACGCCGTTGAGATCGAACGTGCCGGCGCTCGAGCTCAGCGGCGCGCCGCCCCCGCTGTCGATGAAGTCGGCCGTGGTGGCCGAGCGGCCCCAGCCATAGCCGACATTGATGCCGGCATAGAAGCCGCTCCAATTGTAGCCGGGATCGACGGCCACCGGCGGCGCCTTGGTATGGATGTGCGGCACCGCCAGATCGGCGGCGAAGGCACGCGGTGCAAGCAGCATGGCGATCGCCGCCGCGACCAGCAAAGTTCGTGTCATCAATCTTCCCTCGAGAAAATGGCGTTGCCTGTTCGCCTGCTCGCAAGATGCGCGGGCGATTCAGTGCGGCGACACTAGGAAAGAGCGCATCTCTTCGCGTCCTGCGTTCGAACGTCGGTCGTTCAGAGGACGCGTGCAGCCGCTCGCGCGCGTGGGGCGCGCGCGGGCCATCGGGACGATCTCGAGATCGCTGCTATTTCAGCGCGGTTTGGCGGCGGGGATGAATCTTGGGGACGGACGCGAGGGCCTCGAAAGAGGCCCGGTACGCGCAGCTTCGACAATCCAATCAGAGCAGATCAGGCCGCGGATGTGGCACACCCGCAACAAGCGGGTCGCACTGTCCGATCGTCGGCCCTGCGTCATGTCCAAGAATCAGGAGAGGAACGACAAAGCCCGGCGCGAGGCCGGGCTTTGCTTCTTGTTGACGCCTCTGTTGATCTCAGTACCTGGCAACCACCGGGCCGCCGAACTGATAGTTGATGCCGGCGCGCAGAATGTGGTCGGTGAAGCGCGACGAGGTATTGGCGGCGATCGCGGAAGCCGGCGCGAGCGTAAACGGACCCGCCGAGAAGCGGCCGAGATCCATGTAGAGATATTCGAGCTTCGCGCTCCAGTTCTGGGTGATCTTGCCTTCGACACCAGCGCCGACGGTCCAGCCGACGCGCGTATCGGAGCTCGAGCCGACCGAGGCGATCGCGACGCCAGCGGGCGTGAAGCCAGTCATGGTGCCAGTGGTCTTGATCTCGCCGAAGGCCACACCGCCGGTGCCGTAGAACAGCACCTTCGGGGTCGCCAGGATGCCGACGCGACCACGAACCGTGCCGAACCACTGGAGCTTCTGGTCGATCGTCAGCGTGGTGCCGGCCAGACCGCCGGCCGGAAGGAAGGTCAGCCCGGGAAGACAGGCACCACCGGCAGGCGCGACGCCGCCGCAGTTGAAGAAGGCGCTGCCCTTTTCACCCGACCACTGCAGGTCGCCCTCGACGCCGAACACCCAGTTGGCGCTCTGCCAGTTGTAGCCCGCCTGACCGCCGGCGACGCCGCCGTTCATGTCGAACGACGCGCTGGTGATGGAGCCCGCCGGAGGCGCGATCACCGCCCCAGTCGCCGTGTTGTTGTAGGTGACGTCGGTGCGCGAACGCCCCCAGCTATAGCCGCCGTTGACGCCGATGTAGAAGCCGGTCCAGCTCCAGACCGGATCGACCATGACCGGTGCCTTGACGTAGGGCTTCGCCGCGAGGTCGGCCGCCAGTGCGCCCGTCGCGAACAGCGACATCGCCGCTGCCATTCCAATCACAATCCGCTTCATAGCAATTCCTCATCCCGCACAATCTTGTGATCAAAATATACCCCGCTCCCCACCCAAGGGCTGTGCCGCGCCAGCAACATCTGGAAATAATCGGGCTTAAGGTTGTGCCGGCACCCGAACGCCACCACATTCTCTAAGTCGTTGATTTGGAACAGTGTTGTTCTACAGGCCTAGCGCGATGTCGCCCTGGTCCGCTGCGTCAGTCCGACGCGGCCCAGCAACCCGTCGATCACCGGCCAAAACAGCAGCACGATCGCCAGCGTCGTGATCGAGCCGACCAGCCCGTTCGACCAGAACACTTTGAGGTCGCCGCCGGAGCCGATCATCGACAGGCGGAAGGCATCCTCGGCGCGGTTGCCGAGCACGAGCGCCAGCGTGAACGGCGCGAGCGGAATGCCGATCTTCTTGAAGACGTAGCCGACGACCCCGAAGCCGAGCATCAGCCAGATGTCGAACATCGCGTTCTGGATCGCATAGGCGCCGATCGCGCAGGACACCACGATCATCGGCGCCACCGCCGCGAACGGCACCCGCAGGATCGAGGCGAAAATCGGCACCGTCGTCAGCACCAGCACGAGACCGACGACGTTGCCGAGATACATCGAGGCGATCAGCCCCCAGACGAAGTCCTTGTGCTCGACGAACAGCAACGGGCCCGGATTGAGCCCCCACACCATCAGGCCGCCGAGCAGGATCGCGGCGGTGCCGGAGCCGGGAATGCCGAGCGCCAGCATCGGCAGCAGCGCCGCGGTGCCGGAGGCATGCGCCGCCGTTTCCGGCGCGAACACGCCCTCGATGCGGCCCTTGCCAAAACTCTCGGGATCCTTGGAAAAGCGCTTGGCGAGATTGTAGCCCATGAAGGACGCGGCGATCGCCCCGCCCGGAGTGATGCCCAGCCAGCAGCCGATGAAGGAGGAGCGCAGCAGCGTCACCCAGTATTTCGGCAGGTCCTTCCAGACGCTGAGCACGACGCGCAGCGAGATGCTCGCTGCATGTCCCCGCAATGCCAGACGCTCCTCCATCGTCAGCAGGATCTCGCTGATGCCGAACAGGCCGATGACGGCGACGAGGAAGTTGATGCCGCGCAAGAGCTCGGCCGAGCCGAAGGTCATGCGCAGATTGCCCGACACCGTGTCCATGCCGATGCCGGCGAGCAGCAGCCCGAGCGACATCGAGATGACCGTCTTGTGCTTGGCCTCGCGCCCGAGGCCAACGAAGGAGCAGAAGGTCAACAGATACACTGCGAAGAACTCGGGCGGGCCGAACTTCAACGCAAAGGACGAGATCATCGGCGCGAGGAAGGTGATCAGGAGCACGGCGACCAGCGAGCCGATGAAGGAGGACGTGAACGCCGCGGTCAGCGCCTCCGCCGCCCTGCCCTGCTGCGCCATCGGATAGCCGTCGAAGGTGGTCGCGACCGACCAGGCTTCGCCCGGGATGTTGAACAGGATCGAGGTGATGGCGCCGCCGAACAGCGCGCCCCAATAGATGCAGGACAGCATCACGATGGCGGAGGTCGGATCCATCGTGAAGGTCAGCGGCAACAGGATCGCAACGCCGTTGGGGCCGCCGAGCCCGGGCAGCACGCCGACGAAGATGCCGAGCACCAGCCCGACCATCATCAGCACGAGCGTCTTCCACGTCAGCAGGACGGCGAAGCCGTGAAACAGGAGACCGAGAGCTTCCATCGCGGGGCCGCCTTAGTGACCGAAGGCCGCTTCGAGCGGTCCCTTCGGCATGATGACGTCGAAGGCGATGTCGAAGGTGACGAACATGATCGCCGTGAACACGAGCGCGGTGAGCAGCGACTTCCACAGCGCGATCTTGCCGACGAGGCGCATGAAGCTCGCGATCAGCAGGAAGCTCGCGACATAGAGGCCGAGGAATTGCGTGACGAGGCAGAACAGCAGCGTCGGTACGAACACCGCCATGACGCGGCGCGCCTGCGCGCGCGTGACGAAGCTTCCGGACGTCGCCCGGCGCGCGACGAGCGCCGTGACCAGGCCGTAGAGGCTGCCGCCGGCGAGGATGAGGGAGAGATAGAACGGGAAATAGCCGGGTTCGGGCCCGGTTGCGTCCCAGGACGCCCCGGTGCGCCAATTGTCGTAGCCGAGCGTGATGGCCAGCGCGAGCAGCAGGAGGCAGACAAGGATTTCGATCGTGCCGGAGCTGACGACGGAGGGCGAATCGTCTTCAGGCGCGGTCGGATCGTCGACGACGATTTCGATATCGGTTTGGGACATGTGCTGACAACAAACGCTGTGGCCAATCCCCTCTCCCCGCTTGCGGGGAGAGGGTCAGGGTGAGGGGGAGTCTCCACGGGGACGGTGAAAGTCGGACTCGCGGAGAGTCCCCCTCACCTGCATCGCATCTTCGATGCGACATAGCCGAAGCTTCGCTTCGGCGTCCCTTAAGAACGGCCGCCTAGGCGGCCTATGCTCTCCCCGCAAGCGGGGAGAGGTGAAGACCGACTACTTCGCGACGAATCCGGCTTCCGTCATCAGCGCCTTGTTGGTGGCATCGTCCTCCTCGAGGAATTGCACCATGTCCTTGCCGGTGAGGAAGATCGGCTTCAACGCCTGCTTCTCCATGTAGTCCTTGTACTCGGCGGTCTGCGTCACCTTGTGGAACAGCTCGACATAGAACGCCTGCTGCTCGGCAGTCACTTTGCCGGGCAGGAACATCGCGCGCAGCATCAGATACTGCACGTCGACGCCCTCCTCCTTGCAGGTCGGGATGTCGGCCCAGGACTGCGTGTCCGTCACCTTGCTGGTGTAGGAGATGCGCTCCTTGTCGAACACGCAGAGCGGACGCACCTGACCGGCGCGCCAGACTTCGAGGTTTTCGCTGGGGTTGTTGACGTTGGCTTCGGTGTGATTGCCGACGAGCTGGGTCGCGGCCTCGCCGCCGGACTTGTAGGGCAGATAGGAGAATTTCGCGCCGGTCTTCTGCTCCAGGAACACGGTCAGCACGTGGTCCTCGCGCTTGGAGCCGGTGCCGCCCATCTTGAACGGCGAGCTCGCCGCCTTCGCGGCCGCGACGAATTCCTTCACCGTCTTCGGACCGGCGCTGTTGTCCCACAGCACGAACTGGTCGAGCGCAATCACGGAGACCGGGGTCAGCTCACGCCAGTTGAACGGAATCTTCGCCGACAGCGGCAGCATGTAGATCAGGGAATAGGCGATCAGCACCTTGTTCGGGTCGCCTTCGCTGGACTTCATGTACATCAGTGCTTCCGCGCCCGAGGCGCCGCCCTTGAGCGAGACGACCATCGGCTGCTTCATCAGATTGTTCTTCTGGATCGCGGCCTGCATCATTCGCGCCATCTGATCGGAAGCACCGCCCGCACCGGCCGCCACCACAATCTCGACCGGCTTGGTCGGTTCCCAGCCGGCAAAAGCCGGCGTGCCCAACAACAGCGCTGTCGCGGCGCCGACGGCTTTCACTGAAATTCGCACGAGTTTCGTCCCCTGATTCTTATTGGCTTTGTGATGCCGGGAAGGTTATCGCTGCATTGTGCGGACTATTGCTGACGAGTTCAAGCAGACGGACGTATCTCCGCATATGACTTTCGGCTGACGGAAAGCGCTCGACGGCGCGCTCGCTACTTGCCCTTCCAGACGGGCGTGCGCTTGTTGAGGAAGGCGTCCATGCCCTCGCGGAAATCTTCGCTCATATAGGCCTTGAGGATCAGGTCCTCGCCCTCTTCGCGCGACAGCGTGCGGCGGATGCGGCGCACCGCTTCCTTGGTTGCTTCGAGCGTGAGCGGGGCATGGCTCGCGACGAGCTTCGCGGTCTCGTCGGCACGGCGCTGAAGCGTCTCGACGTCGGGCACGATCTCGTTGAGCAGGCCGAGGGCGAGCGCTTCCGGCGCCTCGACCAGGCGCGCCTTGAAGATCATATCCTTGGTGCGGGCAGGTCCCACCAGCGAGACGACGCGGCTAATGTTGGACATCGACAAGCAGTTGCCGAGCGTGCGCGCGATCGGAAAGCCGATGCGCGTCGTCTCGGTCCCGATGCGGAGGTCGCAGCAGGCGGCAATGCCGGCGCCGCCGCCGGTGCAGGCCCCCGCGATCGCCGCGATCACGGGCACACGGCACTGCTCGAGCGTGCCGAGCACGCGGTCGATACGGGCCTCGTAATCGAGCGCGTCCTGCGCAGTCTTGAAGGCGCGGAATTGCGAGATATCGGTGCCGGAGGCGAACGCCTTGTCGCCGGCGCCGGTCAGGATCAGCGCCTTGATCGAGCGGTCGGCGTTGATCTCGGTGCAGATCTCCGCCATGCGGTCATACATGGCGAAGGTCATTGCGTTGCGCGCCTGCGGGCGATTGAAAGTGATCCGCGCGATGCCGTCCTGGACGGAGTAGAGCAGGTCTTCGTTAGCAGTCGTCGGTGCGTTCATCGCGCGCTCACTTTCCAGGTTGGTTCAGGCCACCTGCGCCTTTAAGCGACTTGGGCTTTGGCCATCGGCACCACGTCGCGTCCCTTGAGGACGTCCATGGCCGCCAATACGCCGCCGCTCCGGTGCGGAATCTTTGCAAGATCGAGGCCCATCTCGACGCCGGCGAGCGTACCCATCAGCATCAGATCGTTGAAATGACCGATATGGCCGATGCGGAACACCTTGCCCTTGACCTTGTTCAAGCCGGTGCCGAGCGACATGTCGAAGTTTTCCAGCACCACCTTGCGGAAGGCGTCGGCGTCGTGTCCATCCGGCACGCGCACGCCGGTCAGCGCAGGCGAATGCGCCGCGGGATCGGCGCACTGCGTCTCCAGGCCCCAGACCTTGACCGCAGCGCGCGTCGCCGCGCTGTGGCGCTTGTGGCGGGTCCAGACGTTCTCCAGCCCTTCCTCTTCCAGCATCTTGACCGCTTCACGCAGGCCGTAGAGCAGATTGGTCGCGGGCGTGTAGGGGAAGGTGCCGAGCTTGTTGAAGCTGATGACCTCCTGCCAGTCCCAGTAGGAGCGCATGCCGGGATTGGCCTTGGCGACCGCGAGCGCCTTCTCCGAGACCGCGTTGAAGCCGAGGCCGGGCGGCAGCATCAGGCCCTTCTGGGAGCCCGCGACCGAGACGTCGATGCCCCAGGCGTCGTGCTCGTATTCCATCGAGCCGAGGCCGGAGATGGTGTCGACCATCAGCAGCGCCGGATGCTTGACGCGGTCGAGCAGCTTGCGCACCTCCAGCGGCGGCGTCACGCAGCCGGTCGAGGTCTCGTTGTGCACGACGCAGACCGCCTTGATCGCGTGCTGCTTGTCGGCCGCGAGCCGCTTCTCGATCTCGGCGAGATCGGCGCCATGGCGCCAGTCGCTCGGGATGAAGTCGACGTCGACCTTGAACTTGTCGGCGATGCCGCGCCACAGCACGGCGAACTGGCCGGTCTCGCACATCAGGACCTTGTCGCCGGGCGAGAACACGTTGACCATCGCCGCTTCCCAGGCGCCGGTGCCGGACGAGGGGAAGATGATCACGGGCTGCTTGGTGCGGAACACGCGCTGCATCGCGGCAAGCACGGCGAAGCCGAGCTCGGCGAACTCCGGACCGCGATGGTCCAACGTCGGCATGTCCATCGCCCGCAGCACGCGGTCGGGCACGTTGGTCGGTCCTGGAATCTGTAGGAAATGCCTTCCAGTATGCACGGTCATCGGCGTCCTTCCCGGTCTTGCCTTGATTTTGATGGCCGCCGAATAGCACCATTTGACCGGCTTGTCCCCTCTCCTTAAGGCTCCTCCCATGCATGGGCGGCGGGCCTCCGTCGCCCCCTACTCCGCGGGCACCACCTTTCCGGACGGCAACCTGCCCTCGGCCTCCGCGAACGGGCGTTCCGGATGCATCAGGAAGGCGGAAAAGCCGCCGAGCAGCAGCAGCCCCATCGACATCAGGAACGGCAGGTACCAGTTGCCGGTCGCGTCGATCACGAAGCCCGCGACCAGCGGGGAGACGATGGCCGCGAAGGCCGAGCCGGTGTTCATGATTCCCGAGGCGGTCCCGGAATATTTCGGGGCGATGTCCATCGGGATCGACCACATCGGGCCGATCACGAGCTCGGCGCAGAAGAAGCCGGCCGACAGGCACAGCGCGACGATGGTGATGTCGTGGACGAACAGGATCGGAAAAAGCGAGAGCAGCGCCCCCGTAAATCCCGCAACGGTGACGCTGAGCCGCGCCAGGCGGACATTGCCGGTGCGGTCGAGGATCTTGTCCGACAGCACGCCGCCGACGCTGTCGCCGACCACGCCGGCGAAGAACACGCCGGAGGCGAACAGCGCCGAGTTCTTGATGTCGAGACCGTAGTTGTTCTTGAAGAACAGCGGCAGCCAGTTGAGATAGAGCCACAGGCACCAGCCGTAGCAGAAATAGGTCAGCGTCACCGGCCACATCCGGCCGAGCAGCGGCCCCCACGGCACGCGCGGCCGCTCGCCGGTCGGGCGCGGCGGCAACGCCGCAAGCTCGGCTTCGGTGATCGAGGCATGCTCCTTCGGCTCGTTGCGGAAGTACCAGACCCAGATCACGCCCCAGATGAGGCTGACGAAGCCGAGCACGACAAAGGCGCCGCGCCAGGTCAGCCAGAGGATCAGCAGCGCCACCACGGGCGGCGTGACGGCATTGCCGAGCCGGGCGAAGGAATGGGTCAGGCCTTGCGCAAAGCCGCGGCGGTTCGCCGGCGTCCAATATTGCATCGCGCGTGTTGCGGTCGGGAACGTCGCGCCCTCGCCGAAGCCGAGCGCGAAGCGCGCGACGAACAGCGCGGCCAGACCGTTGACGAAGCCGGTCATGATGGTGGCGACCGCCCAGATCATGCCGCACCAGAACAGCGTCTTGCGCGGCCCGAAACGATCGCCGACCCAGCCGCCGATCACCTGGAACAGCAGATAGGGATAGGCGAAGGCCGAGAAGACGAGGCCGAGCTGGGTGTTCGACAGGCCGAGCTCCTTCTGGATCTCGCTCGCCGCCGTGCCGATGTTCACCCGGTCGACATAGGTGATGAAATACATCGCGCAGAGCATCGCCAGCACGACATGCGTGGCCTTGAACCGAACTCCCATCTCACCCCTCCCGACTTGCTGTTGTTATGATTGCCGCTCGAATGTCCCGCGCGACTTAAGTGCCGACCACTTTCAGATGCGGCGACGCATTGCCCTGCGGGCGCTGTTCCAGCAGCTTCATCGCGACATCGACGCCGCCAGAGCGATGCGGCACGCCCGCAACCGACAGGCCCATCTCCACGCCGGTGAGCGCGCCGAGCAGCGTCAGCGCGTTGCATTCGCCGAGATGGCCGATACGGAAGACCTTTCCGGCGACCTTCGACAGGCCAGAGCCGAGCGACATGTTGTAATTGTCGAGCACCACTTTCCGGAACTGATCGGCATCATGTCCCGGCGGCATCAGCACCGCCGTGAGCACCGGCGAGAACTCGGCCGGCTCCTGGCAGAGCACTTCGAGGCCCCAATGATTGACGGCGGCGCGCGTGGCCGCAGCTAGCCGCTGATGCCTGGCGAAGACGTTGTCGAGCCCCTCTTCGAGCAGCATCGCGATTGCCTCGCGCAGGCCGTAGAGCAGATTGGTCGCCGGCGTATAGGGGAAGAAGCCTTTCGCGTTCGGCTTCAGCATCTCCTCCCAGTCGAAATAGGAGCGCGGCATCTTGTTGGTCTTGGACGCAGCGCGCGCCTTCTCCGAGATCGCGTTGAAGCCGAGGCCGGGCGGCAGCATGAAGCCCTTCTGCGAGCAGCTCACACTGACGTCGACCTTCCATTCGTCGTGGCGGTAGTCGACCGAGCCGAGCGAGGAGATGGTGTCCACCATCAGCAGCGCGGGGTGCGAGGTGCGGTCGATCGCGGCGCGGATCTCGGCGATGCGGCTGGTCGCACCGGTCGAGGTCTCGTTGTGCACGACCATGACGGCCTTGATCACGCGTGCCTTGTCCTCGGCGAGCTTCGCCTCGATCACGGCGGGATCGGCGCCGCGACGCCAGTCGCCGGGAACGAAATCGACCTCGATGCCGAAGCGGCCCGCCATCTGGCGCCACAGGGTGGCGAAATGGCCGGTCTCGACCATCAGCACCCTGTCACCCGGCGACAGCGTGTTGACGATCGCGGCCTCCCAGGCGCCGGTCCCCGACGAGGGAAAGATCACCACCGGCCCCGCGGTCTGGAAAATCTTCTGGCTGCCTTCGAGCACGGTCCGGCCGAGCTCGCCGAATTCGGCGCTCCGGTGGTCGATGACCGGCATGTCCATGGCGCGCAGGACGCGCTCGGGGACCGGGCTTGGGCCGGGAATCTGAAGGAAATGGCGTCCCTGGTGCATGAAAACCTCCCTGTCGGCGGGTTCTGGCCGGCGTTGCCGACTATTTTGCATTCATTTTTTGTCCTTTCAATCGAAATTTGGTATTCGATTGTGGACGTCGACGTGACCAAACGAGCAAACTATTGTGCTGCAAATGAAATCCACGATTCCCGACACCGGGGTTCCAATCGCCCCGCCCGCCGGAAACGGCGGTGATCGCCAGGAGGCCTCGCTTCACGGCGAGATCCTGCTGCGGTTGCGCGACTACGTGGTCGAAGGCAACATTCCCGACGGAGCGCGCGTTCCCGAGCGCCAGCTCTGCGAGATGCTCGGCATCTCCCGCACGCCCTTGCGTGAGGCGCTCAAAGTGCTCGCCGCCGAAGGCCTGATCGAGCTGCTGCCGAACCGCGGCGCGCGGGTGCGCCAGCTCAGCCAGCGCGACCTCGAGGAGCTGTTCGACGTCATGGCGGGCCTGGAAAGCCTCGCCGGGCGCCTCGCCTGCGAGGCCATTACCGATGCGGAAATCATCGCGATAGAGCAGCTGCATTACGAGATGTACGGCCACTATCTGCACCGCGACATGCACGGCTATTTCCAGACCAACCAGCGCATTCACGAGAGCATCGTGGCGGCCGCGCGCAACGAGACGCTGAAGACGGCCTACACCAACTTCGCCGGGCGCATTCGCCGCGTCCGTTATTCGGCCAATTTCGCCCGCAAGCGGCAGCGCTGGGCGGAAGCCATGCGCGAGCACGAGGCCATTCTCGATGCACTACGCCGCCGCGCCGGCAGCGAGCTCAGCGACATCCTGTTCCAGCACCTGCGCAACAAGCGAATGGCCGCGATCGAGCACCTGACCGAGCCCCAAGAGGACGCGCCGGCCTCGCCCTGACGGCGGCTGGCTTGCTCATTTTGAATTCATAATATAATCGGTCATGAACAATAATGAATAACTCAGCAAGGCCGAGCCTCGCTGGGTCAGCCCGGGATCAGGGATGACAAACGCCTCCTCGCTCGAACGGCGCCTGCGGTCGGAATTGACCGGCGACGTCCTGTTCGACCCCTTCAGCCGCGGCCGCTACGCCACCGACGCTTCGTTCTATCAGATCGTGCCGGCCGGCGTGGTCGTGCCCAAGACCATGGACGAGGCGCTGCGGGCCCTGGCGATCGCCCGTGACGAGGGCCGCAAGGTCACCCCGCGCGGCGGCGGCACCTCGCAATGCGGCCAGACCGTCAATGACGGCCTCGTTGTCGATCTCTCGAAGCACCTGAACCGCATCCTGTCGCTCGACGTCGCGAACCGCACCTGCGTGGTCGAGCCCGGCATCGTGCTCGACGACCTCAACCGCCAGCTCAGAAAGCACGGCCTGTGGTTTCCGGTCGACGTCTCCACGGCCTCGCGCGCGACCATCGGCGGCATGGCCGGCAACAATTCCTGCGGCGGCCGCAGCTTGCGCTACGGCACCATGCGCGACAACACGCTGTCGATGGAGGCGGCGCTTGCCGACGGCACGCTGAGCCGCTTCGGCGAGGTGTCGCGCGATCTGTCCGATATTGATGCCGGCGACAATGCCCGGGCGCTATTTCGCGACATGCTCGATCTCGGCACCCGCGAGGCCGACGAGATAGCGGCACGCTTCCCAAAGGTGCAGCGCCGCGTCGGCGGCTACAATCTCGATGCGCTGGTGCCGCGCAACGCGCCGAACAACATGGCGCATCTGCTGGTCGGCTCGGAGGGCACGCTGGCCTTCACCACCAAGGTCGAGCTGAAGCTCTGGCCCGTCATCCGCAACAAGGCGCTGGGCGTCTGCCATTTCGGCAGCTTCTACGAGGCCATGGATGCGGCCCAGCATCTCGTCAAACTCAAGCCGATCGCGGTCGAGCTGGTCGACCGCACCATGATCGCGCTCGGCCGTGACATCGCGATGTTCAGGCCGATCATCTCGGCCGCGATCAAGGGCGATCCGGACGCCGTGCTGGTGGTCGAATTCGCCGAAGAGGACCAGGCCGACAATCTCCTGCGCCTGAAGCAGCTCGGCGAGCTGATGGGCGATCTCGGCTTCGGCTGGAACAACGAGCAGCGCAAATGGGGTGGCGTGGTCGAGATCACCGAGCCCGCGCTCCAGAGCGGCATCGCCGATTTCCGCGCCGCCGGCCTCAACGTCATGATGTCGATGAAGCAGGAGGGCAAGCCGGTCTCCTTCGTCGAAGACTGCGCCGTGCCGCTGCCGCATCTGGCCGACTACACCGCGCGGCTGAACGAGGTCTTTGCCAGGCACGGCACCAGCGGCACGATGTACGCGCATGCCTCCGAGGGCTGCCTGCATGTGCGCCCGGTGCTGAACTTGAAGCTGGAGAAGGACGTCAAGGCGATGCGCACGATCGCCGAAGAGGCCTTCGCGCTGGTGCGCGAATACAAGGGTTCGCATTCCGGCGAGCACGGCGACGGCCTGGTGCGCTCGGAATTCCACGAAACGATGTTCGGCGAACGCCTCGTCGCCGATTTCAGGGAGGTGAAGCAGCGCTTCGATCCCGCCGGTGTCCTCAATCCCGGCAAGATCGTCGATGCGCCCAGGATGGACGACCGCTCGCTGTTCCGCTTCAGGCCGGACTATCGCGTCGCTGAGCTCAAGACAAAACTCGACTGGTCCGCCTATCCCGGCGCCGGCGGCGGTTTCCAGGGCGCGGTCGAGATGTGCAACAACAACGGCGCCTGCCGCAAGCTCGAGGGCGGCGTGATGTGCCCGTCCTACCGCGCGACGCGCAACGAGAGGGATGTGACGCGGGGGCGCGCCAACACCTTGCGGCTCGCGATCTCCGGCCAGCTCGGCCCCGATGCGCTTTCCTCCGACGAGATGATGGAGACGCTGAAACTCTGCGTCTCCTGCAAGGCCTGCCGCCACGAATGCCCTGTTGGCGTCGACATGGCCAAGATGAAGATCGAGGTGCTCGCCGCACGCGCCGCCACCCACGGCCTGACGCTGCGCGACCGCCTGGTCGGCTATCTGCCGCGCTATGCCGGCCTCGCCGCGCGCTTCGCGCCGCTCGCGAATTTGCGCAATCACAGCCCGCTGCTGCGAAAACTGTTCGAGCGCTTTGCCGGCATCAGCGCGCGCCGGGCGCTACCCGCCTTCCGCAGCGACGTGTTTGCGCCGCCCGCGGAAGCGGTCGGACCAGAGAGCGGCCGCGAGGTCGTGCTGTTCGCCGACACGTTCAACCGCATCTATGAGCGCGAAAACCTCGACGCCGCGCTGCGCGTGCTCGCGGCCGGCGGCTATCGCGTGCATCTGCCCAAGCCCGCGAGCGGCAGCCGCCCGCTGTGCTGCGGCCGCACCTTTCTCTCCGCGGGTCTCGTCGACGAGGCCAGGACGGAGCTGGACCGGCTGGTGGCCGCCTTCGCGCCTTTCGCTGCGCGCGGCGTGCCGATCGTCGGCCTCGAGCCAAGCTGCCTGCTGACGCTGCGCGACGAGCTTTCATCGCTGCGCAAGGACGATGACGCCAAGGCCATCAGTGCCCATGCGCTGACCTTCGAGGAATTCCTGGTGCGCGAGGCCCAGGCCGGCCGGCTGCAATTGCCGCTCGGCACCGTCGCCGACAAGGCCGTGGTGCACGGCCACTGCCATCAAAAATCCTTCGGCGCCTTCAAGCCGGTCGAGCAGGTGCTGCGGCTCGTTCCCGGCCTTGAGGTCGAGACCATCGAGTCCAGCTGCTGCGGCATGGCCGGCGCCTTCGGCTATGGTGCAGACACGTACGATGCCTCGATCGAGATGGCCGAACTGTCGCTGCTGCCCGCCGTGCGGCGTGCGGGCGAGGCGACGCTGGTCGTCGCCGACGGCACCTCGTGCCGGCACCAGATCCACGACGGCACGAAACGCGAAGCGCTTCACGTCGCGCGCGTGCTGGCGATGAGCCTCGATCGCGCCAAGACCAATTTCCCTTCTCCAGCTGCAAAGGAACCCAACCATGGCTGAACTGACGCTCGACACCGCCCGCAAGATCCTCGACGCCGCCTTCGCGAAGGCCACCGAGCTGAAGCTGAAGCCGCTTGTCGTCACCATCCTGGACGCGCGCGGCGTGCTCAAGGTCGCAGCAGCCCAGGACGGCACCAGCCTGATGCGGGGCGAGATCGCGCACGGCAAGGCCTATGGCGCCCTCGCCATGGGCATGGGTTCGCGCGCGCTGTACCAGCGGGCCCAGGAGCAGGCCTATTTCATCGACGCCGTGAACACGATTGCCAAGGGCGCGCTGGTGCCGGTCCCCGGCGGCGTGCTGATCATGGACGGCACCACGTTGCTCGGCGCCGTCGGCGTGTCCGGCGACACCTCCGACAATGACGAGGCCTGCGCGGTCGCGGGCATCCAGGCGGCGGGGCTGAAGGCCAACGCGGGGTAAGGTCCGTCCCCTAGCCCGGAGGAAGCGAAGCAATCCCTGGTCTTTCCGCGGAGATAGTCTGGATTGCTTCGCTGCGCTCGCAATGACGAGTCTGTAGCGCGCATACCGCCTCCTCAATGTCGTCCTGGCGAAAGTCAGGACCCATTACCACCGGCGGGGGTTATGGCGAAGATTGGGGGTAAGAGCGCGCGCGATAACTGACTCCTGGGGTAATGGGTCCCCTGAGTTCACAAACGAAGTGCAACACTTCCAACTGGAGGTGTTGCCATGGGGCGGACTTACAAACAGCTCTCCCTTGACGATCGATGCGAGATTGCCCGCCTTTCGGCCAATGGCAACTCGGTCGGGCAAATCGCGGCAGCTTTGGATCGCCCGCCATCAACGATCTCTCGGGAGCTGAGGCGGAACCGTGGCAGGCAGGTCGGCTACAA